>JAMCYO010000003.1 GCA_023473395.1 Candidatus Martarchaeota archaeon | reverse complement strand
ACTCGGTTCGCTTGGGCTTAGGATTCCGCGCTTGCACCTCGAGGCCAGGTTCAACATAGAAGGAAACATAACCTCGAAAAGGAAGCTCGTAGAGTTTATAGGCAAGGGATTGCTGCAGGGATTTGACGACCCCAGGTTGGTAACGATAGCTGCGCTCAGGAGAAGGGGCATAGTGCCGCAGGCCATAAGAGAGTTCGTGTTGAGGCAGGGGATGAGCAAAGTTGACAGCACGATGAGGCTTTCTATGCTGCTTGATGAAAACAAGAAGATTGTCGACCCAATCGCCAAGAGGCTGTTTTTTGTAACTGAACCGCAGAGATTGTCGTTCAAAAACGAAATAGGAAAAATAGAGATACCGTTGCACCCTAGCAACAGGGATTTGGGATCCAGAAGTTACGCCGTTGGAAAATCCGTAATGATAAACAATGAGGACGCCTTGGAATACAAGGGCAAAAGCGTAAGGCTAAAGGGCATAGGAGTAGTAAGGATAGGTTTGGATAACGGCGCCTATTCCGCGGAGCCCATCCGACAAGGAAGGCAATTTCATCGAAGACAGCATTGATACCGTAAACGGTTTTATTGAACCTTATTTCGAAAGCTTGAGCATGCACGAATGCGTGCAGCTTGAGAGATTCGGCTTTGCCACGGTGGACAGCAAGAATCCTGCAAGGCTGATATTTATGACCAAATAGTCAGTCCTCTATTTTTCCGAAGTTTTCTATCTCGGAATGCAACGCAATCGCCGATGGCGTTGATATGTATTTTATCGCCTCGTTTATCGCGAATTTCGCGTCTGAAAGCTTTTTCAGCTTCAGGAGCGCCAGCGATGCATAGTAGAGCGAGCATACCGAAAAATTGGACTTTTCCATAAGGTAGGTGGCGTGGTCCAGCGATTTTTCGTACTGGCCGACGTCCCTGAAAAGAACCATTTTTGCATAGTCTGTCGACATCTTGCTTTTCATGCTTGAAAGATCGTTAAGGTAGTGCTTTGCCGCGGTGACGTCCTTCAGTTTCGCGCTTGCCATGAACTGCAGGAATGTGGTATCGAGCGCCTGCGAATCTGCCGAAATCTTTCCTGCATCCGAAACGGACTTGTAAAGCGCCAACCTTGCGTCGGCGTACAGCTTCGACGCATTGCGCCTGTGTTCGGCGTTTTCTTCCATAAAGCCGGGCTTGTCATAGCTTATTAGCGACGTCTCGTTGTTGGATGCGCTCAATAATACTATCCCCTTAAGGTAGGTTAGCCATGGGCTTTTGGAATTCGAGTACATTGCATCGCAAAGCGCCACTGCTTTATCGTAAGCTTTTGCATCGCAGAGTGAACGCACTGAGTCCTTTGGCTGTTGCGGCTTTGGAGCAGACATCTTTGCATGTATCAGCGCTTCGCACCATGAGCATACGCAATGGTCCATTGTGCTTACGGTATCGGATCCGCAATACGGGCACGTTATGAGCATTCCTGTTGAGGCATATTTCGAAGCGGACCGTATCGCCATCCTTGCGTCCATCCAATCACCAGTATTAATTGCTTTGAACCCTATTTATCTTTTGCGCAAAACCGCGAACATGTGTAGTTCGTCGTAGGGTTCTATATTGACCTTTTCGACTATTTCGTATTGTTGCGACACCTTGGAAAGTTCGCTCTCGAAAACCTCTGATGGCTTTTTGCTCACGTCCACGCTCTGCGATTTTATTATGAAGTAGGCAAAGCCCCCCTTTTTGAGGAATTTGGAATTCTCGAGCAGTATGCCGGACTGGTCCCTCGCAGATACGTCCTGGTATATCACGTCGCATTCGCCCACATACTCCGAATATTTAGAAGTCTCGCCCGCATCCCCAAGTATGGGAAGCATGTTCCTGCGCTTTTCACACACGCCTAGGAGCTGCCTCATGTTGCGATCGGAAAGCTCTATGCAATAGACAGAACCTTTTGGGCCCACTATGTCGCTGACGTGGCTGGCGGTAGTGCCCGTTGCAGCGCCGAGGTATAGCACGCTCGAGCCCTTTTTTATGTGCATGTTCTTCATGCCGTTCATTATGGCGGCAGAAAGCTTGCTTCTGTAGGGATTCCAAAGCCTGTATTCCTTGTTGCCGACCGCAAGCAGCTCCTCGCTGTAGGCTTTCGAGCCTTTGACCATGTTTTCGGTCGCGAGCTTGCCGTCTATCAAGAATACGCCTTCGAATAGCTCTTTGATTTCCAAGAATTCACCTTACAGATTGAGTGTTTTAACTAGAAAGATATAAAGCCGAAGCCATTATCTCACGCATTCATGCTTTGCCACGCCCTTTCCATGAGCCTTGTTATTTGCTCGTCCGTTATTTCCCGTATTTCCCTACCAGTTTCCATCTCTTGGTCCCTCACTCCGTTCCTGCGCAATATTGCCTTCAGGAGCCTTTGCGCCTTCGCGTAGAATACCCCTGCCTCATACCTGCGCCTGAGCCTTGCGAGCTCCTTGGCCCTCTCGAAATACTTCGAGGCCCTTTCAAGCCCGGCAAGGGCGGAACGCCTTTGCGCGGCATTCGCATGCACAAGTTTCTTGTACACGTCCAACGCCAATAACCAATCTCAAATCAGAATTAAATAACTTATGAATTAATTATAAACTGGCGATTGGGAGCATGTCTGAAAACATAGTCCTTGAGAAATTTTTATACGACCTGCTTCCGCTTGCGGTTTCGCAATACAGCGAAAAAGAAGCCGTGGAGGGGTTCGCAAAAAGCGTGAAGGAGGTCTTCGGAATAGATTCGTCCAGCGTCAAGCGCACGGAATCGTTTAACGAGGGAAACGGAGGCATATACGGATACGTAGCCAACACGAAAAAGGCTTACGTAGACAACCAGCTCAGCGAATATTCCGAGTTCCCGCAGCTCATAGATTACAAGAACCTAGGATATGCTAGCTGCGCGGTGATGCCGCTCATGGTCGGAGGCAGGACCATAGGGGTATTGGAACTGCTCTCTAAGATAGAAAACAGATTCAGCAATGACGTGCTCAACAGCCTTTCCATAGGCGCGGCGTTCATGGGGCTGGCGCTCAGCTACTCCTCCGAATCTGCCAGGAGCAAGAACCTCGCAGTGTATTTCGATTCGGCCTTCGGGGGCCCGAACGCAAACATGATAGTGTCGCATACTGACAAGATACTCAAGCTCAACAAAAAGGCAATGGCGCTTTTCAGGTTAAGCCAGAACCCTACTGCAAGCATAAAGCAGGTTTTGGGGAACGGATTCGCCGAGATTAAAGAGCTCAAGCCTGGAGTGCCGATGAAGAAAGTGATAGACGTTTCTGGCGAGAAGCGCGTTTTTGAGGTCTATTGCATTATGATAAGCAAGAGCACGGCATTCGTTTCCTTGGTGGATATAAGCAATGCAGAACTTTTTGATGGGCTGAGCGGCAGCATCGAGGGCTCAGGCAAAGTCGTAGCTTTGAGCCTTGACAGCAGACTTGGCGTCATGGGAGGTTTCGGAAAGCTCGGAAAATGGGACGACATAGGCACGCTTGACTTGAAGAGCATGAAACTTTCTGGCATAATACCTTCGCAGGATTATAAGGAACTTGAGTCTGCACTGAACTCAAATGGAAGGGCTTTCATAAAGACCGAAGCCAATCTCGAAGGTTACCCCGAAAAGGTATACCTCTCGGTTTCGAAAACTGCCTTCGGATACATGTGCCTCATGCTAAGCTCGGAGCTTGAGGATTCGGTAAAAACGCTTTCGGGAAACCTCAAGGACTTCATAAACGTGACCTCCGACATAACGCTTATAGTCGACCAGAACGGAATAATACAGGATGCAAACCTTCCGGCAGAGCAGCTTCTGGGGTACAAGAAGGAGCAGTTGGTAGGCAAGGACGTGCGTTCGCTTTATTACGAGGAGGATACGCTTGACAGGGACATATCCTACGTCAAAGGAGGTGGCCGCGTAGACGGCACTTACGTCAACCTCAAGAAGAGCAATTCCGACATATTGCCAGGGACGCATTCAGTAAGGCTTTTCTTCGACGGCAACTCCTATTTCTACGCGATAATGATAAAGGAGCTCCAGACGAAGCGCAAGATAACGGAAATGGAAAACGAGATGAAAAGGCTTGAGAGCCAAGCGATAAACTTTAAGAGGACTAGCGACCTGAAATCGCAGTTCATATATAACATATCGCACGAGCTCAAGACCCCTCTTACGAATATAAAGGGCTTTTCAAAGCTCCTGCAGCAGGGCGAATTCGGCGAACTTCAGCCCGAGCAGAAGGAATATATAGGAACCATACTTGACGAGGCCGATAGGCTTATGCTGATAATAATGCAGGTGCTCGACGCCGCGAAACTCGAGGCCAACAAGGTAAAGCTCGATCTTAAGGAGGTAAACCTAGCGGACCTTGCCCAAAACCCCAGCATAAAGGCGCTCGAGGAGTCGGCGCACAACAAGGGGCTAGAGTTCTCTTGGAAAAC
>JAMCYO010000017.1 GCA_023473395.1 Candidatus Martarchaeota archaeon | reverse complement strand
TCGGATCTGGCGGGATTTTCATTCATGCAAGAGTTCTTGCATGGATTTTGAACCCGCGACCGCCCGGTCCGAAGCCGGGTGCGCTATCCAAACTACGCTACAGATCCTTGATTAGATTTGCTGCTTTTTGTATAAATAGGTTAGCATCAGTAGAAGTTAGACATTTTCATTTGCTTTATGTTCTCCATAGTCTTCCAGTGCATGCGGAGGTGCCCTGAAAGCTTACCTGTTTTAAGGTGCTTGCGCACCGCTTCTATGGTCTTGTAATCGGAAGGGTACCCTGAACCTATAGGGACCTTTAATTTTTTCTCCAGCTTGCGTATTTCCTCGTCGCGCGTGACCTTCGCTATTATGCTCGCTGCGGAAACCACGGGGTATTTTACATCAGCCTTGTGCTCAGCTATGAGCTTTATCGGCTTGGACTGGAGCTCTTCCTTCCTTGCTTTTATGCCTACTACCCTTGTCGGCTTTGACGAAAGCATTTTGAGCCTCAAACCGAACTTCTCCGCTATCACGTCAGGAGAATCCAGATAAAAAGACCTCACATCAGAGCTCATCGAATCGAGAAGCTTGGCAAAATGTATCGCCTCGAGCTCGTTGAGGGATATGCCCTTCTGCATGGCCTCGTTTATCTCTTCTGGCGTTATTATGCCTGTCTTTACCTCTGCAGCGATTTCAAATATGGAACCGAAAAGCACAGACCTGCGCTTTGGCGATAGAAGCTTTGAATCGCGAACGCCTATCTCGGATAGCCTATGCTCATATCCCTTGGTTACAGCAACTATGGATATGACAAGTGGGCCGATAAGGGCGCCGCGACCGGCCTCGTCGCCGCCGCAGATTATTATTTGAACACCCGCAGTTACATCGACTTCCTGTCTATTATTATGTAGTCGTTCACTGCCTGCACGGCGTTGTACGGGACCTTGAGCTGCCCGCTGTCTATTTTCAACTTGTTCGCTATGTTGCTGTCCATGTTAGGCTCGACTATGAAAGCGTTTATCTTCCCTGTTACCGGACTTATGTCCGCGTCGACAAACCTTCCGACATCGAATCCGTCGTTGGTCACAACCTTTTTCCCTACGAGTTGCCTTCCTATTATGAACTTTACCATTTTTACACCTTGGCGCCTTAAATATATATCATCGGATTAATTTAATAGCTTTATGCTTTCTTCCTCAATTCGTAATTCTTGTCACCGACGAGCATGACCTTGTTCGTTATGCCGAATCTCGTCGACTTGACTATGTTTATGTTCTCGAGCTTCCTTATTATCCTGTGCACCTTTACCTTAGAAAACCCACTCATCACCACTATTTCTGACTGCAGCATAGAGCCATTTTTCGAGAGCAGGCCCAAAACGACCCTGTCGTTGTCGCTGAGCATTTTCCCGGTTATGCGGATTTCCCTGCTCCTTGCGGTCCTCTTCATTTCTTCACGGCTCCTCGTGCGTATCGATTTGTATTCTATTTCCAGAAGCGCCATCCCAGCAGCCACCAGTATTATGCCACCCACAAATGGTATGACGAAATCGAACGCGATGTTCAGCACGCTAAGGCTGACGTCCCTTATGGTATGCACAGGTATGCCGTTGGCGAACGCGACAACCATCATTGCGCCGCGTATTATCGATATTATAATCAGTATGGCGCCAGTGGACGTAGTGACTATTGCAAGCTTGCCATATCTCTTTTTCTCGGTATTAGAGTCCATGGAAAGAGTACACCCTCTTAAACTTCGCAAAATATGCTTTTTATTATTGGAAAGTAAGATTTATATAAAATGGTTTTTAATTAATATTATTAGCTGGCGATTTAATGGATTCGACACCCATATTAAGGGCAAAGCAGGCCGATGTCTTGATGTGCCTAAGGGACAAAACGAAAGACTGGAGCATAGGTGAGCTTGCTGGAAAAACTGGATCGACGTACGTTCACGTATGCAATTTTATAAGGGAATGCGAAAGCAAAGGCATAGTGGAAAGCCAGAAGCACGGAAAGGACAAGATGATAAAGCTTACGAACAAGGGCGAGCTCCTGGCATCGCACATAGACAGCATATATTCCCTGCTCAACCAGAGCCAGGAACAGGCTCAAACACGCACAACTGCGTGAAGGTTACCCAAGCCTAGCTTGGCCAGCACAGCATCTGGATCAGTGTAATAATCCCTTACCACTTCGTTTATGCTTCTTATGTCCCTTCTTCCGAGCTTGTTGAGCTGCGCCAAGATCATCGCCCTGACGTTTTCCTCTGCAAGTATGTCCGGGGGAGGCACGCCTATGAGCGTGGAAAGCGTATCCCTGTAGGTGACGCTTGGCAGTATCGCGGATGCCTTGTGCGTCTTGTAATCGAGCTTGTAGAGGTCCGAGAGCAGTATCTGAGTCTCCAGGCCAGCGAGTTCCGATATCTGCACCACTTTTCTGTGCGGCACCCCGTTTTCGTAGACCTGAGAAAGCACTATAAGGGCATCTATGACTGATATTATGTCCTTGGGCACATTCATCGGCGAGTGCTGAAGCCTGTTTATTATATCCCTTGAAGATGAGGCGTGTATCGTGCCCATGCAAATCTTGCCTATATTCATGGCCGTTATCATGTCGTTTGCCTCTTCGCCCCTGACCTCTCCTATTATTATCATGTCTGGGCGCATCCTGAGCGCATTCTTTACCAGTTCCACCATTGGCATGTCTTCGCTTGTCTCTAGCCTTACGCAATTGTCCTGCGTAGATGTGTCTAGTTCGTAGGTTTCCTCTATTGTAACTACCCTCTGCTCAGGCCTCATGAAGGAGAACAGAGCGTTGAGCAGCGTTGTCTTTCCTGCTGCCGGCATTCCGGCTATGAGCAGGTTGGCTGGCCTTACCTTGAACCCGTCCATGTAAAGCCATAACCTTGAGGCTATGCTGTAGTCCAAGGTTCCCGAATTTATCAGGTCTATTATGCTCAGCGCCGTGGACTTGAAGTTCCTTATCGTTATGTCGAAGCCCAAAGGAGACGAGACTATGTTTGCCCTGCTTCCGGAGGGGGTATGCACGTCCAGTATGTTGCCCTTCGCGGTTTCGTTCGTCGCGTACAGCTTGAGCTTATTTACAAACCTTGAAAGCTTTTCCTTGTCCTCGAATTTTGTATCTAGGCGTTTTTGGCCCTCCTTTGAATCATAGACGAATACGCTCTTTGTGTTGTTTATCATTATGTCTTCTATGGACTCGTCCCTCATCAGTTCGTCTATGGGGGACAGATCGTTTATGTCGCTTATTATTGTGTTTACGTCTTCTTCGCTTATGTCGGGAAGTATCTCCTTCGCAGTGAGCTTTATAAGTTCGTTCCTCCTGTCGGTCTTTTCAACGTTTACGAACCTGCCTACGAGTTTGTCTAGTATCTGGTCTTCTATGCCGGAAAGACGGGCGTCCATAAGAATCAAATCCTATTCTCAAATAATCCTTTTAAAACTGTTGCAGAATTTTCAGTTGGGAACTAGCGAGTCTATTATGAATGAAGGGTCGAACGGTATCAAGGATTCGTAGCTCTCCCCTGTGCCGAAAAAGAAGATTGGCAGGCCGGTAACGTCTGAAAGCGATATCGCGTTGCCGCCCTTGGCGTCGCAATCGAGTTTGGTAAGTATTATGCCGTCGATTTTTATGTATTTCAGGAATTCCGATACCTGTTCGGCAATCCTGTTTCCGGCAGTGCTTTCGCCTATGTATATTGTGATGTCGGGTTTTGCCACCCTTTCCATTTTCTTAATCTCGTTCAGCAGGTTCTTGTTTGTCTCCTGCCTTCCGGCAGTATCTATAAGCACAACGCCTATCGAATGTGCTTTGGCATATTGTATGGCGTCGAAGGCTATGCTTGCAGGGTCGGCTCCGTAGCTGCCTTTTATGACAGGAATACCGAGCTTTTCCGCATGATAGGCTGTCTGCTCGATTGCGGCGGCCCTGAACGTATCGCTTGCTGAAAATACAGCGTTTATGCCGTTCTGCTTAAGCAGGTACGCGATCTTTGCCATTGTCGTGGTCTTTCCCGTACCATTTGGACCTAGGAACATTACCGACACCGGGCTCATGCCCGTACCGAGTTTTGATTTTATTATCTCCAAAAGCTGCTGTTTTGGCTTGCCAGGCTGGAGCACCTTGCCTAGTTCTGACCTGACGCAATCGGATATGCCCTGCTTTATTTCCCTTGAACTGAACTTCGAGGAAAGAAGCGTGGATTTGAGCGACTCTATGAATTTTTCAGTAGTCGAATATGATACGTCGGACTGCAACATTGTAACCATCAGTTCCGACGTGAACTTTTCCACCTCTGCATTCCCGAGGCTGACTTCTTTGGAAAAAACGCTTTTTAATTTGGTTGAAAACGACAATTTTATATCGGAATTTTTAGTGTTTGGCTTGTTTTGAGCTTGGTATCCTGGTTTTCCGGTTGTTATTGCTTCTTTTTGCTTAGTCCCTTTTTCCCCAACAGGCAGATTGCTGTTGGCATACGATTCCGTTCCTGTTTCTTCAGCTATTTTTTCAGTTTCTTCTTCGACAGGCATAACTTCCGTAATAGATTCTGTTTCGGCAGACCCCATTGCTTTCTCGTTGTTATTAGATTCCGTACTCTCTTGCATAGTAGTTTCAGAAGTTTGGTTTGTTTCTTTTTCCTGTTCGGCTTCGATTGCCGGTTTTTCTTCGCTCTCGCTTTTTGTAATGGAATTTATCGCGTTTGATATCTTTTTCCTTAGCGAGTCGAACATTTTTATGCCTGTTTCAAAAGTTTCTCGAGCTTGGCAGCAAGATCGAACAATGCATCCTCGGTCTTGTTGCGCGCCTTTATCAGTTCCTGCATGTTCTTAGTCTGGAGTTCGATCCTGGAAGATATGTAGTCTGATGCGCCTTTCGCATCTTTTTCGACCAAGTAGCCTGCGCCGACCGATACTAGAACGTTTTCGGAATCGGATATTTTTGAGTGCACGAATACGGAACTGCCTATCGGCGAAAGAGAATTGGAATTCTTGAGTTTTTCGAATTTCTCGAGAGATTCCTTCGAGGCGTTTAGCTCGTTAACGTATCCTATTATCGAGTTTATTTCCCTGCTAAGCTCAGTGTACTGGTTCTGATAAAGCTGCTGCATGTACTGCAGGTTCTGTACGGCCTCTTCCAGGCTTTCGCCTTCGGATTGCGCCATCATAACACCCGTTATTTGGCTTCAACTACCTCTTTTACTTCTATTAGGTTTTTCTTAAGCCCCTGCTTTGCGCCTATCTTCACTATGGCGGCCTCGCGTGCATGCTTCTCGCTTTGCGCGCTTATCCTCAGCTCGAACTTCGTGCTTGGAGTCTTCCTTATTTTTCCCCTTACAATGTATTCCATTATTACACCTTTTTAATCGTCTATTTTAAGTGCTTCCGTTATCCTGGCGATTTCAAAGCCCGTTGTCTCGGAGCCTATTACGGCGCCGTTTGAA
>JAMCYO010000037.1 GCA_023473395.1 Candidatus Martarchaeota archaeon | reverse complement strand
AGGCTTTTCAAGCAAGACGTTCCTGACGAGATGTTTGAGGTTCCCATAGGAAAAGCCAATGTGTTGCGCGAAGGTGACGACCTAACCGTAATAACATACGGAACAATGGTCAATGTTGTCGAAAAGGCGCTCGAAAAACGCCCCGGAATAAGCGCCGAGGTGGTTGATTTAAGGACAATAAACCCGCTTGACGAAGAGGCCATAGTCGAAAGCGCGCAAAAAACCGGAAAGGTCATAATAGTGCATGAGGCGCCGCTAAGTTTCGGAGTCGGAGCTGAAATATCTGCAATAATATCTGAAAAGGCGATATACGACATAGACGCCCCTATAGTTAGGGTAGCTGCGCCAAGCTTGCCATACCCAATGCCAGGATATGAGAATTATTATGTGCCTAACGAAAAAAGGGTCGGAGAAGCTATAGACGAGTTGCTGAAAATGTAGGTGGCTTCAATGGAAACCATAAAATTTGTTGATATAGGCGAAGGCATAACGGAAGGGCATATAGAAAAATGGCTCGTAAAGAACGGAGATGCGGTAAAAGAGGATCAAGCCGTCGCACAGGTTGAAACGGACAAGGCAGTAGTCAGCATACCTGCACCGAGCTCAGGTAATATAAAGATAATCGCCAAGGAAGGGGCAGACGTAAAGGTCGGCGACGTGATGGCATATATAGGAACGGCGGAGGAACTTGCTGATTCTGATGCAAACGGGAACGGCGCGGTTGGAAAGGACAAAAGCACGGCGAAGGCGCTGCAGCAGCCGAAAGCCAGCGTGCCGAAAAACGACGTTGTGCAAAAAGGAAGGATATTGGCACCTCCGTCAGTAAGGCATTTGGCCGAAGAGCTAGGCGTAGACATAAAGTCCGTAAAGGGGTCAGGGCCCGGAGGCAGGATAACCGAAGCCGACGTAAGGAGTTATGCAAAGCCATCTGGAAGCACGGCCGCTCAAACACAGCCCAAGCAGGAGCAAAACCAAACCGGAAATACCGAAAGGGTGCCTTTGTCGCAGACCAGAAAGGCCATAGCAAAAAACATGGAAATGTCATGGCAGATGCCAAGGGCGTCGCATATGGACCTTATAAACGCAAATGCCCTGTTTTCGATAGTGCAAAGGGAAAAAGGCAGGATGTTGAAACAGCTCAACGTTAAGCTTTCATACCTCCCTTTCATAATCAAGGCGGCAGTCGAGGCCTTGAAAGAAAACCCAAGATTCAATGCGAGCTATGACAGGGACGCGCAGGAGGTCATAATAAAAAAGTATTATAATATAGGGATAGCTGCTGAAGCACCGGACGGGCTCAAGGTCGTAGTGATAAGGGACTGCGACAAGAAAAGCATAATGCAAATAGCCTCTGAAATAAACGAGCTCCACAGGAAGGTCTTGGACAAGACCATATCTATAAGCGAAATGAAGGACACCAGCTTCACAATAACCAATGTTGGAAGCTTGGGCGGCGGTTTCCTTGCAATACCTATGATAAATTACCCAGATGTGGCAATATTGGGGGTTACGATGGTTCGCGATATGCCGGTAGTCGAAAATGGAAAGGTAGTAGCTGGAAAGGTTCTGCCTTTCACTGTGACATTCGACCACAGGGTTGTAGATGGCGCCGAAGCCGTAAAATTCGGGAATTCGATAAAGAGCTACCTTGAAGACCCCGAATTCCTGGATATGCTTTAAGGTGTTGGCATGGTAATGGGCGAGGTACCTGAAGAGGTTGATATTGCAGTAATAGGGGGCGGGGTTGGCGGATATACTGCCGCTATAAGGGCCGCAGAGCTCGGCAAAAGCGTAGCGCTCATAGAAAAGGAGAAGCTCGGAGGCCACTGCTTGAACTATGCCTGCATACCGTCAAAAACGCTAATACACATATCCAACATAGCGTACGACGCAATGCACTCGCAAAAATTCGGCATCAATGCCGAAAATGTAACAGTAGATGCAAGGAAAATGCTGGAATGGCGCATGGGTGTCTCGGAAAAATTGGAAAGGGGCGTAGCCTTCCTTTGCAAGCAGAATAAGATAGACGTTTTGAAAGGTGCAGCCACATTCATAGAAAAAAACAGGATACAGGTTACCGATGGCACCGAAGTCATATTCAAAAATGCCATAATAGCAACAGGTTCGGTCCCATCGGCGCTCAAAGGGATGGAATTCAATGGCAGGAACATAATCGATTACAAACAGGCATTGATGATGGACCGCATACCTAAATCCATGGCGATCATAGGAGCAGGATATGTCTCGGTAGAGATAGGCACGCTTTACGCCAAGCTGGGATCAAACGTGAGCATAATAGCCAGATCCGACGTGCTTTCCAAGTTTGACAGGGAGGCTGTTTCCATAATAAAAAGCAGAATGCAGGGGATTGGGATAAAGATATACGCAAACGCTGAGGTGAAAGCCTATTCTGGCGAAAAGCTTATGCTCGGAAGCGGGGATACGGTCGATGCCGAAATTGTTGTCGTGGCAGTAGGTCTGAGCCCATATACGGATGGCATGTCTTTAGATACTGCAGGCGTAGAACTGGATAATAAAGGCTTCATAAGGGTAAACGAAAAACTGCAGACATCTAACCCAGACATATACGCCATAGGCGACGTAATAGGCGAGCCGATGCTGGCTCATAAGTCCATGAGGCAGGGGGTTGTCGCTGCCGAAGCAGCCGCGGGGTTGGGAAGCACCTACAACAATCTAGTAATACCTGCAGTGATATTCTCGGATCCCGAAATAGCAATAGCCGGAAGCGTGGAGGAAACAAACGGCATAAAAGTAAAAAAATTCCCTTTGAGCGCGTTGGGCAGGGCTATAGCTTTGGATTCCACCTCTGGATTTGCAAAGATAGCATACGATTCGGAAAACGTAGTTACCGGGATAGAGGTTGTATCCCCGGATGCCAACGCAATGATAGCGGAGGCCGCGCTTGCAATAGAAATGGGAGCTACGCTCGAGGACATAGCCGATACGATACATCCGCACCCAACGTACAGCGAATCGATAAAAGAGGTTGCGGAGGCCGCGCTTGGAAGGCCAATACATTTCTTTTATGGTTGAGCCAATGCTTTACGAATCGCTTGAAACAGAATTTGTCCAAGCCAAGGCTGGAAAGATACATGTCCTGAAAAACGGCATCGCAGAAAAGGAAAAAAACCTCATATTCCTGCATGGCATGGGGGCAAATACCATGACTTGGGAAAGGCTAATACCTTACATTGGCGATAGCTATGGGATAGTGCTTATCGACATGCTGGGCCATGGGCTTTCCGACGCCCCAAAATTGGATTACACGCCAAAGCTCCAGGCCGAGACCGTTTCCGAAATAAAAACCAGTTTGGGCATTGGGAAATATTCGCTCGTGGGGAACTCTTACGGTGGCTGGATAGCCGCTTATGGATGCTCCAAAGGTATATTCACAACGATGGATGGGCTTGAAAATCTTGTTTTGGAAGATTCTGCGGGATTGAAGAAAGAGGTGGAAGACGAAATAAAGAAAACAGGCTATGATAAATTTGTAGAATACATGGTTAAGAAAAGCCTTGAGATAAACGGGAATAAGGAATACGTGATGAGAAGCATAATGAAATCCGAAAACTCTGAATACCTCTTGGATGCCGACTTGTTGGGTAAGATAAAAACAAAGACCACAATTGTATGGGGAAGCAATGACAAAATCATACCGATCGGCTATGCGGACATGTTCTTAAATGGGATAAAAGGCTCAAGGCTTATTACGATAGAAAACGGAGGCCACGTTCCACATTACTTTAGGCCTATGGATTTTGCAAAGGCGCTTGCGGAATCAATCGATTGAGTTGCAACCCTCAATGCCTCAGCATCCGTTTTACATCTTTTAAAGAACTGGTGAACTCTTTCAGCCCTGCACCGACTTCGGTGCCGCTTAACCCTATATTGCGGGTTATCTTGCTGAGCTTCTTTTCCATCATCGATATCCTGTTGGGTATTTTTGAGTTCAACATGGATTCGTATTCCCTGTAATTCTTATCCGAGCCGATGTGGCTGTGCCGGCTGTTTTCGTATGCCGCAGAAACTGCTGCATTTACCCTTTCTATGCTGCTGGCTAAATATTCGGCAGTCCTTTCAGCAACGCCGCTTATATCAAATGAATCAAGATTGGAAAAAAGGGCAACGAATGACCCGCGCGCACGCATGTTCGTATATACTAATGGATTTATGCTGGTGGCTATAGTAAATGCTATATCCGCCACTTTTACAATTATGCCGGTTTCCGGAAGGGTAACCTCGATAGCGTTTGAAAAAAGCTGCTGCCCAAACTGTATCGGGCCCAACCCTGTATCCGTTGTGAAAATGTCAGTGTCAGGATACCTTAAATCTCGGTTGACCGAAAACGGGGAATAATACGTTACGATATCATACCCTATCCTGCCTTCCGTAGGCACTGCTTTTACCCTATCTACCATTTTGTCTTTATAGATATTTTTAAATGAAGCGGAAGCATCGGCGCTCGGCATTATGATATCTATGTCTATCGATGGCCTCATGTAGTTGGAAAGTTTTGACGGTATAAGGACCTTCTTGCCGGAACCACCGTCAAGCAGCATCTGCTTCCCGTTTGTTGCCCTGAGGGCAGTTTTGGTGAGCTCGAGCTCGTGCAAGTGTGGATTAGATTCCAAGCAGGTCTTGCCTTCATTGTATATTTTCATCATCGAAACCGCAAAGGCAAATGTGTGTAGCAAATGCATTTAAGCCTTTTCTATAACATTTCTAGGAATAAACACCAGAACGCGACTTATTTACTTGTGTTTAGCGTTAAACTCAATAATGTTTATAATTGTTTATTATTTATATGAAATCGAGGGCTTTTAATCGGCTATCGGGATATGGTTGTTGGATTGTTAAGGCATTATAGGTAAAAGTTTTGCATTGTGGTTATTTGATACCTGTTTTGGATTTTGACAGATTTCTTATGGGGTTTTCCTTAGGGGTACACATAATATTGGCAGTGATAGGCATAGCATTGCCTGCGATAATAGTAGCTGCAGAGATTGTAGGCATAAAGAAAAAAGATCCGTATTATATTAGGGTTGCTAAAAGGCTCACCACTATGCTTGTAATATTCTTTGCAGTAGGTACTGCCTCTGGGACTCTTGTGGCATTGGAGCTTCTTTTCCTTTGGCCAAAATTCATGGTGCTTGTCAGCCATGTGGCAATACTAACGATTTACATTGAAGTATTCGCATTCTTCCTTGAAGCAATATTCCTGGGCGTTTACGTTTACTCCTGGGACAAATTCAAAAACAAGTATATGCATGCATTTAGCGGCGTGCTTGTTGCTCTCGGTGCCGTGCTTTCCGCAGTGTTCATAACGATGCTGAACGCATTCATGAATACGCCAGTTGGATTCAATATAAGCGAATATATTAAAACCGGGTTAATAACAAATGTTAACCCGTTGGCAGTATTTACGACGCCTTCCACACTTGTTGAGGTTGCCCATGTTGTTTCTACATCGTATTTTGCAGGGGGTTTCGTATTCATATTGTATTTCGCTTACAGGATGCTGAAAAGCTCCGGGGATGAAAGGCTGCATTACAGGAAAGGGCTGAACATAGCATTTAGCCTTACGCTCATAGCCACGTTTTTTGCGGTTATAACTGGGATACTTTCAATATCAGGATTATACAGCTTCCAACCGGAAAAGTACGCGGCGATGGAATTGGATCTCGTGCCGCAGACGCATGCCCCGGAATTGCTTGGAGGTTTTTATTCTAACGGCACCATAAAAGGGATTATAGCCAGCATACCGAACCTGCAGAGCATACTTGCAACAGGCAGTGCGAATGGTTCCGTTCCCGGGCTTTCTTCATATCCAGCAAGCACGTGGCCTCCGTTGATAGTCCACTTCATGTTTGACGCGATAGTAGGCCTCGGATTCGGCTTTGGGATTGTAATGCTAGCCATATTCGCCATGCTTATATTAAAGATGCACCCGTTCGAAAGGAGATGGTTGCTTTGGCTTTTGATATTGGCAGGTATTGTTGCGGTTTTCCTTCTAGAGCTCGGGTGGGCAACTGCCGAATTAGGGAGGCAGCCGTGGATTGTTTATAACGTCATGACCGTTACCCAAGCGGCCAACACTTCGCCTTCGATAATACCGCTTGCGATATTTTTCGTAGTATTTTACATTCTGGTGCTTCCTTTCACTGTGCTTGTGATAAAAAGGCTGCTGAAGGACAGGCCAATTACAAAGGAACTGGTGTGACAAATGAGCTTTATGTATCCAATAAATTATTTTATCTTTTCAATCTTCCTTACGCTGTTCGGCCTTGAGGCAGGCGTAGCAGTGACTATGTTCCTTGAATATGACAAGTATAAAGACAGGCTAAAGAGATTCCTCATGCCATTATGGGAAGTAACAGGAACATTCGGGGTATTTTATTTGGTGAATCTGGAGGCAACAGTCCCTTCACTTTTGCTTCTCCTTGGGACTGTATACGTAGCTCCGTTGCTCATTGCTGGAGTATTCTTCATATTAAGAAACGCTTTTCTTTCGTACAGCGAATACATGGGAAACCCAAAATCCGAGAAACTGTACCTGCACGTGTATGCCATTGCAACAGTTCTTGTAGCCTTCATAGCAATATCAGTATTGGATTCTGGCATAAGCGGAATAGGCATTAACGCATCGGCTTATTCCATAAACATTGCAAAGCTGTTTATAAATTCGTTCAATATACTCATGTTCATAGGCATAGCCCTGCTTTCGGTATTCCTTGCAGCTACGGTATTCGGAATAAGGGAATACAAATGGTTTACTGGAGCGGCTGCTGTGTTGGGAATCGTGGCCATAGCCATAGCAACTTACTCGTCGCTTGGATATATGTTTTCAAATGCGTTTGGATTCGGGCTTCCATACCTTATAGGTTTGGTTATACTTCTGGCAATATCGCTCGCATTTTACTATAAATCAAACCGCTATGCGAAATATCTGTCTCTGCTATGGTTTATCCTCGCCATAAACTTCTTCGGCCTTATGCAGAATTCCATGGTGTTGGGAGGAACTGTAAGCGTTAACAGTTATATACAGACCGGAACTACGGCGTTTTATGTAGACATGGTAACGCTCATTGGAGGAATCATACTTGTCGTTTCGCTTGTGGTTTTAATATACATAAGTTATATAAAGAAAATGCCAAATAACAATGGTGGTTATTGATGCAGGGATTGGAACTGGTTGTTTTTGTTTCAACTTTGATAATAGCCCTGCTGAGCGGAGTCCTCGCTGCATTTATGACGGCCAAGTGGTACAAAAACCGTGGGCACAGCTTCCTGTTTTGGGCTACAGGCCTTTGGGTTTTTACAATTGCAGTACTTTTTGAAAGCGCTTTCTCCTTGAACTTTTACAGCGAGGCCTTGATAGATATCTACCTTTTCCTTGTAGTATTCCTTGTGGAATCGCTTGCAATGGGGTCATTGCACTTGCTAAAACATAAAGGGATAAAATGCGTTTACATAATATACATAATCTTGATTGATATATTGTTGGTAATTGCCTTCAGCACGTCGAACGTTTCAAACGTGATAGTAAACCATGTGGTTTACGGCATACTTCCTCTTTTTGTTGTGGTTGCATCTTCTCTAGGAACTTTCCCTGCGGCTGCAATACTGATAATAGTTGCGGCTATTTCTTATCGCAATACCAAAAACGCGAAAATGCTCAGCATAATCGCTGGTACGATTGTAGTAAGCATTGCAGGAACCCTTTACATTGCTGCCATTCCTGAATTCTTATATTATTCGGAGTTTATAGGCATACTGTTATTGTGGTTCGGATTCTTCAGCTTTAGACCAAATAAGCATGAAACATTGCAGAAGCATAGCGGCGCGACTAGAAAACAGGCCAGAAAATCTCGCACAAAGAATAGGAGCTCAAGGAAAAAAGCAGCAAGCAAAAGAAAGCGAAGCAGAAATAGGTAGGTGGGGTTTTGGCAAATTATGTGGTTGCAGTACCTAACAGCGAGGAGATAGCTTCTTTCTTAGGAAAAAAAGGCTCAGAAAACAGCATAACGTTTTATAATAGGAGCGTTGACGGAAACGTAATAACTGCCCTTGCACCAACTTCGGTTGAAGATAAATTTTATGCAGTTACGGAATTGCTAACTGTATCGGACATTATTGTAATCTCTTCGGAGAATGTTGACAAGTATTTTGGAGAGCTCCTTATAGCAGCAAAACTATTAGGATCAAAAGTCCTATTGACGCCTGAGAATGCAGATTCTGATATAATAAAAGGGGTAAGGCTTAAGAACCATTCAGTTGTAGAAAAAGAAAGGCTGATAGAGGTTATAACAGGTATCCAAAAACCCCCACAAGAAAGCGGCACATGCAGGATCGATCTGGACAAGTCATTTAACGTAAGAGGCATCGGTGCAGTTGCACTTGGAATAGTTACAAAAGGCACTGTCAATGTCCATGATGAGCTATGGCATACATCTGGAAAAAAGGCCCTTGTAAGGTCGATACAAAGCCAGGACGTCGACATAAAATCGGCAGGCGTTGGGACAAGGGTCGGCTTGGGGCTTAAGAACATAGAACCTGACAACATCGAAAAAGGCAGCGTGCTTTCAAGCGTTGAGCACAAGGCGCATAAGAGAATAACTGCAGAAATGGAATTTACCGAGATAGGAAAGGAGGACGTAGTTGAAGGAAACTTTTATGGGCTTGGATCGAATTTTTCCTATGCGATGGCAAAGGTGGAGAAGGTAAATGGAAAACTAATTTCATTCGCATTGGAGAAAGCATTGGCTCTGTTCGAAGGTGATAGGTTCCTCTTGGCTAGGGAAAAGTCGCCCAGGATATTCGCAAAAGGCATAGTAAAAAGCGTAACAGATTGATGCTCCAAATCTCCACGCGTTTGGAATAGAACTTAACTTCTCCGTATAGGTGCATAGCAACATACTAAATGCTTATAACGTATGATGAAGAGTTATGAAAGTTAATCCTTCTTATTTTCAATGCAAGCAGCAAGGCGAGGTTGGCAACTAGAACTACTCTGTAAAGTTGTTAGTAAGAGCAAGAAATGAATTTGTATTTTTAATCCTTTATTTGAACTTTTAATAGCTCAAAGTTAGAGCTCAAAGTCAGACTTCGAGCACAAAACTGTATGGTTGGAAAGGCTTAAATATTTCAAAAAGTTAACTGCTCCTTGGCGTTTAGAGGAGGTTATAATGGCTTATATAATGGTTGAGGGGGCCGAAGGTGCAGGTAAGACGGAAGGTGTGGCAAGGTTAGCCTCGGATTTGAAAGTCGCAGGATATGACGTGCTAGAGGTCCATGAACCCGGAAATGGAACGCTTGGCACGCTCGTAAGGTCTACGCTCAGCGGCATAAAGAAGGACCATCACGAACGAATCAAGTCTTATTTTCGTGACAAGAGCGAGACCGAGCAATTGCTGGAACACTTAATAAACAACGCACAGTATAATGAAGACTCGCTTAAAACAATAAAAGAGGATTATGCAGCAATAAAGAGCATGGTTAGGAAGGATAGCACGTTCGACAGGCTGCTTGGCGCACTGACGGTGGCTAAGGAGATAGACGTCGAGTCGTTGCAGCTGCTTTTCACTGCCGTAAGGAGCGAAGACATGAAAAGGCTGGCACCGTTCCTGGCAAAGAAGAATATGGCAATCGTTTCGGATCGCGGTTATCCTTCCACGATAACCTACGCCGAAAGCAATGGGCCCAACCCCGAATACGTCAAATTCCTTAAGTCAATAAATTCGAGGTTTCCCAAGCCAGACTTGATGGTTGTGCTTACCGCACCCCCAGAGGTACTGCTAAGCCGCGTACAGAACCGCGGAGGGCCCGAAGAGCGGTTCGACAGGCTCGAAACGATAAAAAACATCGACGAAAGCTACAAGCGCAACTACCCTGAAGCAATTTACATCGACGCTTCGCAGAGCCGCGAGAAGATACACACGGAACTGTTGGAGCACAGCATAAGTACTCTCAAAAGGCTTGACGTGAAACCCGTATACAAAAAAAGCAGAGTTTGAACCCTAGTTCTTCCAACGATAAAAACGAGTGGGCCCGTGGAGAATCGAACTCCATGTCTTCTCCGTGTCAGGGAGACGTCTTACCAATCGACTACGGGCCCGCACAAGAGTGCAGAGGTATTTTCTTTATAAGTATTATTAAGTTTTTCCCAGTTACTTAACGCTTATCTTAAGACCGTCGTATGAGGCTACCGAATTCTTGAATGTTCGCCTTGCCTCTTCCAATAGGGTTGATGTGTCCTTGTATCTCGTGCTGAAATGGTATAACACAAACTGCTTGACGTTGGCCTTCTTGGCTATCTGCGCCGCCTCTTCGCTCGTTGAATGCTGGCGTTCCCTGGCTTGTTTCGCCAGGCTGGAGTCGTAGGTTGTTTCATGGACAAACACGTCGGCGTTTTTTGCAGCTATAGCAGTCGAGGCAAGCGGCCTCGTATCGGTAGCGTAGACGAACTTTTTCCCAGGCTCCCTTGTTGTAACTTCGCTAATGCGTATCCTCTTTCCGGATACCGTGATGTAGCCCTTCTTGCTGAGCTCGGAAAACATCTTTCCCTTTATCCCCAATGAATTGCACTTGTTCTTTAGAAACTTGACCTTGTCTGATTCGGCAAACGCGTAGCCGTAGCATTTTATCGAATGTTTGAGCTTGAACGCCTTTACCGCAAACCCGTTGCCTTCAAGTACCGTTCCGGATTTTACGCCCTTTAGTATTATGTCAAATGCCATTAGCGCGTTGTCGAATTTTATAAGGCTTTCAAGGCTAGGCATGTAGCCCTCTGGAAAGTATATCGTAAGCGGGCTTGTTCTATGGTAAAGGGACATCGTCCTTATGAGACCGGCTATCCCAAGGACATGGTCGGCGTGCATGTGGGTTATGAATATATGGTTTACCTTTGATATGTTTACCCCAAACAGTTGCATCTGCCTTTGGGTACCCTCGCCGCAGTCGAACAGCATGGTTTCCCCATTATGCTCCAAAGCGACCGATGACAAGCCGCGCTGTTTCGTAGGCGCAGAGCCTGAAGTGCCCAAAAATGTTGCAGTGAACATCAAAACACGCGATTTCAATAATTTATTTAACAGTTAAAGTTCTAATGTTATCTTTTTTTCCTTTAGATCTACGTTTGCCACCTTAACGCCGAATTCCCCTTCTATTTGGGCCTTGTCGAAACGCTTCAGCGACCTTGCCCTTGATATTATGTCGTTGATAAGCTGCATGTTTGCATATATCAAATCCCCAGAACGCTTTAATTGCTCTATCTCGCCAGCGGTTTTGCTTATTATCTCATGCTGCTTTTTGATGCTCGCTTCCAGTTCCTTTGCCTTCGTACTCTCATTTTGCTCTGGTGTTTCCCGCACTGACATGTAGTAATATTCCATTGCTTCGTATGCATGGCCAAAGCGCCTCTGTTGCATGCTTTCGTACTTCTTTATCGGGGCCACGGAATAATCAATTGCGGTTTCCCCATCGATGTAAACTGTTGGTTCCGGGCTTTTTATATAGGTGGAAAATTTGGACAGCTGTTTAGTTATCTCGTCGATATGGTTTTCATGCAGTTCGTTTGCCTGGGAAGCAGGGTCAACCCCGCACCTTATTGCGGAATCCTCGATGTATAATGAACCGAGGTTTATTACAGACGAAAGTGCCTGCATCACGCTCTTCCCAGGTTTTTTGCAGGCTTCCGAGATAAGCCCATTTATCCGATCGATATTGCCCAATGCTGAAATTGTTACCGGCTTGTTTTTTGGGGCAACGTATTGCTCGCCCGGGAATACCTTCCTGTCTTGGAACTCGTGCCTCTTGTATGCAAGGGCTATCTTCATGCCAGAATCTGCTATTATGAGGTTACCCTTGCCGAACATCTCCACAATCAGGTATTGCCTCGTATCGCCCTTGTCAATGGCTATGCTTATTATCCTGTCATCGTTGAACAGGCTTATCGCAGTTATTTTGGAATTGGAGATCCTTTTCCTTACGGCCTGGGAAAAGCTTGTCGGAGTATCAGAGATTTCGACCTGGCTTGCGACACCGAACATCCTTCCAGGGGTTATGAGAAGGTTGCCCTGGCCCGTGCCTGACTTGTTAAGTTTGAGCCTAAAACGCTGCCCGGGCAGCTCGTAGAATTTCTCGACGTAGAAACCTATCAGGGGCTCCAGTTCGTTTATCACGGTTGCGAGGTCTAGAGTCGAGGGTTCGCGCATTGTATCATTCATTTTTTGAGCTTTTTGAGGCCCTCCTCTTTGGTTATGCGTGAAAAGAGCCTTGCTTTCTTTGTCACGAGTGACTCGGAACTGCTCTGTTCGAAGGCCGTGCCTATTTGTACTACGTCTGCGCCGCTCCTGTATGCGGTCCTTAGCTCCTTCTCCGATATTATGCCGCCACCGACTATGTACGGAACGTCTATTGCCGATTTTACTGCCTTGATCATTGCGGGCGGTATGGGGCCGCTGCCTTGCAGCCTTGGATTGGAACCTGTATCTGTAACTATGAGCCTGTTGCCGAGGTATTGCCCTGTAAGTGCTAGGGCAGCCGCTATCTTGGGCTTCTCCTGGGGCACAAGGTTTGCATCGCCCACCCAGCCTGCAGTGCCGCCCGGGGCTATTAGTATGTAACCTACGGGAAGCGGTTCTATCCCAGCCATCTTGATGAGCGGGGCACCGAGCATCTGGACCTGGGCATGCCAGTATGGGTTCCTAGAATTCAAAAGCGATTGGAAATATATCGCGTCGGCGTACTTTGTTATCGTTGCCACGTTTCCAGGAAACAGTATTATGGGTATGTCTATCGATTCCTTTATCGCCTTGGTTACCTCGTCGAGCATTGAACCTTGAACGCCTGAACTCCCCCCTATTAGCAGTATGTCTGAACCTCCCTTGTCAACCGCTTTCGCGGTCCTGACAACGTCATCCCAGCTTTTGTAATCTATGGGGTCTATGAGGCTGAATAGCATGGCACCTTTTGCCCTTAGCGTCTCGTCTATATACTTTTCCACTTTGCCTTTTTTTATATCCATTTACATACCTTTTCTAGATACACATCATTTTGAATGTTGCGATTTCTTGTATTCCTCAATAAGAAGCAGGCCGTCTTTTTCTATTTTATGAGTAGGATTAAAACCTAATTCTTTGCGCGCCTTCGATATGTCTATAAGCCTGTCGCTGGCCACGAATTCAAGCTCGTCATAATTTATGTTGGCAATCTTGCTGGTAAGCTTTGCTACAACGTGCGGTATGCTCCTTTTAGGTGCGGACACGCCCAGTTCTTTGGCCACAAGCTCGAAAAGGCTTTTTATTGTGTGCGGCTCCCCGTCAGTTATATTGTATATGCTGTTTTTGGGATGTGGGTGCATTGCGGCCAGCATTAGGGACTGTATCACATCGTCCTCTTCCACCATGGAGACGCTGTTTTCGCCTCCGCTTATATATATTGCCCTGCCTTTCTCGATTAGGCTGAACATTTTGAAATATGACTCCTTGTACCCAGGGCCGTAGAAAGTCCCAAACCTCAATACGGTGTAGTTTATCATTGGGTTAGAGTCTGCAAACGACTTTATTACCTGCTCTGCCATCATCTTGCTTTCCGAATACGGGCTCGCAGGCTTTAGCTCGGAGGATTCGGTTAGCTTCTCCTTTGGCCTTTTATACCCGTATACCGAAACGGTGCTTGCATAAATCAGGTGCATCGGTTTCTTGGAATCCTTGTTGGAACTTTCGTAGGCATTCAGCAGGTTCTCCGTGCCTATTACGTTTATGTTTATTAGCTCATCGTAGGTGTTCTTGTAGTTGTAGACCGCGCTTGCAATATGGAATATTATGTCGACGCCCTTGCAGGCCTCTTCAAGAACTTTCGAATCGCTTTCGTTTTTAAGCGTAAGGTCAGCCACGTATACTTTTACCCTTGGCGGCAATGCCATCCATTCGTCGGTCCGTGATGGGTGCGTTCGGAGCACTGCCCTGACATCGCAGCCCTCATCAATAAGCTTTTGGACCAGCTTGCGCCCTATGGCCGACGTCGCTCCGGTGACTAGGCATACCATTGCATCTTTGCTGTTGTTTGAACCTGCAGCCATGCCTAATCACCCTCCCCTTCAAGCACCGCCTTGGCAATGTCCTTTATGCGGCCCTCCGTAAGCTTGTTTATCGCGTACGGCACCCAATCCTTGCCATATGCGACATAAACGCTCATTTTCTGATTGGACTTCAGCATCATGCCGAAACGCTTACGGTTATAGCCTAATGGCACCTCAAACCTTAAATGTTTTTTGTAGTTTTTGGATTCTGCTATCAGGTTTGCCAGCATCTTCTCGTCATGGCTGAAAACCGTGGTGTCTATCCCGCTCTCGGAGAGCTTAGATATGCACTTGTAGTATATGCCGTTTTGGTCAATTTTTTTCGGTTTGCTTTGATCCTTGCCCTTAGTCTGGGGCTGGCCATTCGAAGCCATGAGTTTTATGTTCTTGTAAGTGAGCATCGAATCGGGTATGCTCCCGTTCGTATACTTGTAAACGTAGTCCATCGGAACCTCAACGCCTATAAGGCCGTTGCCGTCATAGCGGTCCTTTATGTCGAATAGGCTGCTCTGCACTATGGCGCTTTCGCTTTCGATCCATATCCTTTTGTTGTACTTTGAAGCGACCGAAACCACCTCATCGAGCGCCTTTATCGCCTGTTCCTTGCCGTATAGGTATCCCAATTGCGACAAACGAAGGGATATGTCTGCATTCAGATTTAGTCTGGAGAACTGCCTTATTATCTCGGAATAGCTGTTTATGTTGTACCTTACCTTCAGCGGCGTGGCAGCATTTTCGTTAAGGAACGTTATTGTAGTGGAGACGTTCTTGTCGTTAAGCTGCTTCACAGTACGTATGACAGAAGCGGCTGTACTTCCCGCTATGTGCTTCTTCACTAACTTGAATACGAGCCTTTTTATCAGGCCATGATCATTGCTTGACAATCAACCACTGGTAATGCTTGGGAAAATTTTAGGCCTTTTTGCGTTGGCGCAACTGGCAGTATTGTATGCCAGTTCAGTAATTTAAGGCTTTTGATTTGCCTGTCCTCTCAGTTGTTTTTGGATTGCAAGCCATTGGTTGGAAGTGTTTTAAGCCTTTTCAGAGAATTTGAATGGATTTTATGGAAGGAATAAAACTTATGAGCTTGGGCGAGGTGCTCTCCAAGCTGAGCGATGCGATAAAGTCTTTCGTAAAGGATGTAAGAGACCTTTCTGAGGATAACGAAAGCGTGAGCCTTACCGAGATTAGGGAACTCAGGAACTTCGCAAGGGAGAAGATAGACGAGGGAGTGGACCCTTTAGAAAATACACGGATAATAAACCTGCTCAACGTATTCGTGGAGGATAAGAACTTCATAGAGCTTACCAAGGAGGACGCAGATGAATGGCTTGAATTCTTGGAGGCAATAGAAGCAGGCATAAGGAAGGGGGACATAAGCCTTACCGAAAAGGAGGAAAAGGAGCTCAAGGACATAGAGCGCCTAACCGAAAAGATAAAATCGCTTATAAGGAAGTAGCTTGTTTTGCATGCTGGCGGCAGGGATCCCCAACTCCCTGCACCTTGCGCCTGGCCAGTGCCGATTACACGAAATATACTTTGACGCCCTTTGAGGCTGCCACTTCGCAGGCCTGCTTGAGCAGCCCGTTGGTGTTGTTCCAGTCATCTGGCTTGTAACCGTCGAAGTTCTTTCCGTATGCGTCTAGCAGGCCCTTTACTGCCTTCTTTCCGAGCTTGGAATTTACCTCCTTGGTAAGCGAGCTGTTAGAGCCTTTGAGCAGAACGGATATGAGAAAGTCCGCGCGTGCCGCCAGAAGCTTTTCCTGTGCGTTTGCCGCGGTAGGGTCTACCGAATCCAATGCCCCAAGTATCTGCTTCCTTGCCGTTGCCCTGCCCTTGCCGCCCATAAGCAGGTTGTCGTTCTGAAGCAATAGCGCCTTGTTGCCATATTTTATGGCGTTTATAGAATCTGCAGCCGAATATTTGCCTGCCTCAAGGTTCTTCAGTGAATTTTCAAAATCGGTCTTTTCGGCGTCGCTAAGTTTTGAGCTGTCAAGCTTCTTCAGGGCTGCAACCAAATCGGCTCCCGAACTATACCCCATTGTGTTGAAGTCAAATGTACCCTGGGACTGCTGGTCTTCCTGCTGTTTGGCTTCCCTAAGGCCCTTCAATGCAAGGTAGGATGTAAATATAGTGCCGTTGTTGGCATTGGCGCTCAGTTCCTTTATTATTTCCATCCTGTCGGCTTTTTTCTTCTCTATTGCGATTCCCTTTGGCTGGTTCACGATTTCCTTGAATGCGGACATTAGCTCGTCGTATGCGATTATCTTTGCGGCTATTTTCTGGAATTCCGTGTAGCCATTTGCGTCCGTCTTGGTAAACATATCCCTGTTCGTTGAGAATATCATGTTGTATTCTTCTTCCTTCTCAGCGCCCTTGCGCTTGTTTACCATGTCGCCCAGTTTTATGCCTAGCGTGTATATGTTCATTATTGCCTCTGCTGCGGCGCTGCCGTTTATGCTACGCTTTAGCTCCTTCCTTATTTTTACTATCTCTTTCTTCACGCCCTTTTTGTGGTATGTGTTTACTATGTTCTGAAGGCGCCCGGTGTACGCATCTATGTTGTCCTTTATTAGGGCATTCATTGCCGGGTCGTTCATGAAGTCGTAGTAGGCCCTTGCCCTCAAGTACTCCGGGTCCGTGGCCAGCTTTTTATCGACGTTTTCCAGAAGCATGCGCCTTTTTTCCAAATCCGTGGCGTTCATGTAGTCCTTTTTATTCTCAAGCTCTTTCCTTATCTGCTCCGCGAGCGGCAGGCTCAGCTTTATGGAAGCCATCTCTTCCCAGAACTTCTTGGGCGAGTTGGCCGCATTTTTGTCTATAACCAAAGGCTTGCCTATGTTTGAAGGATCCGTTAGCTTCAGCGAATCCGCATATTCCTTTGCGTATTTTGACAGGTTGCTTACCGTCGAATTCCTGTTTTCCATGTTCTTCATTTCGCTTATATCGTTGGCTATCCTTGCGCTCAGTATTACCATGCATTCGGATTCCATTTTCCTTATCAGGTCCTTTGATGGGTCCGAATCCTCGAGCTTGTATGCCGATTTGTTTGCATCGGAATACTCCATCTTTTCAAATACCTTGCCAAGCTTGCCAGTTCCGTCGTCATACTTTATCTTCATGTATTCCATGTATGTATTGTAAAGCAATGATGGATTGCGCCCCCATTCCCTTGCCTTGTATACAAACTTCTTGTACTCTTCTTCCCTGGCATTTTCCTTTATGAACTTTACTGCTTCCTCGTTAAACGTGTTTATCGCTATGCTTGCTTCCTTTACCTCGTCTGCGGTGTGGTTCTTCGAATCGGAATACACCTCAACCTGCTTTGAGAACTCCCTTAGCCTGCTCAGGTCATTCTTTATGTCCCTTGCGGCTATCGCTTCCTTGAACAAAGCCTGAAACTCGTTTTCCATGTCTCCCGCAAATACCATGGTTTTTATCTGGTCCGATGTAAAACTCCCAAACGAATCCCCTACCACTTTTGAAAGCTTATTTGCATCTTCGTTAGCCTTATCTTTTGTTTTCCTAACTATTTTTGAAATCGTGGCCATAGCCTCTACCTAAGTCTAAAGTGCATTTGGATATATTTATACCTTTCTGGGCAATTCGAGTAATTCAAACACAGGTTTATATAGGTTGGCGATAGTCCTGAAGCGCCTTTATTGTATTTTGGCCTTGGCAGCATAAAGGCATATTTTGGACAACGGGCACCCTCCACATGCTGGCTTGCTCTTGCAGTGCATTTTTGCCAGTTCCACCATTTGGGCGTGGTAATCGTTGAAAAGTTCCGTTTTTCTCGGAAGGTTGGATTCGAACAGCTGTTTTAGCCCATCGTAACTAATTCCCATGGGAACGCCGTAAACCCTGTTTGTTATCCTTTTTGTATAGGCGTCTATGACAAAGGAAGGCTTCTCGGCAGCATACAGTATTATAGAATCGGCAGTCTCAGGGCCTATGCCATTTATGCCCAGCAGCACTTCGCGCAAGGGTTTTAAATCCAGCGCGAACAGCGATTCCAAGGAACCGTAATTTTCAATTACCCATGAACACGCTTCCCTTAAGCGAAGGGCCTTCTGCCTGTAGTAGCCGCTGGGGCGTATGAGCTCCGCTATGGTTTCGGTTTTCGCCCTTGAAAGCGATGCGACGCCAAGAAGGCCTGCGCCTTTCAGGTTTGCTATGGCCTTTTCGACGTTCTTCCATGTCGTCTGCTGCGTAAGTATCGCGCCTATGAAGACCTCGTCTGCCGTATCCCCTGGCCACCAGTCCAAGAATCCGAACCTGGCGCGCAGCAGCCGGTACATTTCCAGTAGCTGCCTGCCTTCAGGCATCGGCGCGCTTAAAGCTTCAGTTCCCCAGATTTTATGCGCGCTATTATGGCCCTTGGATTCTCGTTTTCGCAGTTCACGCCCATGCTCTTGCATGTTCCAAGCACCTGGTTTACCCTTTCGGCCATGCTCTTGCCGTAAAGCTTTGCCTCCTTGGACTTGGCTATCTTCTTTACCTGCTCAAGCGATATATTGCCAACCACTTCGTCCTTTGCCTTGGCTCCTGCGGCGACGCCTATCTCCTTGAGTATTAGTGCGCTTGTTGGGGGCATTCCAACTTCAACCTTGTATGATTTTGTGGCTGGATCGACTATCACTTTCACCGGGACCTTTATCCCTGAAAAGTCTGCCGTCTTCTTGTTTATTTCAGCCACTATGGCATTTATGTTGACGCCCAAAGGCCCCAGTGCCGGGCCAAAAGGTGGTCCCCCAGTAGCCTTGCCTCCTTCAATCAGTCCGTTTATTATGACATCGCTCATTCGCTCATTCCTCTACGTTCTTTGCTTTTTGTATCACTTTAGCAGTATTTATTTTGGTTGTTATAGGTATCGGCACCACAACATCCATAAGCTCTACAGTCATGTCGTTCTTCGATTCGTCGATTTTCAGCACTTTGGCCTTGTAGCCCTTGAACGGTCCTGCATTGAACTCGACTATATCGTCTCTCTGTATGTCCTGCGCCTTGCTCGGCATGCTTACGAGCTTGTCTATCTCTTCCTGGGAAAGCGGTTTTGACAGCACGCCGCGCACGTTGTGCTCCTTGCTAACGAATTCCCTGCACGCCAGCTCATCGGCGGCTTCTATTATTATATAGCCGCGCATGCCCTCTACTACCATTATTGAATATACGTTAGGGCTGTCCTTGGATGCCTTGTTCTGAAGCATGTTTGCCACTATCCTTTCCTGCCCCGAAGTTACTTTTACTACAAAATACATGAACTTCACTTGCCATTAAATTTATATACTGCAATTTATAACTATTTCCCTTGATTGGAAGGTGTGCGCATTGCGATACATTGAGGTTAGAAAAAGCCATGCCCAAAAGGCAAAGGCATTCCTTACAAACAACGGTATGCTCGCTAAAGGGCTCGAAGTCCTCCATAGCGCACGCTATGTATATTTTCCTGTTATTATTTCTCCAGAAACTAATAAAAACCTTGCACATTTCTCTGAATCTATAGGGGCGCGCCTTGTCGAACGCGGAAGCGCAAGGAGGACGCCAAGGGGAAGGACGGACTTTAACGAGGCAATAGCAAGGATTCTCGATCCTAAGGAAAGGAAAGAGCTGGCCAGGGGATACGATCCATTCGGCAACATAGCAATGATAGAAATATCGGATGCTTTGAAGAGCAAAGAGAGGGACATAGGCAATGCAATAATAGGAAACAGCAGCACCATTACAACGGTACTTGCAAAGAGCGGGCCAGTAAAGGGAGTCTACAGGACTAGAAGCGTAAGGTACGTTGCGGGAAAGCGCACATATATTGCAGATTACAAAGAAAACGGATGCGAGTTCCGCTTCGACGTCCGAAGGGTTTTCTTTTCGCCAAGGCTCTCTTATGAAAGGTCAAGGATAAGCAAATTGGTAGTTGACGGTGAGAAGGTTGCCGTGCCGTTCGCGGGTGTAGGCCCATTCGCAATAGAGATAGCTAAGAGCCACCCAAAATCCGATGTCGTGGCGATTGAATTGAATTCTCACGCGTACAGGTACATGCTCGCCAACGCAAGGCTCAACCGCGTAGAAAACTTAAAAGCAGTAAACGGAGATTTTATGGATGTGGCAGGTAAATTCCGCGGGTTTGCCGACAGGGTAGTAATGCCTATGCCTAAGACAAGCCTGGATTTCATACCGGCGGCGTGCACGATAGCCAAAAAGAAGGCAATGTTCCACATATACACCTTTTGCGCGGCAGGGCACGAGGCAGAGACGGTAAAGCGCATAAGGAAGAAATTTTCAGCGGAAGGCAGGTCCTCGAGGCTTGTTGCATCTAGGACAGTAAGGCCTTATTCCAAATCCGAGATAGAGATAGTCTTGGATATGGAAGCGGGCACGTCATGATTTCCGCTTGTCCTCTTCTGCCAATATGCCCATAATGCGTTTATACGTTGGCGGATGGGTGAAGAACATCGAGTTCAGCATGCCTAGAAGCCCGTTCCTCGAATGCGCCTGCACTTTCAATACTGTTGCAATGTCCATGTAAGGAACCGCACGCTTCAATTCCGCATAGTGGTTCTTTAGGCTGCGCATGTCCCTGTCGACGTTGAAAAAGTCTATAATGTAAAAGTGCCTAGCCGATGTTCCGCTCCTTGAACCGTTTTGCATCTTGAAGTTGGCGTAGGATATCTTGTAAAGTGCCACGGCCAGATCTTCAGGCTTTTTTGATTTATCTACGAAGAACGCATCTGCGTATTCTTCCCTTGAGTAGGAAAGCGGCAACAAAAGAATCACTGATATGAAGTATATCACGAAAGCCAAAATCCCAAGCAGAACTGAAATCGGTGAATTTGCTTTTTTGTCGTCGAAAAAACTTACCCACAGGCTTTTCCGGGCCGCCATGTAAAATAGCATAGGTATAAAGGAGACCATCGTAAGCACTGCAAAATCCCCTGATTTTATATGGGCCATCTCGTGGGTAACCGCGGCTTTAAGCTCGTCTGTTCCGAGTGCCGTCAGAGTCCCTTCATGTATGACAAGGGTTGCTGAGCCGCCTGATCTGCCGAATACGAACAAGTTAGGTTCCATTGCCGGAACTATGGCAACCAAAGGTTTACGCACCTTCGCGGCCCTTGCTAGCTCCTCTATTGTTTCCTGCAGTTGCGGGTATTCGTCGGTGCTTATGTACCTCAATTTGGTTGCTGCTATTATTATTGATGGGGAAAACAGCCATACAAAAATGAATACCAGTACGGCAACTACCACGGAATAATAATATGGAACGGGGAAGTACAGCATCAGGGCGAATATTATTATGAATGCTATGGCGAGGTATAATAGTAGCGTCGTTAACATTTTTGCCCTTATCTCTGCAATTCCCGGCATTTTTGCACCTAGCGGATGGCATTTACACTTTATTTTAATCTCAAACATTTATATACTCGGTGAGCAAGGCATCCAAATGTTTTTATAGTATGGATTACAATATTACCTGACCAGAAAAGGCGATCGACCCGATGGAAGTTATAAAGAAGTCAGAGTCTATCGAGACATATGCGACTGAGGGCGAATTCGACATTGTAGAGCTAGTCGGCAATGCCACTTGGAAAGAGCTCATAATGATGCTTGTCGAAACGAACAAGCTTGACCCTTGGAACATAGACATAACCAAAATTGTCGACTCTTATATCGAAACGGTAAGCAAGATGAAAATGTTGGATATGTTCATGCCTGCCAACGTGATTTTTGCGGCTTCCGTGCTGCTCCGCATAAAAAGCGACACCATGAGATTTTTCGAGGAACCTTCGGAAGAATTTTACGATGAGGGCGCACCCAGGCCGGAACGCCCAGAAGTGGAAATGCTTGTGCCCAGGTTACGAAAGCAACCGCCCTCTAAAATAACACTGCAACAGCTGATGGATGCGTTGGAGGAAGCCATAAAGATCGAGTCTAAAAAGGTGGAAAGGGACTCAATAGCAGAGGAACCAATAAAGCTCAACATAGAGATAGAGGACATAGACAGCAAGATAGAACAGGTGTATAAATTGGTAAAAGAGAATTCCGACCCTTACGGAATAGCTTCATTCAGGTCTGTTTCCAGGTATTTCCCCGACGGCTACGGGCTGCTAATGGATTTTTTTGTTCCGCTCCTATACCTGCATAATAAGGGCACTGTTGCAATGTCGCAAGATGAATTTTTTGGGGAGATAATGATAAAGATCGTGGAAAACGGCAATGCCAGGAATAAGGCGGAGTGATCCTTATGGTTGAGGTTCAAAAAGATAGCGTAAAGCTCATAGAAGCGGTCCTTTTCGTTTCAGGCAGGGCGATGGGCCTTGATGAAATCGCCGAGGCCACTGGCATAGCCTCTAAGGGCTACATAGAAGAAGCAATCAAAAAGCTAGGGGAAAGGTATTCCAGCGACGATACTGCGCTTACTGTGGTATCGATAGGCGGCAAGTACATGATATCGTTAAAGGAGCCTTACGGTTCAAGGGTTAACAGCCTGGCCGGGGCACCTGAAATATCGAAGGCTGCCCTAAGGATACTGGCGTACATAAGCAAAAAGGAGCCAATAATGCAGAGCGACGTCGTAAAGGCGTTCGGCAGTTCTGTTTATGAGCAGATGAAAGAGCTTAAAGAGAAAGATTTCGTAAAGACCGAGGCTTACGGGCGCACGAAGAAGATAACCACGACACAGAAGTTCAGGGAATACTTCAACGTCTAAAGCAGATAGTTTAGTACTTAGGTGGCTTCTCCTCTATTCCATTCTTATTGTTTATAAAGCGTGCCATTACAAAAAGTAGCGAAGATAGCCTGTTCATATAGGCGAATATGCTTTTGTTTGCGATTTCAACATTGTTTGAAGCGTTGATTATAGACCTTTCAGCCCTGCGCGCCATTGCCCTCGCCTCGTCCGCGCAAGCACTTTCAACACAACCTCCTGGCAGGACAAAGCTTTTGAGTTCCGGAAACTCGTTTCCCAGCGAATCCGCATATTCGGATAACTTTTTGATATCCGAATCGGTTATGGGGCGCTTGGGCTTGAACGCAGCATTCTCCGCTGATGCGAGTTCCGCACCAACCGAGAACAAATCGCTTTGTATCCCAAGCAATACTTCGATTAAGCCAATGCTTGCATCTTTGCTCTTGAAAGAATATTTTAGGCTAGACAGTCTGAGCATGGCAACAAGTGTGCCTATCTTTGCGTTTAGCTCGTCAACGTCGCCTATTGCGTAGAATATGGATTCTGATTTGCCAAGCCTTGAACTTCCTATGGAGGTCATTTTTTTATCCCCGAATCCCGTATAGTACTTAATCGGCATGCGCACCACCATTAACCTGGGCTTTTACTCCGGCAGAATCCAAGAACCCCAATGTTTTTGATATTAGGACATTGCTTATTTCTGCCATGCCTGCCTCGGCATTTACGCGCTCTATTTCTTGGCCCGAAAACTTGTCGTATGCAGATTTGACCTTGAGCAGGGTTTCCAGATTTTCGAATATTTCGGAATCGTTGGAACGATTCTTCAGCCTTGCCAAGGCGGTCTCCGGGCTTATTTCCAAAATGAAGGTTTTGTCAGGTTTTGGGAATATTGAATTTACATTCTCCAGATATTCCCTTTTGATCCCTATGGCTTCGCCATACGCTATCGTTGAATAGTAATACCTGTCACTTATCACCACACTGCTTTTTAGCAAATTTTCGATTGCCCTCAAATGTTCGCTGCGGTCAGCAGCAAAAAGCAATTGCAGCGAAATGGCGCCCATAGCCTCTTTTCCTGACAATACCCCTTTTATGAATTTGCCAATTGCGCCATCGGTGGGCTCCTTTTCCAATATTGCTGGATAACCCAGGCTGCTTAATTTCTTATATAAGAATTTTGCCTGCGTTGTCTTTCCAGAGCCGTCTATACCCTCAATAGTTATGAAGACCAAATAATCATCATTAGTTAGTCTCAATCAGTTTATTAATAATTCGTGATTGAATGCAGGTACTGAAGTTAAAACGGTAAAATAAAACAGTAAAAAAGAAATAAAAAGAAGTAGGAAACGTCAGCTAGCGCTGACGTTCGCCTCGGCAAATGCACCAGCCTCCCCGATTACCCTTATCGAATAGCTCTCGTTTGCAACTGGCATTATGGCTATTTTCCCGTTCCCCAGGGTTATTGCGTTGTTATATGTGAATGTTTCGCTGGCTCCTGGGGCAAGCGAATATCCCAACGGGCCTTCTGCGCGCTCTGCATCGAAAGGAAGGGATAGCGTGCCGTTTGTTCCGATTATGAATGCCAGCATGTTATGGTACGTCCCGTCGAATTCATTGGCGTCGCGCATTATAGCCTTGAGCCTTGGGTTGGAGAAGTTGAAATTGTCCTCCGAATCCATTATCGATAGGTTTACACCATTGTGCAGGTTGGACCTTATCGAATTGAACTCCGAAGAGCTCACGTTCAGCCCAAACTCTTTGTTGAATGCAGTAGTATTGTTTGGTATGAACGATGACACGTTAAGCCCGGTTGAGCTTATGCGCTGAAGCACTTCTGAAAGGTTGTGCGAATTCAAAGCCGCAGAAAGCCCTGCAGAAAATCCGCTGCTGACTTTCACGCCATATTTGCTCGCGAGAGTGTTGAACATAGAGCTAAGGTTTTCGCCACTGTCGCTGTATTGGTTTATAATCGAGCTAATCTGTTCAGAACCTTCGCCTTGATCGTAGCTTGGAACCTGCTGCGGCGTAATGTGAGTTAGGTTGCCATTCATGTTCATTTCCATTATACCGTAAACCAATATGTGGTTGAGGTAAACGCTTGAGTTCCCGTTGTTCTTCACGGTAACGCTAAGCTTGGTGGAGTTTCCAACTTCTGACAGGCTTGCATTTGTGATTGTCACGTTTGGTGTGCTTAGGCGAAGCCTTGAGTATACCTTGGGGTTGATCCTTGCCCTTGCCCCGACATGCACAATTGTGCTGTTTGTATTATTAG
>JAMCYO010000038.1 GCA_023473395.1 Candidatus Martarchaeota archaeon | reverse complement strand
CAAGGACTGCAGCGTACATAATAGCAGTTTCAAGGGTTGCGGCAGCAATGAAGGCCAGGGGCTGGTACTAAAGGTGCAATCGATGACCGGCAAACAAGCGGAATTCGGAGTAATAGGTGGCTCAGGCCTATACTCCCTTTTTGAAAACCCAGAAGAACTAGATATTGATACGGAGTACGGGAAGCCAAGCGACAAGGTTTCCATAGGGACAATAAACGGAAGGAGCGTCGCATTCGTGCCTAGGCACGGCAGGAACCATACGATACCACCGCACATGATAAACTACAGGGCAAATCTTTCAGCTTTCGCCTCGTTGGGGGTCCAGCGCGTGATTTCGATAACTGCGGTAGGTTCCCTCAGGATGGATTTCGTCCCGGGAGATTTCGCCATTCCGACGCAGTTCATAAACATGACGAGCGGCAGGAAAGACACCTATTTCGACGGAGAGCCTGTAACCCATGTGAGCACTGCATTCCCATATTGCCCCGAAATGCACAAGGCAGCGGTAAGGGTGGGTGATTACGACAACATAAAATACCATGAAAACGCAACGATAATGGTAATAAACGGCCCGAGGTTCTCCACGATGGCCGAATCCAAGTTTTTCAACAGCATAGGCGCGGACATAATAAACATGACGCAGTACCCAGAGGTTGTGCTCGCGAAGGAGCTCGGAATGTGCTATTCGTCCATAGCAGTTGTTACAGACTACGACGCAGGAATAGAAGCAGACCAGAAAATACCTCCAGTGTCCTTTGAAGATGTCGGAAAAAGGTTCTCGAGCAGCATCGAAAAGGTAAAGACCATGATAGCAGACATGGTCAAGGAGATACCTAACGAGCGCTCGTGCGACTGCTCAAAGTCGTTGGACAATGCAAGGGTGCAAAAAGGGTAGCATATCAAAAGATTTTAATATATTAAACAAGAAAAATAATGTATTAGTGCTTTAGAGGTGTTTGGAATAAAGATAAAAGATATAAGGGCGCTGCAGGAAAACGCCCTTAAGGCTAAGATTGGCGAGCTCAACCTTGAGCTTGCGATAGAGAAGAGGAAGGTCGCAGCTACTGGAGTTTCCAGCAAGGTGGTCAAGATAAGGGAGATAAAGAAGACCATAGCTAGGATACAAACGGTGCTAAACGAGAGAGGTGCAGCAAAGAAATGAGTGACATATGCCCGAAGTGCGGATTGCCAAAAGAGCTGTGCGTTTGCGATGTTCTCGATAAGGAAGTTGAAAGCAGGATAAAGGTATATACAAAAAAGGCGAAGTTCAACAAGGTTGTCACTATAGTCGAAGGGCTCAATTCTGGGGATCTGGAAAACGCCCTGAAAGGGCTGAAGAGGACCCTGGCCTGCGGCGGCACATCGAAGGATTCGATGATAGAACTGCAGGGCGACCACAAATCCAAGGTCAAGAAGATTCTGGTGAACATGGGCTACAAGGACACGAGCATAGACGTCGCCTCATGATCCTTCCCTTTCCGTTTTGTTTTTGCCATGTGTTTTAGCGCGAGCGCGGGGTTGGCACGCTAAGAATAAATACCCGAAACCCAAAACGTTCATTGATGGTAAAAGATGGCGGTACTCGGTATTGAAAGCAGCGCCCACACTTTCGGCGTAGGCATATCGGAAAACGGTAAGATACTCGCCAATTCCAAGCGCATGTACAATATAACCGCTTCTGGAATGATACCTTCTAGGGTTGCGGAATTCCATGCGTCTAATGCCAAAGGCGTCATTGAAGAGGCAATGGCCTCCGCAGGCATTGGCTTTTCAGAAATAAGCGCCATAAGCTATACCAAGGGCCCAGGCCTTGGGCCATGCCTCAGGATAGGTCAGCTAGCAGCGCTCACGCTTGCAGAAAGGCTTAACGTGCCTGTCTATCCGGTAAACCACGCGGTAGGGCACATAAAGATAACCGAACATCTCTCTGGCATTAAAGATCCGCTTGCAGTCTACGTCAGCGGCGGCAATTCCCAAATATTGGGCGCGGTAGACAAGCCCTTCCGCCATTATAATGTCTACGGCGAAACCCTCGATATCGGAGTCGGCAACATGCTCGACAACTACGCAAGGGCCGCAAAGCTCAACCCTGCATGGGGCTCAACTGTTGCCAAAGTGGCCGAAAACGGTTCTTACGTCGGCATGCCATACACCGTAAAAGGTATGGACTTCACGTTCACAGGTCTTCTCACGAATGCGATAAAGATGCTTGAAAGCAACCCCGTCAAAGATGTCTCATATTCGATACAGGAAACTGCATTCAGCATGATTGCCGAAGCCGCGGAGAGGGCGATGCTGCTTACGCGCAATAATGGCATAATACTCTGTGGAGGCGTCGCCCAAAGCAAACGCCTGCAGGAAATACTCCGCGCCATGTCGCTCTCCCACGGCTCGAAATTCTTTGTTGCGCCGAACGAATACAATGCAGACAACGGCGCAATGATAGCTTATGTCGGGGAGCTTATGCACAAAGGGGGCAAAAGGGTTAAGGAATCGGAGCTTACAATAATGCAGCGTTACAGGGTAGACGAAGTGGATTTGTCATGGCATTGAAAAAGATATCCGAAGGCGCAGAAGCCGACATATACGGAGTCGATTTTTTCGGCATAAAATCAATACTCAAATACAGGAGGCCAAAACCTTACTTGATAAAGGAGATAGAAGAACCGCTTAGGTCAGCAAGGACTAGGTCCGAAGCGAGGATTTTGGCCAGGGCCTCTTCAATAACCAAGGCTCCCAGGCTCCTATTCGTTTCCAAATACGGCATAATAATGGAAAAGATAAACGGCATAAACGCTTCTGAAAAAAAGGGCCTTGGCTTAAACGGTGCTTCTGAAGCCGGTGATATCCTCTCAAAGCTGCACGCTGCAAACATAGTCCATGGGGATTTTACCAAAGCGAACCTGATATTCTCAAATTCGGATTCTTCGCTCTACGTTATAGACTTTGGGCTTTCGTACAATTCAAACTCCGCGGAAGACCTGTCGTTCGACCTGCTGCTTTTCAAGCGATCGGTAACTAGACCTGAATATGCGAAATTCGAGATTTCGTATTCGAGGGGCTTCAAACGTTCAAAAGAGGTATTTCAAAAACTCTCCGAAATCGAAAAGAGGGGAAGGTACCAGAACAGAAGCCTTGACACTGCGGAATAAGCCTAATACGCTAGCCCTAAAAAGTTGCAAGGTTCGCCAACAAAACGTCTAAAACCTTCCAACGTTGGCGAACTGCACTTCGGTAGCCTGTTCTTCGTTCTTGCTTTTTTCTTCGACAGCTTCCTGGCTTCCCGATCCTATTATTGAATAAACCTGCGTTATCAACGCCACTATGGCAATCCCTGCAATTATTATCGCATACAAAGTTCCGTACGCCACGAAACCGTATCCGAACATAAGTATTGCCAGTATCGCCGAAACCGGCCCGAGCGCAATCCCGGCTTTCGTGCGCAGGAGCACAAGGAATCCGGATACGAATGCCAAAAGCGTACCGGCGCTTTCGAGTATGAGAAGCAATTGGTAGAGTTTTGCAGTCGACAAAAAGGTGAACAACCCTACGCTGTTCGAATAGCTTATTGCGCTGGAAAGCGGCCCGCTTGCAAAAAGTATGAAAAGGAGGAACACAGCCACATAGAGTATTCCAGATACAACCCCTACGTTTACATAGTTCGCTTTCCCTGAAATCTCGCTTATGGCGCTGGATGAACCGACCTTGTCTATGTCCTCCAGGCAGTAGTAATGCCCGTTTTCCTCGACTATGTCCTCGAAGCAGAACGGCCTGTGGCAGTAGTTGCATATCGCGTAGGCCGGCCTCCACGGGTGCCAGACACATGACAACCCTGTCGCTGCCTCCTCACTCTCCTGCTCCGCCCTGCTTTTCGCTTTTTTCTTGCCTATTGTCTGCCCTATGTCCCCTCCTGCAGTCTCTACAGCTTCTTCTATTACTGCACCTGAAACCATCGGTGCCACGAACATTGGCTCTTCCTGTTCCTTGAAATTGGTGGCGGGCTTTCTAGTCGATGGTGGAGGCACCACGGTTTTCCTCTGCTGCGGTGTAGCCGCAGGTTTTGGCACGGCTGCCGCTGGGGCCTGCTTGGTCTGCTGTTTGGCCTGAACCTCTTTCGGGGCTTGCTGTGCTGCCGAAGCCTGAGATATCTGTTGCGGCACGACCTTGGTGTTTGGCACCATGTGCCGCATCCTGAATATCAGCATATCGTCAGGATCAACCGGCATTCACATCATTTTCTTCGATTTTTCTATCGCCTGTCTTTTCTTCTTCTCGAAGATTCCCCTGTGCTTGGCACAGCTTATGCAGTAATATACCTTCCTGCGCTCGAAAAAGCGCACGTCGTTGGCAGTCTTGAGGTCGGTGCTGAAGCTTATCGACTTTTCGAATATTACTGCCTTGTTTCTAGGTACTTTCCTACCGCAGGATTCGCAAATCACTAGTGTATCCTTTCCTCGCAATTAAAACACCTTGATATTGTTATTGCAAGTTAATTAATAAATATTAGCAATATCCAAATTTACCTGTATACGCCAACGCGCTTGCAGTGCAAGGCGCAAAAAGGTGGGCAATTTGAAGTTCTACATAACCTCATCAGATCAGGGCATAGCTATAAAGATTGCGAATTCGATAAGCAGGGCTGGCAGCACCCCAACGATAGCAGAAGTCGATTCGGACGACTTCGAATACATAATAAACGACATAAACAACAACATAGATTCAAATTCAGTGGCCTTGGCGGTATGCCAGAATCCTATAAAGCTGGCCCTGATGGCGAATAAGCAGGGCAATTTCAACGCCGTTGCATGCAACAGCTACGCTGACTTCAGCACTGCGCTGGAGGAAGGTGCAAATTTCATAGCAATATCCGATGATCCGCAAGTAATATCGGAAATAACCTCATCGTTTGGAAGTTCTAACGTACAAAGCTCGGCGCAGCCAGTGCGGCAGCAGAAGCAGCCGCAAAGGCCATTATTGCAAAAGCGGCCTTTCGGCTTTGGGTCGCAGAAGGCCAAACCCATTCAGAAGCCCAAGCAGCAGGAAGAAGAGCCGAAGGAGAAACTTTGGTCCAGTGACAAAGGCCTGAAAAAGAACCTCAAAAATATATTCGGATTGGAGTGATCCATTGCAGATGCTTTGCGAAAAATTGAGCAAATTTTCCATACCTGCAGTAAGGATAGCGGTTTCGCGCTCCCTTTACGATAATTATGGCATGTCGCAGAACGGCATAGCAACAGTCCTAAGCATTGCCCAGCCTGCCGTCTACAAATACCTGAACAACAAATATTCCCGCCCCGTATTTGCGATAACAAACTACCTGATGTCCAAGGGCCTGCACAAGCGCATAGTCGCCGCTGTAATATCAGGCAGGGATCCGGACGAGATAAGGGGAATGGTAGAGAAACTGGCTTCAAGCAGGCAGGTATCGAGCTATTGCAATTACATACTTAAATCAAAAAGATAGCTATCTTCTTGTGCGGGTCATATCCCTGTAATTCCTCAAAGCGCTTTCTATTTCGTTTATCTGCCAATACCTCAGCCCTTCGGTAATGGCCTCAGCGGTTTTTTCGTCTTTCCCGGATGCTTCGAAAAGCCTTCCCAGCGTATATAATATGTTTTTTGATATTGTTTTATATTCGGTTTCGCCCTCTGCCCTGAACGACGAAGACGCGACCGCGACTCCGCGCAATGCATTGTTTATTTCGTCATGGAAGCCCTGCTCGCCAACCCCAAGCCCTATAAGTTCGGCTATGTATCTGTCAACCTTAGCTTCGCAGTCGTTGCCAACGAACACAGCCTCCTTTATCCTATACATGAATTCGTGCCTTGAATTCAGGAGCTTCTGCATCTTTTCAACCACGGAAAAGTGCAAATGAAAGCTTATAATCCAGCGAAACGGCTCGTCAATTAACGTATAAGCCTACCTTTCAAACCTTAAAATCTCCGCCCTGCAGCCCTCTACCAACACCCTTGCCACATCCTGTTTTCTTCTGAACCCTGGCAGCACATGCTCTTGGTACCTTATGCCCCTGCAAGAGTCGTATATGTCCTGCATCGTCGAGGTGTAAAATTTTGCATTTTCCAAATCGTTTTTAGACAGGGCTTCGAACACCTCCCTCTTGAGCTCCCCGACCGCGTCCATCAGCCCGGACAGGTAAGCCTTGCTGTTAACCCCGGTTTCTTCTCTATCAGGCACCGATTTTTTGGTGATTACGCTGTAGAATATGTATGCTTCTGCATACTCCTGCAGCGCGCCGTTTACCATGTTCTCATTTGTGTTTTCCAATGCTGCCAATTCCATTGCGCTGGCCTTGGCCTTTTCCAATTCCTGTTCTGAGTCTGGGCTTCCCCTGTGCATTTTCGTTATCGCAATGCCGCAGGCCCTAACGAGCTCCCTGGCCAGTTTTTCGGCCCTTTCCATCTCAGCTTCGAGCCTCTTAAGCTCGCTGTCTATATTTTCCATTTCTTTGAATAAGTCTGGCATTCAACGCACCATGCACATTATTTTAATTATTGGTTGTTAATAATTATCGTAATTAATGGCTATTGTCGTTTTATAAATATGGTGAAATTGCATGCGCTCCATTTGGTTAATGTTTGCCCTGTTGCTTGCTACGGTTTTTACTTCGGCTTCAGCCGCTACCGTATCGCTCACTGGTTCTTGCTCTTATTCCGCAATATCGTCCAATTCGGTCAATGTTACATTCTCACTAAGCAATAGCGGCGATTTTCCGGCAACGAGCGTATCCATTATTCCTACCACATTCGGTCCTCTATCCAATATCAAGCTTAACTCGAGCAACATAGGTTCCATATATCCGAACGTAACGAAAAACGTCACGTTTGAAATTGGAGGCCTTCAATACCCGGGTGAATACATATTCGGCATTATTGTGTCATACTTCCAGGGTTCATCTAACTTTTTCGCCTCTTTCCCGTGCGGATTCAACTACGAATCCAAAAACGTTACGGGTTACATATCCCAAATATATGCCAATTATTCCCGCAAGGCCGCCATGGTCGGGTTATTTGGCATAGGCATAAGCGCTCCGGTAAACGTTACGACATACGTAATAGCGCCTCCACAAGTGCACTATTCCCCGAGCAAGGTCGCTTCAAAAATAACCCCTGACAACGAGACCAATTCTACGTTTAATATTTCCGTAAGCAATCTGCCAGGGTTATCGAATGCGACCTACAGCATAACGCTGGCTTCAGTCTACTACTATGGCGGAAAGTACCTATATGCCATACGTAACATTTACATTTCGTCTTCGAAACCCGGCGCTTCCGTGATTCCAACTTCGACGCTCATAGTCATTGCGTTCACCGTGGTGATAATAGCGCTTATAATACTCATAGCCTTTTCAGTTGTTCGCAAACAACGCCGTAAGACTGCGCCGCAATAACGTTGATATCAATGCCTAAACCCTATATAAGCGTCGTAATACCAACACTCAATGAGGCCAAGAATATCGCCAGCTTATTGCCCCAGGTAAAGACTGCTTTGTCAGGCTATTCATATGAAATAATAATAATGGACAAGCACTCGCCTGATGGCACTGATAATATAGCAAGGAAGTTGGGCGCGAAAGTAGTATACGATGACATAGGAAAAGGCAGCGCATTGATAAAAGGTTTCAAAGCTGCCAAGGGCGAAATAATAATATCCATGGATGCAGACCTGTCTCACAGGCCGATGGAGCTAAAGCTGCTAATCGCCGGCGTGGAAGCAGGATATGACCTGTGCATGGGCTCGAGGTTCCTTACTGGGGGCGGTTCCGACGACATGCCCCTGTTCAGGCGCTTTGGCAACAAGGTCTTTGTGGTGTTAGTCAACATGATATACGGAACCAAGTATTCCGATTTGTGCTACGGCTACAGGAGCTTCAGCAAAAAAGCCGCAAGAAAGCTAAAGCTGAGCGAGAAAGGCTTTGGCATAGAAACAGAAATAAGCATAAAGGCGAGAAAGGAGCACTTGAGCGTAATGGAGATACCGAGTTTTGAGAAGAAAAGGAACGAAGGCACAGGGAAGCTTCATTCCTTCAGGGACGGATATGCGATATTGAAGACCATACTCAACAACATTTTCAATTAGGCGCACGCTCATGTAGCATTGTAACCAGTGATCCTGTAAAGCCCATATGTAAAATTGTCCGGAGCGTATGTTGCCGTGGCAATCGGTTGCGTCTTGTATTCGGAAAAAGCTTGCCTGCATATGTTTCCAGGAGTTCCGCACCAGTACCCGTAATCTATCACTAAGCAGCTGTAATTCCTGAAAGCATTGTTCATGAACGTCTGGTTATAAATGTAATAGTATTGCGCTGACGCCCTGCCGTTTATGTTGAAAAGCGTCGGGTCGTAGCTGAACACAAGGCAACCGTTGGGTATGAGCTTGCTGCTGTTGTAAACGAATCCCTCATAGAACCTTGCAGCCCCGGCTTGTGCTATGTCTGCGGGGTTTATCGAGAGTTCCTTTACCTGCAAACCGAACGAATAAACAACCACTATCAAAGCTGCTGCGACGATTGCGTAAACCAACAACTTTTTGTATGAGTTTTTATTAAACAGGCGAACCACCAAGTGTGTTTTTTGCAGCTTCCTTTATCCCATAAATGGCGAACCCTCCCAATATGCTAGCCTGCGCCGAAAGCGCCAGCATAAACCTCCAGTCTACGCCATAAAGTACGCCTCCGGCATAAAATGCGGCGTACAGAACGAAGAAAGCGCCGAACCAAACCGCTATCGCAAGGAGCTGCCTTTTGTATCCCATGGCCAGCATGAGGGCTATGCCTATTATTGCCAACGCTGTAAACGCAAGAGGTTGGATTATGTCTGCGCTGGAGTACTGATTTACCCAATACGCGAGATTAGAACATATATTTGCCTCGAAATTCCGCAGGTCTATCGGCTTGGTTGCTACAAAGTTCTGGAAGCTGGCAGCGCACGTGTTTTCAACATATGCGCCCTGGTATCCGAAACTCCCTCCTACCAGTTCGTTTGCCGCAAAGCCGACTTCCGGCCCTATTGCAATTATAAAAACCAATATCGCTATTAGGAAACGCGTGTCAAGCCAATAAGCCAAAAGCCTCTTCATGTTGTTGCGTATAGAGTCTAGAATGCTGCGGTCAGACAATATTAAATAAACTATGGGTATTACTACAAGATAGACAACGCCGTCTATTTTCATGTATGTTAAGAACGAAATGCCCATTAGCGCCGTGAAGAACGTAGCCATGCTCCTTTTTTCTATGAAAACCAATGTAAAGAATATCGCCACTAAGGAAAAAGCTAGCATCGGCATGTCCGAAGTCGTCGGGTAGGCCCATACTAGGACTACCGGAGTAAGGGCCATTATGAATTCGGAGAATATCGCTACCTCGAACTTTTTCGAAAAAAGCAGTGCCACAAGGAATGTCATGTAAACTGCCAGCATGCTTACAACAAACATGGTGGCGTAGGCGGTAGCCCTGCCAAGCCCGGCAGCAGCGAACCCAATTGCGAGTATGAACGCCGTACCTATGGGCTCATGGAACGCGCTGCCAGATATGCACGTGCTTGCGCTTCCGTAATTGCACATGAAAGCCTGGCCCATATGGATGAGATTCAGTGCCATGTCCTGGTAAATTGTGTCGTCGAAGAAAAGCTGCTGTGTCGGTTTCACTATGGTTAATTCAGCTCCTATGAACACCGCAAGAACAAGGAATGACAGCGCAAGCCTTCTGGCGTTTATCCCATAGCCTTGCAGCAGCGCCCTTATCTGCTTTCTTGAGTAATAGATGCCGATTAACATACCCAAAAACGATATGAGTATGCCCATTGTGAAAAGATACTGCTCCATGCCAGCAGCAAACGATGTCATCAGACACCCCTTTTGTTTGTCACAGTCACGCCGTTTATGAACATGTATTTCGTTTTTGTGGTTTTCATAGTGGCTATGGCGTCTTCCGGAGTCATTACTATCGGCATGCCATGGAGGTTGAAGCTTGTATTGAGCACCATCCCATATCCCGTGAGCTTGCCCATCCTTTTGAGGAGTTCCATATATTTCGGATTCTCCTGGCCCACCGCCTGCGGCCTTGCCGAATAATCCACGTTTACCACGGACTTGGTGATGTCTTTGGCCGAATCCCTGACCTTGTATGCCATGGTCATGTACTTGTCGTATCCCTTGCCATCGTAATCGACCACCCTTGCCACGTCCTCCTCGAGCACAGAGGGTGCGAAAGGTTGGAACCACTCCCTCCTTTTCACGTAAAGGTTCAGCTTCTCTTTTACTTCTTCGGAATCCGTTGGTGCGAGTATGCTTCTGTCACCCAATGCCCTGGGCCCGTATTCCATGCGCCCTTGGAACCAGAATACGTAGTTGCCATTGCTTATGAGCTCGGCGGCGTGGTGCGCCTGCTCGCTGGCGTTTTCCTCGACGCATTCAAGGGACTTGTCCTTTTTCAACGTCTTCATAGTGGTGGCTGCATCGTATTCGTCGCCCATATAGGCGTTGAACCTGTAATCGCTCCTCCCGTTCAAAAGATGGTTGGTGTAAAGCGCGCTTCCGAGCGCTATGCCGCCATCGCCCATGTGCGGAAACACATACCAGTGCTTTACGTTTTCAAGATTTCTTATCTTCATATTGGCCTTTATATTGGAAAACAGCCCGCCTGCAAGGACGACGTCGCTTATGCCGAATCTGTCCACAACGTTGCTTACGAACTTTACAACTATATTCTCCAATAGCTGCTGTGCCATGTAAGAAAACTGCTCCCTGGGAAGTTGCCAGCCTATGCTTTGGAGAAGCGCGAACTGCTTCCTGGCGCTGTATTTGGCGCTTATAATCGTGCCTTCGACCTTAAACATATCCTTTAGCTTGTTGCCTTCGAAGTCAAACGGGTAGGAATAATCCGCCATCGCCATGACCTTGCCCTCGTCTTCGAGTTCTCTCATTCCTATTATGTTCGTTACCTGCTCGAAGAATATCCCTAAGGAATCCCTGGCCGGTATTGCGATGTGCCTTTCAAGCTTTCCGCCCTCAAACGTGCTCACGGAGCCCGAAAGCCCATCACCCAATCCATCAAGCGTTATGACAAGCGACTTCTTGAATCCTGAAGTATAGGCTGCAGTCGCCGCGTGCGCCGTATGGTGCTCCACTACGCTAAGCTTGAAATCCCTGAAGCCCATGTGCCTGAGTTGCCTTGATATTATAGAGGAGCTTATCTGGTTGCACAGTGGCAGTATGCCTACCCCTGTCATGGTGTATTTCAAGTTGTGCATGAACCCTTCGAATCTAGGCTTTGGGATCTTCCTGCGCCTGAAAAGATAGTACCTTTCCTTCATTTTTGGGTATATCCTTTCCAGGGTTTTTGTGAATTCCGTAGTGGTATAAGCCACATTTTCTATGTCTGTGGGCTTCAGTTGGGCGTAATCCAGGGCAGCCTTTATCGAATGGTACGGAAATTTCATTTCTAGTTTCCTTTTGGTGAAGCGCTCCTCGTTGGCTGCGTACACTATTTCTCCGTCCTCTATCAGAGCCGCCCCAGAATCATGGCCGTCCCATAGTCCTAAAACATACATCAATACCACATTCGTAAAGTTTGTTATCCATGCAAAGGCAATGGAACCTTAGCGTTAAAACAAAGCCATAGGCTGTTAATCATAAAATAACAAAGATATAACAAAGATAAATATTAAAAGGGAGCAGAAACCCCGGACCAATGCCCAAACGAACCTATGCCTGTTTAATCGTATCTGCCAACGAAAGCTATTTAAATTATCTAGTGCCATAAAACAAACATATTAATCCAATTTAAGGTGCAATAATGCCAATAGAAACAAAAGCCTTGGGCTTAATGAGGATAGTTCAGTCTAGGATTTTTAAACTGGTCCTGATGCTGTTGCCGTTTCTGGTATTCACTACCGCCTCTGCGCAGTCTAGCATACTGGTCACGATAAGCAGTGTAATATGCCCTATATACATCGCAGTAAATACCGGAGTATTCATATTGGGCCTTACGCTTATGATTCTCGGAGGAGCCCTATATGCCGCGGCGCACATAATGCCAGGGTCAAGCAAGGGTTCCATACAGGGATATGGAATGGGCATGATAATTGGCGGAGTGATAGGCGTAATAATAGCAGAACTTGCCCCTTACATACTCGGCCTTTTGACAAGCACGTCATCGGCTACAATAAAGGGATACTGCTAATCTGAAATGGGCAAATGCCCATTGCCTTTTTCTTTTTTCAAGCAGGTTCCTTCCGTGAGTTCTCAGGAATACCGAAATGTATTTATTGGATCCAATACCTAATAAGTGCGTATGGGCCTGCAAACCCGGTGTTTTGGAATGGCAAATGTCCTTGAAACGTCAGCAAGAACCTACAGAAAGAACGCGAAGTTGATCCTGTTTTTTTCGATAGCTTTCCTTATCGCCATGCTTATACCGGTATTTGCCCCGTTTCCAACGTACGATAACCTTGGGGCAATCTTCATACGTACCGGAAGCATATACCTGAACCTGAACTTCATAGACGCCATAATAATAGTCGCAGCTACAATGTTTTCGCTTCTCTTCCTTAGCCTTGCCATAGTGTCGATAAATGTCATCGTAAAGCACAGCCATACCGCCACGCGCATAAGAAAAGAGGTCATAAGCGGGCTTGAGAGGTATACTGCCAACGTCTTTGTAGTGCTTCTCGTATTTACTGCGCTCCTCGTGCTGGTCAGCTTCCTCACATACTACACCGGATATTCCGGCATTGTGACATTAATAGCTGGGATAATACTTATACCGTTCCTTTTCTATGCTCCTACATCGATAGTAATGGACGATGCAAGGCCCTTGCGCGCAGTAAGGTACAGCATAAAATTTGTATACAAGCAGTTCAAATACTTTCTGCTTTGGGTCCTGGTGTCGTTTGTTCTCTTGAGCGTTGTCGACATAATACCAATAGCTGGGCTAGGCTCAACGGTTTCGGTTTACCTGTCATTGGTTATAGATTCGTTCATAGTGCTGCCCTTCCTTATAGTCCTGCAGAGCGAGACATACATAAGGAGATTCAGCATACTCAAACATACTTGAAGCCCAGACAGCTAAATCATATTAAATACTTATCATAGTGAATAATATTATGCGACATGCTGCGATAGCTTTTGCCTTCCTGTTCGCCATGCTGTTTATTGGTTATTCGAACGCGGCATCTACAGTCACATGCGCATTAACAGGGGTTAGTGTCCCGATAACCCAGGCAGGGGTGTGCATAGAAAGCGCAATCCCCCTTGCCATAATAGGGCTGCTTGTATCATTCATAATCGTGGCTATAGCTTTCATGCTGGGCAATGTCTTTCAGATAAGTTCTCTTAAAAACTGGTACAAGGGAGAACTCTGGGAAGCTGCAAAAACCACAATAATCGTTGTTATAATATTTGCAGTGCTTATCATACTGGGCGCAATTGTTTTGGGTCTTAGCGGGAACAATGCACCTGTGTCATCCCTTCCGTTATCAAGTTCCGGTGCGAGCGCCGCGGTGGGCCAGAACCTGAACGAACTTTATTCGGTAACTTTGAACGATTATGTAAACCCTGACATGGTTTCGCTAAACGAATCCTATTATGCTTTGGAAGGGCTTGCGACAGGGATTACAGACCTGAAAACCACAAAAATATCCGACTGGATACCTATACCAATACCCTTTGTCGGATCCTTGCAGTTTGGTTCGTCAGCGGCGCTGCTTTCAAGTTCTGTAATAGAATCCAATACTGTATTGCCAACCTTTTCCTTCATAAAGGACATAATAATGGTGGTCCTTATACCGGTATACATAGTGCTTGGGGTATTGTCTAGCGCTATATACTCGATACTGGCTGCCGCATTTGTGCTTTTCATACCAATAGGCATAATATTCAGGGCGTTCCCGTTCACACGCGGCCTTGGCGGCTCTTTCATCGCGATAGGCATTGCCATAGCGTTGGTATTCCCGTCACTCCTGATACTGTTCAACCTTCCGATACAGAATTACCTTCTGCCTTTGGTGTTCAACCCAAACATTGGATACAGCGCAACTACCTCATGCGATTACCTAACGTTCAACTTTTTCGAGGACATGGCATGCGGCCCTGCAAGCCTTGGCTATACGGTTACGGAAGCATACCTCATAGCCGCGCAAACGGAAAATCCACTATACGATACAGCATTTCAAGACGGCTTCAACTCCGGCGTTGCAACTCTTTTCAACAAGCAGGGAGGTTCAGTATACCCTGCCTACAACCTTGTATCATACTATGCGTACTTCGACATAATGCAGCTCGTGTTATTTATTTTTGACGTGGTAATAACAATAGTAATAGCTGGTGCGGTGGCTCAGCTGCTTGGCGGAAAACTCAGCTTAGGCGTGGGGAAGTTCAAAATAGCGTGATTGCGAATGATAATGTTGGCTGCAACTACAAACGTGGTAAACTACTGCCAGTTGTACGGTGGTCCGGCATCTCCTTACATAAGCGGATGGCTCCCCGTAACATACATAGTAATAGCCTTGGGTTTCCTCATAGTCGCAGTTCTTTATATGGTAAGCAGGTTCATGCCACCATCGTTCAGCAGCAAAATAAGGGAGATAACAAAAGTTGAGATAACACAGGTTGTTCTAGGCATACTGATCCTTTTGATATTGCTCTCTGCTACGACTGCCGCCTGCAACCTTTCGAGCAGCTTGGGCTCTACAGTGCTTGCAAGCGCCGGCGCCTCTGGAAGGGGCCTGAGCCCATTCGAATATGCGGATTACTACATAGGCACGCTGGCCCTTAACCATGGCATAAACCTTTTGGGAACTATATACACCACTTCGATAGGGTATGCAATAGAGGCAAGGGTAATGACTGTAATATCGCAGGATCTCTCCGCTGAAAGCCCGCCCATAGGGTCCATTATCAGCGTAGAAGTTACGTACGGGCATGACTTAGGCACGATATACGGTGCGCTTGCCGACGTGTATTTCGATCTCCTTTCGCCGATACTAATAATAACGATAGGCATGCTCTATCTGCAATACCTGGCCCTGCCGATCCTGCAATCCGTTGCGTTTACAATAATACTTCCACTGGCACTTCTGATACGCTTCATACCATATGGAGGCAACGGCCTGAAGACTACGTCAAATGCGATACTTGCGATAGCTGTTGCTGCATACATAATATACCCTCTGATGATAGCCTTTGACAGCTACATGGTGTATTGGATATACAGCCCAACCCTAAATCCAGCCTACGGGTGCACGAATTGCCTTAGCACGGCATACGTGCTAACTGATATACCTTCGTCTTCATTTTTGAGCACAAGCGTCACAAGCAGCCAAAACTCCGCCTTGGGCAGCATTACCGGCGCATTGGGCATATCCACGCCAGCTACCAACAACATACTTTCAACCACTATTTATTCTTCGATTTCGGGAACCGACCCGGTTCCCACGGCAACATACATAACAGAGGCAATGTCACAGTTCGTATTCGTTGCGGTTTTCCTTTTCGGGCTTAACCTGGCAGTGACCATAGGTTTTGCAATGGGCCTGGCGAGGGGATTGGACGCGGGCGTTGAAGGCTCGGCGTCATTTTGGGGGAGCTTATGATCGGATTGGCTACACTATTTCCAATGTTGCAAATTACCAGCTACAGCTCCGTATACTCTTCCATGTTTCCAATAATAGCCATAGCGCTGATTCTCGATGCAGGCATAGTCGGGCTGTGGTACATTGCAGGGGTAATATTAAACAATGGCAAGGTCAAATCCACTGCAATGGGCGAGTTCTACCAGGTCTTCGGCACCGCGATACTGGTTGTAGTCCTTGCGGGCATACTCGTGATATTCGCAAATACTTTCTATTCAGTAACGACGTCGACGTCGTTGATGTCGCCATCGACAATATTCGCGATGTGCAAGGGCATTAACGATACCTCCCAATTGACATTGCTGAACTCCTCATTGTCTGCTACCGGCGCATCGCTTCTGTATTCCAGTTCATCCTCAGGATTCCCTGGCTTTTGCAACATAGTAAAGCCGGATAGCCGCGCTACGTTCACGCAGAAGGTTGATTACCCGTTGGCTGCCTCGGCCGTTGTGATAGCGAATGTCACGAACCAGACTGCCAACAGCCTGAACTCGTTCTTCCTGTTCGACGGATACATAGGCTTCCTAGAAAAGCTTTCACCAACATTTAACATATGCATAGATCCTTTCATAATAATTTCGCCATCTTGCGTGGCCCCGATTCCAGAGCCTGACCTTATGATAAGGTACTCTATAAGCCCCTTTGCAGGTTATGCCCTGATATACAAGTCCCTAGCCGCGCTTGGAGACCTGCTTACGGCAGCCTTAGAATCATTTACTATGCAGTTGACGCTCTCGGCATTGTTCTTATACATATGGCCCTACCTGCTTTTCGGGGGCATAGTGTTAAGGGCGACTCCATTTACAAGGAAAATAGGGGGATTGCTCATAGCGATAGGCGTTGGGGGCATGATATTCTTCCCGCTAATATTTTCAATAGAATATCTGTCCTTGGGGCATGGGTTGGGTGCAATGTTGGGATACACGCCCCCATCATCGGCTTTGTTGACTCCGGGGAGCTACTCAAGCAATGACATAGGCAACTATTACGGCTTCGGCAACCTGTTCACCAACAGCACCTATTTCATACCCAATGCCACCGGTGAACCATACGTTACCAACTTCTTCGTGATGCCAAACATAACGGCCATAGCATATTACGGAGGATGCTGGCCCAACGTATCCGCGAAAAGCTCCGCCCCAAACCTTTTTGAAGTGGAGCAGTCGGACACGCAGTACCTTCTCGATCCGTTTGCTGATGGTGGCGCGGTGTACGCTTCTATAACTGCTTTTGCAAACCATAACCCTACGGTACCTACAGGCACTTTCGGGATTCCACATTCGTGCGACCCTACACAAGCCATAGATACTAACTACCTGATGGCAAGGTCATATGGGGTATTCGGCATTACTGCGTACTTCCTTCCAATAATAAACATAATAATTGTGATTACCGGCATAGTCGGCATATCAGGGATGCTTGGGGGAGATACCTCCTTGGCAGGCCTTTCGAGGTTGGTGTGATGAAATTTACCAAATCATTGTTCATGGTTTTTGCGGCGGTTCTGTTGGTGTCGCTAACCGTGCTTCCAAGCAATGCCAATGCTGCTACTATCCTAGGGTCTACTGATACACCATCGCAATTTTGCAGCGCAATAATACCACAGTCTACAATCCTTACTTCCGGGAACGCATTGTCCTCCGGCGTGTTTACAATATCCATAGGCCTTGTTGGGGTAATGTTCGCAATAGTTGCGTTTACCTATGCTTTGGGTTACTCTCTTGGTATAAGCCCTCTACTCAATTTCTCAAAAACCGAACTGGGCGAGATCGCGATAACCTTATTGATAATACTTGTGCTTTTGGGCACGGTCGCATTCATAACGGGAAACAATTCCCCTGGCAGGATATTCTCTTCGTACGACATAAGCGGGGTCTACAATAACGACTGTACTTCCCTAGTTACTGCTGCATACAACATGTCTGCCAACTTCAGGTCTCTTGCGATAACGCAGGATATATATAGCCTATTGTCTTCGACAACGGTAGAAGTGGCACCTGTATACTTCGGATTTTCCTTCAGCGCCGCCGGCGGCCTTACAGTAATAAACCAAGTAATTAAAATGATGATGGAGTTTACCGGCGCACTTATAGCCATATTCTTCGGAATTGCGGTGTTCCTTGCGATAATCTACGGGCTTTTCCCGATATTCCTGTATGTTGGCATAGTCCTTAGGACTATACCTTGGACTAGGGCAGCAGGAGGCGCGTTTTTGGGCCTGTTTATAGGGTTTTACATACTTTTGCCGTTCCTGATAGGATTCGTAAGCACTGTAAGTTTCCCTACTGCTACAACAGTTAATTTCCCACAATTTGCAATAAACTCAAACCCCATTACATTGATAGAAGGCATGATAGGCGAGGTGAGGGGCCAATTGCTATTGGAGTTTGTTGAAGGGGTTGTAGGTCCGAGCCTTTACATAATTATAGGTACTATTATTGCGATAATGCTGTCCCTGGACTTTTCCGAGACAATGGGCGATTATCTGGGAGCCCCAAGTCTGTCTAGCGGCCATGCTTTGAAAGGTCTGGTGTGATATGAACAGGATGATTTACATATTTGCGCTGTTCCTGCTTTTGTCGCTAGCTCTGCCTTTCTCAAACGCCGCATCAACGCCTTCTATCGCAACTGCAGCTGCAACATCCTCTTCATTCAAATCCATAATCGGGAGCCAAATACAACCTGCAATACTGGCGAGCATAGTATCGCCTGCAGTAGACATGGGGCTTGTGGCAATCATAGTTTTGGTTGTGATAGCAATAGCCGCGATGGTATATATACTTGCTAACGTGATAAACAGCCAAAACGCCAAGAATTGGGCCAAGATACAGATATATGAGGCTCTGCTTTCTGTGCTTCTGATAATAATATTCATCTCATTGTTTTACCTATTCCTGATAAATCCCAAACCCGCGTATAAATCGATAGATCTGCTTCCGAGTTCGTGCGATACAAATAGCATAAACACCCTGTTTAACCTTTCTGCGTGTGACATAGGCACGTTTTCCAATACTGCGATGGGGTATTTTGCCCTGTTCTCAATAATAGGGATAGGTGGCGGAGAGGCTCCCGGCGTGGAATTCGAATACGCCCCAATAATGGGGCTAAATGTGAAAGCTTCCCTGGAAAGCGTAATGCCTGATGGCATGGAAGGCATGATAGGCACAATAATGTCGGGCCTGCTGTTCTTCCTGGTGCTCAACAACTTGCAGCTCATACTAGTGTCTGGTTCAATATTGTTCCTTACTTTCTTCTTGACGTTGGGCCTCGTCGCAAGGCTGTTCGGAATAACCCGCACCTTCGGCGGCGCGATGATAGCTTTTGGTATAGGGTTGGGAATCGTATTCCCCATATTGATAAGCCTGACCTATGGGTTCATAGACTACAATGCGGTTTCATCCACCGCCGCTCTAAATCTGCTGCCTACTGTAATACCGGATTTCATATTGTTCGCAATTTCAGGTTCTACTGCAACGCTTTTCCTTCCCCCGACGCTGTTGCTAGGCCTGGGTTATGTTGTCGCAGGGCTTACGTTTATACCTTTCATAAACTTCATAATACTCGACGCTTTTATAGTTGATTTTTCAAAAGCTGTTGGGGAAAAGATGAGCTTCATGGCTCTGTTGTCAAATTTCATATAGGTATAGCAATGGTTTTCAATAGGAAATATGCAGTCATGGCATTATTCATCGCATTGCTAGCGGTTTTTATGTTGCATGCTTCCTACCAAAACATTAGAGCCGCCCCAGCAACACCTGAGCCCCAAACTTGGCTTTACGCGCAACCGGCGTTCCAAGGTAGTATTGCAAGCAACAACAGCAATGTGCTTCCAAGCCAAACAAAAACCTTGAGCGATACGATTATGGCGCAGATTGTATCATGTGACGAATGCGGTCAAATTGTACAATGCTATCAAGGATACTGCAACGCCTCCCATTTTGATTGCCCTTCAACTAACTCTAGGGCTTTGATATGTGAAAAACCAGTAAAGACAACCACGAGCTCTATAGCTACCACTTCGATAAGTACTACCAAATCGACATCAACGACATCGACGAGCACGACGTCCACTTCAACAACCACTTCAACTACTACATCTACATCTACAACAACAACATCTACAACCACTACCGCATATTATTCCTGCGACGAATGCGCAACGCCAACTACCGGTTTAACATGCCCTTCGTCTTGCGGCATCCAAAGCAGCGGTCCGACAAATGGCTGCCCTTCAGGCTATATTGCATGTACGCCAACGGCAAACGCGGTCATAAAATGCGGATTCCTCCCGCCGAGCCTAGCACAGACGCTAGGTTCTTCGGAACCTTGGTATTGCCCAATAAACCAGTCCCTTTATCTTTCATGGGAGGGTGACATACCCATAGCCTTCATAGTAGTAATGATCGCGTTCCTTATCGCCGGCATGATATTCATGATCGGTGCTGGAATTAAAAACAACAGGATACGCAATTTCGGCGTTGGCGAGCTGTATGAAGCGGTTGCCAGTGCGATCATAGTGGCACTTTTCGTTTACGTAAGCGCAGTCATATTCGGCCTCGTACCTGGGCTTTTTGTCGGAGCCATAAATCCATATGCCTTATCTCTGCACTTGATAACCACGACAATCAATTCAGGCGAGTCCGTGTATGCCTCGCTGTTCCACGCTTATGACTACGATATGTATCTCAGCACGCTTTCCGTTGACATATCAAGCCCATTATATCCTACTGTAAACATAACAAAAAGCGTAATCTCCATAGCGTTGCTGCCCCTTGACATTTATTTCATAGAGCCGACTGCGGTAGTTTCCGGGTTCATATACGACGGCATATTGGCGCTCTATGCAGAATACTACCTAATAGTATTTTTCGCCGTTGCGGCGATACCTGTGTTCCTGATACCTGGGGTCATACTCAGGGTTCTGCTTCCGACGCGCTCGCTCGGAGGAATTTTGATATCCCTAGCCGTAGGCTTCTACTTTGTAATGCCGCTTCTGTTTGCTGTTGCGTTCTACTTTACCGCACCGCATGCCGCAGCGCAGCTCAGCGCGCAGGCAGCATTGCTGAACAGGTACAGTGCAGGCAAGGGCGCGCTCAACAACGCCGTATCTTCCACCAGCCCTCTGGTAACCACATTGAGCGGCATATCGAGCACGCTCAACAGTTTCTGGCTCCTTATACTGTTCTACCCGGCGTTGATAAGCGCAGTGACGTACGCATTTGTCATACAGCTTGCCGAATTCATAGGCGGCGCGGCGCGCATGAGCGGAAGGGCGAGGGCGAAGTTCATATAAGCGAAAGGCTAATATAGGTAAATTTATTAAGCTTAAAAGCGATAAGCTAGTGATTCGATGGCAAATTACGTCGGAATGTTCCTAGGGCTGATACTGGCCTCCGTAATACTCATCGGCATTGTAATGTTCGTGCCATCGCTCTTGCTGCCTACATACATAAAGATAATAATATTCATAGTGGCAATGGTGCTGGACGCCATGGCCTTCAGTTCAAGGTATTACTCATACCTGTTGTCCCCAATGCTAAAGCAGCACAAAAAGCACCTTGTTCTAAGCAACGAAAACCCCTATTGGGTGGCGCAGTCTGGAGATACTATATTGAGGAAATCCGGGGAGGATTTCATAGCTACAGTCTACATATCCATACCAGTCTATAGGTCAGCTACCGAAATGGAAGAAGAAGACAAGCTCGATTTTGCACAGCAGATAAGCAGGCTCGTCGGGCTTTCCAAGGACCCGACAAGGTATACAACTGAGCTTTACGTGATGAACAAGGATTCTTATATACAGCAGCTTAGGGAAACCATAACGATGACTGAGAACGAAGAGGCGCAATTGCAGTCCAACGATGCGCCAAAAAACGAGCTTGACAGGGTCAGGGGCAAGCTCGCAATGTGGCGAAATATGCTCGATAGCATAAGCAAGGGATACTCGTTCGAGCTAAGCTCATACATAACAGTTTCTGCGACAGGTACAAAAGAATACGAGGCATCGAGCCTTGCACAGCAAAAGGCGAGAGAGCTCATGTCTGGAGTCGGGTCGCTGTTTGGCGTGCCTCCGAGCATAATAACTGGCAACGACCTGCTTAGGTTCGTGGAACCTGAATACCTGATACCAATATCGACGGTGACCGAGCAGATAAGCAAGAATATACAAGAGCAGGTGATCTGATGGACGACGCAAAACTGGTATTGCTTTTATTCTCGCTTATAGTCGTCATGTTCGGTTTCATAGCCCTGCCCTCCCTGGGCAAGGGGCTCCTCTACGACATAGGCCTGCTCATACTGCTGTTGACTGCTGTTTTCATACTGGCAATGAACTGGGTGGACGCAAAGCTGTTTTCCACCATAACATCAATATTCGGGATAACATTCCAGCCTGCAAAGGACTACAAGATAAACAAGCAGCAGAACGCGGTGATAAAGGAGGTCAATGGGATATTCTACACTACCGGTTTCATCACAGCCAATCTTTTCAGCTATACGTTCAAGGAGGAAGCGGCACCGGAAGACGATGAGGACAAAATGATAAACGCTCCGGAAACCTGGGAGCGAATGGTGATGAACATAAACTTCCCGTTCAAGTTCCACGTGCTCGCTTCAGGGCTTGACGTCCAGAATATAAGGGACGAGCTTGAGGGCAAGCGTTCCTATCAGGAATTCCAGCTGTCGCGTGCAATGCAAAACAATTCAAGCGAAACAGCGATAACCGACATAAGGAGGAAAATGAGCACCATACAGGCTAAGATAGACAGGATTTCAGCAGGGGAAAAGCCCATAGCTACCCTGATGTACATAGAGACTACTGCCATAGGTGTGAGCGAAAAGGCGTCGATTGATGCGCTGGAGGGCCAGATAAACCAGCTCAGGCTGTCGTTCAGTTCGTTGGACGTCGAAACAACGCGCGTCATAGGGCGCGAGCTGTATTCCCTTTTCAACTTTAATTTCTCCATACCTACGGATTTCAAGCAGCTGGCTAACATGTTTGACCAGCAGAGTTGAGGCGAGCGCATGAGCATATTGAAACTTCAAAATATAATGAGCAACGAGATAGGGAAGAGGGCATTCCTCTCGAGGCCGCCAGAGCCTCCGGCAAACGTTCTCATAAACGATCCGTTCAAGGCAATATTCATAGGCAACACTAAAATCTTCAAGGTCCCGTTCAGCTGGTCATTCGCGAACCTTACGAACCCGCACATAGCGGTAGTGGGAATAACCGGAGCAGGAAAAAGCTATTTCGTCAAGACATTCTTGATACGTGCCAGCTACATATGGGGCACAAACGCTGTCATAATAGACTGGGCAGCTGAATACAGGGCCTGGGTAAAGCAGAGCGGCGGAACAATAGTTTCGCTCGGAAAAGGAGACTACATAAACATAATGGACCTTTCTGGAATGAAGCCGCTCGACAGGGTCAAGCAGATACTCACATCTTTCGAAATACTCACCGACATAGCTATGTATCCGGAGCAGCGCAGGCTTACCGAGGAGGCTATAGAACAGGCTTATACCAATGCCGGCTTCGCGCCAGCGGAACCTGCCCCGGACAACAAGGATGCACCTACGCTAAAGGATGCGATTTCAATACTGGAGGAACAGCTGCAGGAGGGCACATACCAATACCCTGCGGAACTCGAAAACGCGATATACCGCTTGAGGCAGTTCGCAAGGGAGGGCGAGGACTTCTTCGCGAGGAAAAGCACCATAAACCTTGAGAAGCTTGCCAATTCTGGGCTTGTGGATTTGGACCTATCCGGGCTTCCGGACGAAAAGTTCAGGGCGCTTGCAGCCCTTTTCATATTGCAAACGCTCAAGGAGCGCATGCGCTTCGAGGGCTGGTCGGAATCCAAGGGGCTAAAGACCCTGGTGGTTTTGGACGAGGCATGGAAGATAGCGGGAGACGAGAAGAGCGACGCCGTAATGATAGTCAGAGAGGGCAGGAAATACCAGTTCGGGCTGATAGTGGCATCGCAGAACCCCACGGACATAAACGAGGCGATATTCTCCAACGTAGGGACTACGTTCCTGCTAAGGATAAGGTTCGAGAAGTTCCTTAACTACATACAGGGCTCCATAAACTTCTCGGATTTCATACGCTCCGAGATAAGCAAGTTCGGCGTGGGCCAGGCCGCGGTAAATATGGCATTCCAGACCTCGCTTAGGTTCCCTGAAATATTCGTCCTGGATAGGGTGCGCGGCGAAGAGCCTTTGTACGTGTATACGTTGGACATAACAGAGGTACTCACACAAAGCGAGCAGTCCGCGGGCATAATACAAAAGGACTACCAGTTCGAGGAGGATGAGCTGAAAAACAAGTTCATAGAATACAACATAGGCTCCGAGGCGATAAACTCCATATTCAACGCGCTTAACGAGCAGAACAGGAACATGAAGATACTTGACTTCTTGAGGCTTCTGATGTCAAACGGGATAACGACGCAGGACGCAGTGCTTTTCCTGAAGAGCTTGAGCATAGAAGACCTTCTAATATCAAGGATAATGTCGTCAGTAGGTGCTGCGAATGGCTAAGGATACTTACACGATAAGCAGGCAGGAGCTCAGGAGGGTATTGACAGTATACAAGGTCGACGAGGCCAGCATGGTGAAGCTTTTTTCAGACATGGAGAAGATGCACAGGCATGTCAACGCCATAGCGTTCGCCGGCATGCTTGAAAGGATAAACGTCAAGCGCGACGTGATAGCGAACGTGCTAAGGAGGCTTGGAATGGACGACGTCTCTATAAACGAGACGCTTACCGGGATGGACGAGCAGAAGCTTATGGCAGAATCTGGAAGGATATTTGAGGCCACTATAAAGTTCAGCTGATTGAAATGAAAAAGGAATCCAGATGCATAATATGCGGCAAGGAAACAGACGGGCTAGAGGTAAAGCCAGACTATGTAATAGGCGCAATGCGCTGGTTCAAGAGGAATATCACACACAACGAGAAGAATTACAGGCTGGTGGTGTGCAAGGAGGACTATCCAAAATACAAAAAGGCGAGAGATTCATACAACTCGAAAACGATATCATATGTAATAATAGGGGTTATATTCGCGGCCCTGCTAATAATAACAGGAAGGAGCCTCGGCGCCGCTGCGGCCGGCATAGGGATAATAATATTGATGTACCTCCTTTCCCTGCTAAGCTACATGCCAGGGCTTAAGGTAGATTCCAAGAAAGCAAAGGCAGGCAAAACAGGGGCTTAATCCCGTACTTAACAAATATAATAATTAACTTGCAATTTTATCTTGTACAGTTCGAAGGTCTTGCAATGGCTGAAACCGGCACTATAGAACCAAAAATAGCTGAATTCTCGCTCGTATCCAAAGCTATGGAGTACTGCACATTTATCGAATCGGGTTTTAGTGTTATTATGAAGAAAAGGAAGGGATTCTTCTGCATGTCCCTGCTCTCTATGCTAAGCAGCACGAG
>JAMCYO010000005.1 GCA_023473395.1 Candidatus Martarchaeota archaeon | reverse complement strand
CCCCTAGCCCCAAATCCGGAAAGCACCCTCGAATACTTCAATTCCTCACCAGGCTTCGTTTACGGTAACAGGTGCCTTGCTCCGACAAACCAGCTCACCACAAAGATAATTGTGAACACTACAGTTTCATGGTCTTTTAATTCTATAGCCAATTCCACAACAAACGTCATAATAACAAACCCGGGCACTCTTTCTGTTTCCAACTTAGGATTCGCTGGTGCCGTAGAGCTTCCGAACTCGACTTATGCCATATCAAACGCTTACAACACAGAGTCTTACATATTCAAGAGCCCTCCCTCAGACAACGCTTCTGGAATATGGAGCTGGAACTTTGAATTTGTAAACTTCAGCAAGCTGACAAGCGGCCAAATCGCATCGCTCTCGCAGAAGCAAAGGGAGTTCCCAAAACCTGGAAGCACATTCCCATACCTGCAGTACTATAATAGCACGAACGGCTGCACCTACAATTATACATATAGCGAATCCGTAGATTTCAAAGGCATAAGCAATGAAAAGATACCGATACCCATAAACCTGAACAAGCTGTTGCCTGACAGGATAGTATTCAATAATGGGACCAAGGCAGAAACGAGCAATGCACAAAGGGCAGGAACTGGATGCGCACAATGGCTTTTCTGGAATGGTGCATTCGGCCATTCCGGAAGTCCATGCTCTTTCGGCGTCACAAATGTCGATGAAGACGCTGCCTTTTATCTAAGCAATTCGTTGCAGCCTGGCCCTACTGGTGCTTCAGGGTATAATTATGCCGAATGCTATGGTTTACTTGGTCTTGCAAGCAATCCGACGGATTGTAACGGAGGCTCAAACGTTTACACTGCAAACGACGTAGTTAACGGCGTAAATAAATACGCAAACGATTATATAGTCGCCACAGTTACGTCATACTCGTGCGATGTGTTTTTTACATGCTACAATTATGAAGCATACGTAATTCCGTCTTCGCAACTGCAATTCAAGAACGTGAGCGCCATACCCTACCTTCTCTACAATTTCTCTGCTCCCGCAACGACAAGCGATGTCAACGGAAGGGTGCGCTATCTTAACGAGTCCTATGACTTGTACAGCCCGCATAATTACTTGAATCCAAACAGTTTAGATCAGTTCACGTTGGGTGTTGGGGAGTCGATGTTTGCAACGATAATCAACAGCACCGGCTCGTATTTCGTAGAGTTCCCTTATTCCTCGGCCAGCACGCAATCTAACACAGTATTTTCCGATCCTAATCCGGATTTTGTCAGCGCTTTGAATTCCAGCCAGCAGGCGTCCGAAACAAGCAGCTCAAACCCGTTAGCAACCCTTCTTAGCAAGCCTATAGGGCTTTTCAAATCCGGAAACATAAGGAGCCCATCTTATGCAGTGTCGACCCCCAATGACTACGTATACATAATCAACCACACTACGTCTTCAGGGGTTTTCAACACCAACACTAAAAGTTACATATATACGGTCCGCATGATACCTTACGGCTATTACAACCTTACAAACCTGCAACCAAATTTTGCAGTAAACGCCATAAGCTCAAACTCGCTTTATCCTACAAATTCTTCCTGGTACGACGCATGGGTTTCATATTGGAAGGATTCGCTTGCGGAACAATCGCAGAACTATTACATAACAAACCTTACCGAAATAACTGACAGCAACACCTACGCATGTCTGTCGTGGACATTTAGCTGCGTAAACGGAAAAGATGCCTCGTTCAAAGCCTTTATACCGACGTATGTGACTTCCGACTATGCAGATGACATATTCCTTGCCGGGCTTGACACAGCCAAGAACAACGACCTTGAGCTAGCAGCTTATTTCTCCAATAATAGCGCAGTTTCGAGCGTTATTAGCCCTTCGAATGATGCTGGATTCAAGCTGCCGCAGGATTTGGCAGCCACGCCGGGAGGGCAATATATATACCTTTCAAACTATTCATATCCCAACATACTGCTATTCTCCTCGAATTCGCTGGCTTATTATGGCAATTTCAGCCTTTCCTATTCAAACCCAACTTATAACATGAATATAACCTCTTACCTTGCGCATGGAGGTCCTTTTGGCAGCAGCAAGATAGCATCAGCTTACGCAAATGCCGGCAACACTTTGGACGTGTCTTCAAACCACCACCCGGTTGCGATATTCGATTACAACAACCTCCTCTACGTTGTCGACGATTGGAGCTTTACTGTGAACGGACTGCCTTCCAGTATATTGATGCTTAGGGTATTCTTATCGAACGGCACAGAAATACCAATAAACGGAGCAAACTACAACGACCTCGTGCTGAATTCATCTGCGGCGTCAAGCCTGGACCTCAACGTTCAAAATGCATCTTCAAAAATAACGAATCCCCCATACGGATGGCCTATCTCGGCAAACATATCGATAAGCAGTTCTGACACTGTGTCTTACTGCGCTGCGCTTTGTACTTACTCGCCATCAAGCACATCAGTAAATTACAACGGGTATTTGCCGATTGGACCGTTTATAACTGCTTTAGGCATGACGCCACCAGCTCTTAACGCCACTGGCTTTTACATCGATTATAATGGCACTGTTTATATGATTTCCCATGTAATCCTGCCGAATGGCCAAAGTTGCAGCCCTGCAACGAGGTTCGGGCCCGGAAGCTGTACGCCCAATTACAAAGGGCTATACACGGAATTCTTAAGGTTCAAGCCCTTGGTTGAGAACTATACAAAGATAGCGCTGGCATCGTATTCGCCATATGACTGCCTGATAAACGTTTCGGCAACTTCTTCACCGTGCACAAACAACCCGTACCTCTCGGATTTATACCCGCCCTTTACGGTAAACCCCAGCCCGATAAAGTTCGTCCTTGGGGAAGGCTCAGCCTCAAACTATTACGATGCGGCTTCTCTTTCCAGTTCCCTCTTTCCAGGCGGCTTGAGCAGCTACAGCTCTGGCTATTCATCAACACAGCAGAGCAATATAAATAGCGAGTCTTCGAGTACTGCATTGAGCAACAGTTTGGTGACATCTAGCTCACCCATACCAACCATTCCGTGCGTCAATAACGCAAAGTTCATAACCCTGACATCCACAGTAGGAGGATATGCACTTATACCTTACAATGCTTCTTACACCATAACTAAATCTTGGAACTTGATAAGCACTGATCCCTCGGGTTGCACAAATGTGCTTCCCAAGAGCACAACGCTTGTATACAACGGCATAGCGGTGCTACAGGTAAACGCAACTCCCTCTTCAGCCAATACTCTGGTCGAAGGTGGCCCGACTTACATAAAAGATTTGGATTCCAATAATTTCTACAATGCCAACCTGTCGGACAACAATTCGATAATATCGCCAAGCACTGCATACGCGCTATTCACGAACAGGCTTTTGGGCGCCATAACGATAAATAGGACGGAAAACCGCAACGGGGTTCTATCTGCACCACAGATAATAAATTATACAAGGCTCTATAACTACAGTTTGTATGACATCGTTCAGTCAGCTAACGGCAAGGAATATCCTGGTTATGCTTACTCCAATGTAATATTGGCAAATATAAGTTCCACACCGCCGTCGAATGTGCCTGTTTATGGGGTAGCGAACTCCTTGATATCCAACCCCAACATATTCCCAGGTTCCAATATATTAGAATATGCAAACAGCTCTACGACAGAATCCGTAAATATATTCCAGGAATTCACATACTTCAAGTATTATGACCTGATGTCGTTGTCATATCCAAATGACGGGCAGATATTAGGTTACAATAGGCTCATATACAAACTCCAGGACGCATTCAACAACACAGTATACGCACCAATAGACGTAGACATTGCCAACACCACCATAATAACATTGAATATTAACCCTGTAGTAAACGCCTTAAACGCCAACCAGACACAGCTAAACATAACAGGCACAGCAGGATACATATCAGGTTTGTATACAAAAAGCTTCTCGCCTTTGCCTCCAAATTCCCAAATATATTTGTACTACGACAACCCGTTGGAATACTACAACGCTACAGAAAGCCCAGTAGTAAGCAGTGAAGCCTCAGCATATTATAGGTATGCACTAAACTGCACATTTGGAGATAACCCTGGCCAAGGATGCCAGTTTGCAAACCCAATAGATACGCTGCAACAGGGAACTGCCGGGGCAGTTGAAGCAGACAACATCACATACCACGCCCAATTCAACAATACAGATGTTTGCCCACAGCCTTCGAAAAAGGGCCTGCTCAACGCTACTATACCCATAGACTGCAGCATATACAATGACACCGCAGTAGTGGCTCCAAACGCCGTAGTTGGCAACATTCCGGCAGCACCATACTGGCGCTTCTGCCAGCCTGATTACATTAATGGCACAGGATCGCTCACTTCCCAGATTGGGCTTGCTGCAATAGTGAAAACCAACAACACAGGAGGGTTTTCCTCAAACACTATAACTGCATGCGGTTCTGGGACTGCGCAGGTAATAGCGAAATATTTCGGCGGGCCAGGGCCGGAACCTGTAAAGTATTCTCAACCAGCCATATCGAATTCGATATCGTTGTTGAGCTCATCGCAGCCTTATGTTACCACATATGAGTACAATTACACTGTTGCGCCTAACGAAACAACAGCATCGTTCTCAATAGGAAGTTATTACCTGAGCATGGGCAAAATAGGCATAATCGCTACAATATTGGCGATAGGGGCAGTCTTGGCTTACCAGATATCATCGCGCAGAAATGGCAAGAAAAGCAATAAAAGGGCAAGCAAAGGGGCACCTAGATAGGTATTTATATTAAATAACGGCATATATCTACTGAGGGAAATGCTCTGGATTTTGGCCATAGTATTGAGCTTTGACATAATCGAGGCATTGTTGCCAGTCATAATAATACTCTTTTTAATAGCGGCCGCTGCGGGGCTTACGAGAGGTAGCGATATATTCGCGCTGTTCGGATTGGGCGCGATGATGGGATTCGCAAAATCGGGCGGAGGCAGGGTCGGAAAGGGATTCAAGGGCACGCGTTACGGTGGGGACGCAATAAGGAGAAAAAAGGCCGCAGGCAAAGGCGGCATAATGAAAAAGGCAAGGGGTATACGCAAGACCATTAAGGGAAGAAATTCAAAAGCAGCTTTAGAGAAAAAACAGCAAATACGCCAAAAGCACATGGTCAGGCGTGCAAAGAATTACAGGTTTATGAACAGGAGGCTCCAGAAATTGAGAGCACAGGGCAAGGGCAACACTCTGCGCGCACGCGGGTATGAAAAAGCCCTTGAAGGAATCAAGAATGCGAATATCAAAAGCGCGAAAAAAACCATAGAAACAAGGAAAAAAATCGACACAATAAATAATATGATCAAATTGGCAGCGACCGGCGGGGCAGTGGGCGGCATGGTTATAGGCAGGGATGCAACAGGCAAAGACATAACTTTGTCTCAAAGGCTATCCCCAAGAAAAATTAAGAATTTGCAAAAACAGGTTGATAAGTATTCCGGTAAAAACCAGGAGATTAATAACGAGCTATCCGGAAAACAGCAAGAACTTAGGCTAAAGCTCCAAGACCACTTTATAAAAAGGTATGGCAAGACATCCGGATATGGAATAAATGTTAGGGATTATTTAAAACTTAGCAAAGAGGATAGGGAAAAGAAGCTTGCTGAGCTTTTCAATAATGTTAAAACCGGGGGAAGGGTTACCGTCGGAAATGAGGGTTTTGTATTGGGCAGGGGCAATATGAAATCCAGCCCAAAATATGTGCAAGACCGTAAATTATCAAACGGCTCAACGTTCAGGATACTCAAAGTGCCAAAATCAGGGTACGTGCAGAAAGGCGCAGTTTCTGCTGCAGCAGTTGCAACCCTGCAAAGAAGCTATGCCAAAGGATTTGAGAATTCAAGCAAAGAGCTGGACAAAAACAGGAATGCTTACAACGCGGCTAAGGCAAGTGGCAACCAGAAAGTCATAGACAAAGCGGAAAAAGAATTGAGGATGGCTCAAGAAAAGTTCAACGTGTCGAAGTCCAAGCTCGATTCAACAAATGATTATGTAGCCAAGATATTCTATGGAAAAGGCAGCGCCAATGATGCATTTAAAGCATTTGACAATGGGCAACTTTTATCCAAAACCAAGCAAAGGCAGAAAAACATTTTCGGCGTTGGAGGTTTGCCTCCAGGAGTTTCGCACGTTGCAGGGGCCGTTGGAGGCCACAGCAACTTTGGCGAGTTCAAGGTTAGCAAGCTCCCTGGGGAATCGTTTTCGAATTTTAGGGAAAGGGCCAAAGACCTTAGGGAAATAAACAAGCTATATGAGATAAACAAAGACCACACGCTAAGGCATCCGATAAAGGGAGTTAAAGGAGTTAGCGCTTTAGAAGAAGAGAAGAAAAACAACAACGAGGAAGCTTTCAGGCAGGCTTATAAAAAGCTCAAGAAGGTAAAGGTTTAATTGCTACGAATAAGCCCTTATTATGCTGTCGGCCATGCTGGAACCCGCGGCCGCTTCAGGCATTATGCATTTGTAGACTCCGCTCCTGCTGAGCTTAGGTATATTCTCTTCCGATGACACCCTTGTTATCACTTTGACCTTGCCCTCGACAGACTTTGCTGCGATGGCTATCATGCTATTGTGTATGTCGTTGTCGCTGCAGGCTATGACGTATGCTGCATTCCTTATCCCAGCTTTCAACAGCGTTTCCTTTATGGTGGGATTACCCATTATGGCAGCAGTGTGAAGCTCTTCGGCGCTCTCTAGCTCTTCAGGGTTCTGGGCTATTAAAACGGTCCTTATATTCTTTTCCGACAGTTTTTTGGAAACAAGCTCGCCGAGCTTGTTCATATTTGTTATTATTACGTGGCCCTTAAACTTAGATATTCTCCTCTGTTCGAGTTTCTCCCTAAGGCCAAGGCCTTTTATGAACTCGAAAAACATGGCGGCGAGCCATACGGCAAACAGCGTAAACACTATGACGTCCAACACGCTAGACAGCACTAGCAGGGGGCTGGACGCGGAAGAGAGGGGTATTTTAAAGTATTCTATGTCTAGGGCAAGCAGCACATTCCATATTATTGCGGCCGATAGCGGGAGGCCGCTGAGCATCGCAGACATTATGGATGCTATTAGCAATATTACAGAGGTATAAGCAATTATCGAAAGCCTTTCGTCTATCATTTGACCTACCATGCACGTGACATTATTTTCCTCCTTATCATGTCGCCCATGTCAAGCCCGGCAAGCACTTCAGGGACCACGCATAGCCCGGCGCCGGCCCTATGCATCTTCGTTACGGCCGTTTCGTCCCTCGCCCTAGATATTATGTTCACTTTTGGATTCAAGTATCTCGCAGTTAGTATGCCAAGCAGGTTCTCAAAATCGTTTTCTGTTACGAATATCACTGATTTCGCGTATTTTATCGAGCATCTTTTCAGGATGTTTTCGTTGGTGAAGTTTCCGCGCACCGCTATGTACCCCAATCCCCTAAGCATCTCGACTTTGGCAGGGTCCTTTTCCACAACCACGAATTTCGCCTTTTCCTGCTTGAGCTTGAGGCATATCTGTTCGGCCAGGTCGTTGTAGCCGCACACTATTATGTTGTTGTTCATCCTCATTATTCCTATGTTGCTTAGCTTCTCGAAAATGTTTATCGCGCTTATCAGCTCGACTATGCCAGCCAATATGAAACCTATAGCCACTATCTTGACAATCCCGTCTATTAGAAGGATGGGGAACGTATTGTAGAATTCGCTGTCGAAAACAAGCGAATGGTAATCGAACGGAGGGGTAAGCACAACCCCGTTTATATCAAAAAGGGCTGATATTGTGAAATAGGTAGCGTCATAGAAGTTCCCTACGTAGTGTTGTACCAAAAGCACTGTGGCTACTGCCGAAACTATCACTATGACAAGAAGCAAAAATGCGTATCCAAAAGGCAAATCCACCTTAGAACCTTGCACGCTCATTTATTGTTTCACACCCGTAATATGCAATAGCATCGATTACTGCTTTGTTATTTCCGCGATTATCTCTTCGCTTGCGCTCATCTGCGGCATCACTATATGGTCAGCGCCAGCCTCAAGCATCTTTTCCCTGACGAGCCTGTCGTTCGCTCTTGTCGATATAAATATGTCCTTGTTGAGGTCACGTGCAGTTAGCACAGTGAAAAGATTTTTCGCATCGTTGTCCATTGCTATTGCTATGGCCTTGGCAGACGCTATTCCCGCTGCTTTCAGAACTCTTGAAGAAGTTGCGTCTCCTTCTACCACGTTATAGCCTCGCTCGCGGCTCTTCTGCGCGACGTCGTGGTTGAACTCCACAATTATGAACTTTATCCCGTGCTCGACCAACGTTTCGACTATACGTTGCCCTACAACGCCGTAGCCGCAAACGATTGTATGCCCGGATAATTCTTCCATTCAAGCACCATTATGGAATATGCTGTTCAGCTTTAAATAGTATTGCGATAGGCTGAAACAAATCGCACAAAGCATTTTTAAGCGCGCATGGGCAATTACTTTTGGTCGCATGATAAAAGATATACGCAAGCTTTATTCTACTTACTGGGAACACGAATCGGAAAGGCTCAGGCAGGATCCATACCACTCGCTCGAATTCGAAACCACGTTCATGTTCCTGGATAAGTACCTTCCTAAAAATGGCCTTTTGCTTGATGCCGGCGGAGGAACAGGAGTATACTCGATAGAACTCGCCAAGCTCGGCTATAGGACCGTCCTGCTGGACTATTCGAAGGAAAACATAGAAATGGCAAAGAAGGAGATAAGGGCAACAAAGACCTCGGATAGGATAGAGCCTACGGTTGGAGACATAAGGGACCTTTCCAGATTCAAGGACGGAAGCTTCGACGCGGTAATTTGCCTTGGTGGACCGCTGTCGCTGATATATGGAAAGCAGAACAGAAGGAAGGCGATAGCGGAGCTTGTCAGGGTGGCAAGACCCGGAGCCACCATATTCGTTTCAGTAATGAACAAATACGGTTCCATAATGCTCGCGCCGAACAAATGGCCGGAAGAGATTGCGACTAAGAACTTCACAAGCATAGCCACCACCGGAGATGACAGGATGTGGATGGGAAAATATTACTGCCATTATTTTTCTCCTAAAGAAATTGTAGATGAATTCGGGATTGCAGCAAAAAAAGCGAAAATCATGAAGCTTGCGGCCCTTGAAGGGTTGGCAACGCCATCCATTGATGCGATAAACAAGTTGGGAAATAATAGGAAGGCATGGAGGAACTGGATGGCAATGCATTACAAGATGTGCACGGACCCTGAGGTAGTAGGCGTAAGCATCCACATGCTGCTCGTCGCAAGGAAGGAAAAGATAACCTAAAGCGCAAGAATTAGCTCCAGCCAGATTCGAACTGGCGTTTACGGCTCCAGAGGCCGCCGTCCTTTTATGGTGGCTGAGCGCCATGACCACTAGACGATGGAGCTAATCGCATATTATTTTGTCGCATGCATTTTAATAACTTGCCGATAAATTAAGCCATATGCAATTCAGGCCTAACATAACAAGGGCGCAGGAGGCCAAGCAGATAATAATGGCTGACCTAGCGCTTACAGTGGCATTCGCCATAGCAATCGGCGGAGGCATATTCGGCGGCTTACACGATGTCGTGATACTTCTGCCGATAGCCTTTGTCGCAGTATCTCTCAGCTTCGTACTGCACGAGCTTATGCACAAGTTCGTGGCGCAGCACTACGGTGCGATAGCCGCTTTCCAGACTTCGCGCACAGGCCTGCTAATAACCTTAGGCACAAGCCTTTTCGGATTCCTTTTCGGAATACCCGGAGCAACGGTCATATATACCAACTCGTTCAGCGTAAGGCAAAATGGGATAACCTCTCTTGCTGGACCGCTTACCAACTTCGCGGTCTTTGCGGTATTTTTCCCGCTGTACCTGATATCTCCGGCAAACACGTATATACAGCTGCTTGCGGAATTTGTCATGTTCATAAGCATACTGCTAGCCTTCTTCAACATGCTGCCCATAATGCCGCTTGACGGGGCAAAGGTCATTCACTGGAATAGAAGGATCTACTACTCCACATTGGGCGTCATATTCATACTGATGGCAGTCGCCTATGAACTGCTGTTCAAGAGCGTCGCGGGCATGGTAACGGAAATAATCTTCATGCTGTTCATAGCGGTGTTCTTTTCAATGTTTTACAGGAACGTGCTTTGAGCCGAATGTACCTATATGTACGAAAGTTCGAAAAGTATAAAATCACGTCCTCTAAAGGTATTTAAGCCTAAGCAGAGAATTATTAGCAGGTGTCGAAAAAATGGAGCAAAACACTTCTACGGAAGCAAGGACAACGATAGACACTATGCTCGAGCTCATAAGGGCCAAGGGCAGGATGGACCTTAACAGCGTAGCTTCATCGCTAGGAATAGCCCCAAGCGTAGTTGAAGGATGGGCCAAGGTACTTGAATCAGGTAACCTCATAAAGATAAGCTATGAGGTGGGGAAGATGTTCCTTTCGCCAATAGAGCTTAGCAAGGAGGATTTGCAGGCGCTCGAGACAAAGACCGAGCAGAAGAAATTCATATTATCGGAGGAGCTTGAATCCGAGGTAATAAGCGCGGAAAAGCTCGACGAATCGCTAAAGGGCTTGGGCGCAAGCATGCAGGCATTCGAGGCAAGGTTGCAGAAGGAGTCGCCAGAGGCGCACAAGAAGGTGGAAGAGCTTTCCAAAATGTATTCCCAATTGCGATCATACCAAGCGAATATAGATTCCATAAAGAAAAGCATAAATTCCGATTACGACGCAATGGAAAAAAGGTTTGATGAAGTCATTCAGAAAGCAAATAAAGTTGCTGAACAGGAGCAGAAGGCCAAGGGTGGGATACCTCAAACAATCCAGGAAAACCTTAACGCCGCAAAGGCCGCCATACAGGAAGTTGAAACAGTAAAAAAGAACATAGCTAGCAGCATTGAAAGTACCAGAAAGGATTTGGAAAACCAGCTCAAGCAGGAGGACATTAGGCTTAACCAGATAATAAAACAGTCGAAGGAACAGCTTGAGGCCTCGTTCAAGGAGCTCGAAAAGGAGTCCGGCATGTACAAAGGCAATATAAAAGAGCTCAAGGAGCTGCAACTAAGCTACGAACAGCTGAGCAAAAAGCTTAACCAAGAGCATTCGGAATTCAATGCAAATTATTCAAAGCTCGAACAGGGGCTCAAGGGAGCATTGGACAAGTTCACACCTAAATATGAGGAGGCGCTCAACGAACTCAACAAGGCGATGGAAAACGCAGGATCCATTGGTGAGATAGTCAAAAACATGAGCGACCTCAAAGCGGAGATTGCAGATCTTGAACCCAAACTTGGAACTTACAGGCAGGAATTGCAGAGGATAAAGGACCAGGTTGACGCGCTCAATGCGGCGAAGAACATAAGCGCAACGCAGAAGGATGATAGGCTCAAGGAGCTTGAGAATAGGAGCAATGCCATAAGTGAGGACATTTCCAATAAAAAAACAAAAATTAAAAAATCAATCAAGAATATACAGGATTTGACTTCTGGAAACAAAGACAATGGCAGTAGCAAAGCACATGGCAAATAACCCATAAGTGGTAGATAATGGAGGAGAAAAAGGAAAATAGCGATGTTACGAAGGAAGAGGCCGAATCGGGGGTTGGGCCCAAAGCGGCAAGCGATGCCATCAAACCTGCACCGCAAAAAGAAAAGGACAAAAAAATACTGGAAAAGTACAACCTTAATGCCCACGGTATGGCGATAAGCGTTACCATAGAGTCAAGTGCCGAGGAATTCGTACCGACTTATAATGTCACTTTTGAAGGGGTAAGCGAGGCCACGAAACTTTTGCTGTTGTCGTTCAGGCGCGAACTCATTTCCATGGTGCCTTTGGATCCTACAAAGGTCGAGATACAATCGTACGTCGACGAGCTGAACAAGAGATACATACAAGCGAGCAAGATACTTATAGACAGGTATCTTCCGAATACCGACGATGACACAAAGAACATACTTACGGCTTACATCCTTAACATGATGCTGGGCCTTGGAGACTTGGAAGTCCCATTATCCGACGAGAACCTTGAAGAGATAGCAGTAAACGGCTCGAAGATGCCGATATGGGTCTTTCACAAAAGGATAGGCTGGTGCAAGACAAATATAAAACCCGCGAGCGAAGACGCGATATATGACCAGGCGGAACAGATAGGCAGGAGGGTCGGGAGGGAGCTCAACAACCTGGCGCCGCTCATGGACGCGGAACTCGTCGACGGCTCTAGGGTCAACGCCACGTTGTATCCGATATCGCAGATAGGAAATACCATAACGATAAGGAAATTCGCAAAGAACCCGTGGACAATGCCGGCGCTGGTAAAGGCTGGAAGCCTGCCGCCTGAGCTCGCAGCACTCCTATGGATTTGCATACAGAACGAAATAAGCATACTGATATCAGGAGGAACTGCCAGCGGAAAGACTAGCTTCCTAAACGCGTCAAGCGTGTTCTTCCCCCCAACGAGAAGGGTCATATCCGTTGAAGAAACAAGGGAACTGGCTCTCCCTGACACCCTACAGTGGGTAGCCATGGTATCGAGGCAGCCGAACCCTGAAGGGAAGGGGGAGGTTACCCTTTACGACCTCATGATAAACGCCCTAAGGCAAAGGCCCGATATAATGCTCGTAGGAGAGATAAGGACAGCGAAGGACGCGGAGACGCTGTTCGAGGCCATACACACTGGACACTCCGTCTATGCCACAGTCCACGCAGATAACTCACAGGATACTGTGGTCAGGATGACGAACCCGCCTATAGCCACGCCGAAGGTGCAGATGAACTCCCTGGGTGCCATAGTCAGCCTGTTCAGGCACAGAAGCAAGGGAATAAGGCGTACCCTTGAATTTTCCGAAATCCTTAGGACAGGTGACGCAAACGTGCTTTACAGGTGGAACATGAGAGACGACACTTTCGCACAGATAAGCGACATGACAAATCTGGCAGACGTGCTTTCCATGTACGCGGGTTACACCAAGAGCGAGATAGGTGAAGAGATAAAAATAAGGGCCTCGATAATAAGATGGATGATAAAGTACAGCGTAACGGACATAAACGATGCTGGATTGCTTATAGGGAATTTCTACAGGGACAGGGACAAGATAATAAAACTTGTAGAGGATGACGTACCTTATTCAAGGGAGTTGTTTTGATGGCTGAAGCTGGAATTAGTACAGAAAGCGAATACGAGCAGATTGTGAGATACATAAAAAGCATAGAACAATCTTCGCAGAAGCCTAGCGAAACGCGGATAGACGCTTCGAAACTGTTTACCCCTTTGGAAAAACCCAGCGGGCACACTTATCTCGACCTCATAGGGATAATAAACAGCATAGAGAGCAGCAGAGAAGGCCAGCACATAAGGTCGCAAAAAACCGTTCCGAAGGAATCGCAGCTGATAGCGTCAGGGGTGCAGCAGTCGAGCAGGGCTTCTGCGATACCTACGGCAGAACAACAGAGTTTCGAAGTACCTGAATCAAAGCAGCAAACCAAGCCCAAGATAAAGGTAAAATTCAACGAGAAGGATTTGGTGCTGCCGAAGCTCTCAATAGCAGACCAGATTTCTGAACTTGAACGCATAATAGAGGGGCTTAAGGAACAGGTGTTTGACGACACGCATAAGGAAGTCGTATTGCAGGAAGTCTACGGGCTAAGCGCATACGTAGACCGTTCGTCGAAGGACCTTAGGAAAAGGCGCATGACGCTTAACCAGACGGAGCAGGCGCTGTGGTCATTGAGGCAGCAACGCTTGGATGAGGCACTGAGCCTTATAAACGCAGGGGCATGATTGATGCTAGGGAAGAAAAAGCCGAAGACAATAAACGTGAACGGGCAGGACATAACGTTGCAGCCCAAACCCGGGATAGGCTCGAAGCTCTTCCAACAGGGACCGCAGCAAAGCGTAAGCCCCCCTCAGGCTTCGGACCAAATACCGCAGTATGGCGCCGGCATTAACCCAATGCAACAAAATAGGCAGGCGCCGCAGAAAAAGCCAAACAGATGGCACTTGTTCGTGGAGGGCATAGGCGCAAAGCACAAGGGGCTCGAACAGACGCTTAGGGAGCAGGGGATAAAAGGAACCCTGTATTCGTTCGTCCAAAGGATGATAATAGCAGCCATGATGATAGGCATAGTATTGGGGATAACGTTCCTAGTCCTATTCATACACCTTGGCTTGACGCTGCCTGCTGCGGTGATACTCGCCGCATTGCTTGGCTTCATGGTATTCTACATGGGAATGAACATGTTCCTGAATTTCCCAAAGCACAAAACGCAGAAGAACGCCAAGGGTGTCGAGAGGGACATATTATTCGCAGCAAGAGACATGATAATAGCGCTTAGGTCCGGAATGCCGCTATTCAACACTTTAGTATCGGTAAGCAGCGGTTACGGCGATGCCAGCAGGGAATTCCAAAAGGTCGTGGAGAAAGTGCAGCTAGGAATGCCGTTGGAAGAGGCGATAGACCGCACAATAGCCGACAGCAAAAGCGATTCGTTCAGGAGGATAATGCTTCAGGCATCCGTAAGCATAAAGTCCGGCGGAGACGTTGTGTCTGCTTTGCAGAGCGTCATAGACCAGCTCTCGGAGGAGCGCGTAATCGAAATAAGGAGGTATGGGCAGAGGCTTAACGCCATAGCCATGTTCTACATGCTTTTCGGAGTCATATTGCCCAGCATGGGCATAGCGGTCGTCACCATACTCACTACTTTCATAGCGCTGTTTACGGTAACGCCACAGCTGCTGGAAGCAGGGCTTATAGGGATAGGCTTCCTGCAGATAGTGTTCCTGCAGATGATACGGGGCTCGAGGCCTTCCTTCTCAACGTGATAACATGGCAAAAAGCATATTTTCAAGGATAAATTTCGAAAGGCTTGTTTCGAGAAGCATGGCCCGCTTCCTATCCAAGACCTTAGATCTTGCCGGCTCGAAGATGGACGTGAATAAGTTCCTAGGCATAGTCATAGTCGGGGGCTTTACCATACTTATAGTGCTCGCTTTCGCTCTCTTCCTTATAATGCATATAAATATGATATTCTCGTTTGCGGGCGGAGTGGTAGCTGCATTGCTGTTCGGGGTAGTAATGTACATGCTTTTGAACTACAAGATAGACCAAAGGAAGACCTTTGTCGAATCGATATTGCCTGACTATTTCTCACTTGCAGCCGCAAATCTTAAGAGCGGAATAGCGTTGGACAGGTCGATGCTTTTGGCTGCAAGGCCTGAATTTAAGTACTTTTCCAGCGACGTCCAGGCGATGAACAGGAACGTATTCGGCGGTGAGACATTCGAAAACGCCCTTCGCGACCTTGCAGGAAAATACAAATCCAACACATTCCAGCATGCGGTAAGGATGATGATAGAGGCACAGAAATTTGGGGGCGCTATGGCGGACCTCATGGAACAGCTTTCAAAAGACATGAGGGCGCAGCAGATGCTGCAAAAGGAGGTTTCCGGGCAGCTACTGATGTATAGCCTGTTCATAGCCTTCGCCGGGCTCATTGCGGCGCCTGTGCTCTACGGGCTTACGAGCCAAATGATTGTAATAACGGATACTGTATGGAAAGGCATACTGGCTTCCAACCCTGGGGGCCTTCCAACAACCGGGGTGTCGTTCTTGAAGCCGAGCCCGCCGAAGATAAGCCCTACGACATACCACGACTTCTCACTCGTCGCGATAGCGGTAATAACAGGATTCGCTTCGCTCATAATGTCTACAATATCTTCTGGCAGCACTACGAAGGGGATAAGGCTCCTCCCGCTGTTCATAATTGTGGGGCTTGGAATCTACTTCGTAGTGGGAAGCGTGATAGCCTCGCTGTTCAGCAGCTTCGGAAGCCTGTAATCGGCAAAGCGTAGATAAGATTTCAGATACACGCTCAAGGAGCCGCCAGTAGGGAGCCCATAGTGCATATTTATTTACGGTAGAGCCCGCTGGTTAATTGCCAATATGTAGAAGGCAAACCGGTACTTGGCAGTTGCAAAGCATGATATGGCATATGCGCTCGTTATCCCGGAACGTATTCTACGCCGCACGCGCCTTCAACGACCTGTGTATTTGTACAAGCGACAACAGCCGAATCGTAGAGGTAACCGAAGTTGGTTGCATTTACTAGGTTCTCAGTTTCATTAAGCAGGTTGACGTTGCCTTCGCCTAGAGGCCAGTAGTCCGCAGGGGCAATCCCCATCACGCTGTTGTTCAGATACAGCTGCTCCGCCTGCGATGTCGACAATGCGTCCTTGTAGAGTTGTATGTCCGATACCGTGCCAGTGAGCATGTTGTTGACGTTTGTTGGCTTTGCCCCAGATATATAGGTTGTCCAATAGTCGAAGGCGGCGGATGGGGAATAGCTGCCTGTTCCGGTGCCTACGCTTTTGCCATCGACAAAAAAGTTTTCCGAGGCGCTGGTTGCATTGTAGCTTATTATTAGATTGTACCATCCTGGGCCTGGCAGAGTATAGTTTATTGGCTCATTGTTGTTTACGCCCCATATCCATCCGTGCACCGTAAGCGCGTTCTCGCTCAGGAAAGGCATGTTCCAGTCTCCAGAGGCCGCCCCGCCGGCAGTAACGCCGAAGATAGGACCGTTGGTGTTTGGTGTTGCGTACACCCATGCTTCCGCGGTAAGATTATTGTTATTTCCGAAATACGAGCCTATCGGTGCATAGTCGTACCCCACGCCGTTGAATTGCGAGGTTACCGGAACAAGAGCGTCCTGCATCCCGAGGCTCGTGCTGGCATTCATGCTGCCCATGCCTGCGCTTTCTAGTGGAAGACCAGAGAGGTACAGCTTTTGCGAGGAGCTGTTGCACGAGCTCATGCCGTTGCAGCCGAATACCCCTTCCAACGGGCTTGTCGAAGCGGGCAGCTCGAGCGGCGCGTAATTGATATGGTAGGAGGTGCCGTTGTTGCCGTTGCCGCTGTAGTCGTTGGCATTTCCATTAAGGGGCCACCAGCCCACAAAGGAACTTGAATTTATTGGGCCTCCACTGATGCCCTCTTTGTATAAAGCTTTTAATTCGGTATAATTGAATACCTGAGAATAAAGTTGTACGTTTGATATCGACCCATTGTAATATCTGCGCGCGCCTTGTTCCCCTATAACAAAGAGTGTATTCGCGCTTCCCGAAACTAAATTTGTAGAAGGATAGTTATAAAGTTTACCGTTTAGGAAAATTTTCATGTCGGTAGAATTTACTGTGAAAGCAACAAAATTCCACTTATCTGGCAGAACATAAAGATTTGTACATATGCTTGCTCCGGGATTCCATAAAAATAATACACCAGGATCACCATTGCAATAGCTTGAGCCAGGCCTATTTATAAAAAATTGGTAATTCCCACCATTACTTCCAGGTGCACCGTCTACTTCCATTATGGTCTTCAAATTTGATGCAGTAGATTGATAATTTGTTGGGTATATCCATGCTGTTGCTGTAATCGGAAAAGCAAAAGCATTTCCATCTATATAACTGCTTGTGCCGTTGAATTCCGCTGCTTCTGCCACATAATTCTGCTGCTGCTGTCCCGTAGGATTTTTTGTATAACCTGTCAGCCTTGTATATATGACGTTGCTTGGGATGCCGTCGTTGCCGTTGCCGCTGTAGTCGTTCGCGTTGCTTGAAAGCGGATACCACGCAACGAGACCAGACCCCGATTCTGGGATGTCGTTTATACCCTGTTCGAATTGGCTTTTTATTTGAACAGGTGACAAGGATTTGTTGTAGATTTGCTCATTGGCTATAAACCCGTTGAAATAACCCGCATTGCCCTGGTTGCCTGCAATGTTTCCCGTCCCCGGAGTACCCAGGCTACCAGTCGAAATAGAATTTCCCACTATGTAAGTTATAGGCATTTGAATCCCGTTGACGTATATTTGCTCTCCTTGGCCGCTGGCCCATGTTGCGGAAACGAAATACCATTTCCCGGCTTGTATGGCGCCCGGGCTTGTATTTGCGGCGTTTATCCATGCACTCCCGGAACCGAAATCGGCCTCGAGCCTGCCGTTTTTATGAACATACATCTGGAGAACATTTGGAGAGTTCCAGTCGTCAGAAAATATGATTTGGTGATATGGAAAACTCCTTATATATACCCATGCAGACATTGTTGCGCTCGTACTCCCTGCAACGTGGGCTAGGCTCGGAATGGTTATATTTTGCGTGGTTAATGAGAAATTAGCCGCATTTCTGTCCTCGCTTTTGAAGGAGAATATGCCATCGGGGCTCTGCTTGTACGGTTGGGCTTGGACCCTCTGCAGATATGACGCAGTGTACGGCGATGGATAATAGAAACCCCCATTGGCACTGTCCTGTATCGCAGACGTGTTGTAGAGCTGCAGGCTCGCTCCGTTGAGCAGAACATTTGGATTGCTCTGCAAGTAAGACATTATGCTGTCGTTTTTGTATACCAGATACGGCTTGAGGGGCGTTGAGGAATTTGATATGTTTGTTATTAGGCCTGCCATTCCGCACACATTTTGGTTTATGTCGGCAGCGTTGGGCGTTGCAAGTAGGTAATTGCTGTTTTCATAGGTGCTTGATATGCCAGAACATGCAGGCTCTCCCGAAACGTAGATCACCCTTCCGTATGCAAACATGTAAGGGCTTTCCGAGCCGCTCACGGCAGTGAGGTTGCCGATAACCGATGCTTGCGGCAGAGGCTCTTCTTGGAGGGTTCCATTAAGACCCTGCTCTGCGCCTATTAGCGAGGGCATTGAATTTATGCTAACAGTAGTGTTGGCGTTTATCGGATAGTCAAGCGTTATGCCGCTGCTAGTGTTTAATGCGGCCAGGCCTGTAGCGTAGACGCCGAGCCTAAATGGCGCAGCCTGCTTTACCCTCAGGGTTATGTTGGAAAGGTTTGCGGTAAAACCGTCAGTCAGGGCTTCTGCCTCGAATTCTTGAAGCCCTTTTTCGAAACTTAGGTTGAAATAACTGTTGGTGTTGTATAACGTGCCATTTGCGATGAGTTTCTGGAATATGGATGCTGAATCATTTAGGAACGTATCGTTCCTATCTACGGGGGTGCTCTCGAACTTGTACAATACCGTGATTGACTTGGCCATGCTTGAATAAAGGAAAGTTCCCATTCCTGAGTCCAAATTTTGGGCGAAATTTCCTGAGGCAAGGCTTTGCGCAACGCTGGAGGAAAGGTTATCGTAGTTGATGTTGAGCACCACGTAAGTTATCACCTCTCCGAGCATCAATATGAATACAACAAGAGTTAACAGCGTAAGCAATATGCCTTTCTTGCTCTTTTTTACTTGCCTTGTGCCTTTTTTCAACGCCATATTACCACGCTCACGTTATATGTATTGTAAACGCCCTTGTCGTTCAATGATATCGGGACTGAAGATTTGCTTACAGCATATGCATTTTGCAGGCTAGGCGGGGTAAATGGTATGGAAACATATGATATGTCATAGGGTATTGCCGCATTTCCGTTGCCCGAATAGTCATTCGTGTTGCCGTCAAGGGGCCACCAGCCCACTAGGTTAGAGTTGCTCAATGCCATGCCGCTTACGCCTGCCAAGTATAGCTCATTGTATTCTTGAGGGCCGAGCGTTGAATTGTAAATCTCTATGTTTGCTATAGAGCCGTTAAAGGTGCCGCTTATGGCGCCGGGATAACCTTCTGCGCCTATCATAGTATTGCCGGTTGTAGCCAACACGTTCCCAGTGACGTAGACGTTCTTTAGCACGCCACCGTCGTAGCTAAGGTTGGCTATGCTGGAATTTCTGGTGAAACCGACCTGCGACCAGGTTCTCGGCTGGACGACCGGCTTTGTGCAGTTCCATGAAGTTCCGAGGCTCGTTCCCTGAAGCTGAAGGCATACGCTTCCGGATTCATTAACTGCAAGTGCGTAGCTTCCTTCTTTGTCAATTACGATGCATGATGGAGTTGTGGTTCCGCATGTGCCTAAACCTTCCAGGTATACCCATGATGAGATTGACACGTTTGGGCTGCCTACGTTAAGTATGCTGCTGTTGTATACAATACCGTAGCTTCCAGCTGTCGCATTGAATGACGATACGCTTTCTGAACCAGAATAATTTGAATTTATGTATATGCCTGCGCGAGGCTGGCCTAATACAGAATCGTTGAGCAGGAACTCGGCATACATGCTGTCATTGTTTAGGTAAAGCTCACCCAGCGTCTGTGCGATGCTTTCGTTTATCGATGCGTTATAGCCACCTATCGGCAGGTAGTCCGTCACAGGATAATTGACGCTATGAGATATGCCGTCGTTGCCGTTGCCGCTGTAGTCGTTCGGATTTCTGTCAAGGGGCCACCAGCCGGCCAGATTCGAATTTCCTATAGGCACGTTGTTTATGCCGCCGTGGGATATTTGGTATATCTTGCTCATGCTTAGCGATTCGTTGTAAAGCTGTATGTTGGCCAGATAGCCAGTAAAGTTGTATAAGCCCAAATTGCTAGAACCTTCGCTACCAGTAGTCCCCAAGGCAGTGCCTAGGAGCAATCCCTTGAGCGAACCGCTTGAAGAAGCAACAGCAACGCCGCTTTGGATGCCGTTTATGAATATTGCGTCTGTCGTTGAATTCGCTCTTAGCACCACGTTCGTCCATTTTCCTACCTGAACGCTGCCCGGAGATGAGATTGGGCAATTATTGAACCATCCGTTTACGTATATCGAACCGCTGGAATTGTAAGCAATCTCGACAGATGTAGTATCGTTCCCGAGATAGGCTATGACGCTAGCGTTATCGCCTCCTGGAGCCGCAGATGTGCAGCCTGCTACGTACCTGCCTTCTGCAGCAGGCTTTATCCAAAATGAAATTGTAAAACCGTTCTTTGCAATAAGGCCGGTTGGGGCAGTTATGTAACTGCCATTGCTGAGAAACCCTGCGTATCCGAAAGGCTCGCTGCTGCTTGGAAGCTTGTAAGCTTGCAACGGGGGCAAGGCCACACCGCTTTGAAGTATACCTGCAAGTTGTGTAGAGAGCATGTTGTGCATTACGCTCAGCGCTTCTATGGTTGGGGCTGCTGCGGGTGTTATTGGGCTTGTGAAATGCACGTAAAGAAGCAGGGATACAGCCGCGCTTGCCACTATTAGCGAAAACACTGCGTCAAGCGTGAATATGAAGCCCTTCTTATTCGCCTTTATCGCATTAGCACCCATTTATATCAGCTTATTGCTATAGGCTCGTTTGTCCATACGGCCACTTTCACCAAAACTGGCTCATTGCCGAATACTGCCCTAGTTTTATAAACGTATGAAGTAAGCGCGTTGTGTTCGGCGGGATTCTCCCCTATTTCTATATTTATGTTTTTACCTGTTATCGTTATATAGTAATCGTAGCCTATTCCCATGGCAGGCTTTGTGGCTTGGTAGTTTGAATTGTTGTAGTTTGCCATAGCCATCAATGTATAAACCTTCTGCTCTGATATAGTGCTGCTGTTCGGTGCAGTTGTAAGCCCTATGCTTATGTAATTCCATGTCGAGGAATTTGCGGCATTAATTAGCGATTCCCAATTCGCAGGGGCGCCAGGGGTCATCAACCTTTCCGCTAAAACCTGGGTTTCAAACTGCATAGTTTCGGCGCCGCTGCCATAGCTTAGGGAAAGCTGGTTGTCGATGTTGTACCATGTATATGCAAGAATTGTCATTGCCACGGTGAATATAACAATTGCAAATATTATGTCGAAGCTCCAGAATTGGGCCTTAATGCGCTTTTGCTTCCACGATTGTGAATTTCCAACCATTTATTAACCTATTGAAAAGTTGAAGCTTTTTTCAAGCGGCAATCCCGCAACGTATAGCTGTTTTATCTGGTATGGTGTAAGCGTTGTGTTGTATACCTGCACATCTGCTACTGAACCGTTGAAGTATTCAGTCCCAGTGTTGCCGTCGAGGTTGTCGCCTATGTAACCTGTTTCGGTATAATTGCTCATATAATCCCCTGCAGGTATTGTTGCATTTGAATTGTACTGCCCATTGGTATAGAAATCTATAATGCCAGTGCTTGAATTGTACGTTGCTGTTACCATGTAGAGCGTATATGGTAGCAGTTCGAAAGCAGAAGAATATACGGCATTGCCGCTAGTAGGGCACCCTGGAGGATTTATAGCGTTGGATGTATACCAATCAGTAAAGACTATGTCAGAAGGCGGCGTGAACATGAAGCCCATAGTGCAACCGCCCCAGCCGACCGCGAATGGATTCTGGTTAAAATATTGAGACCCGCCTTTGTATTCGAGCCATGTATTTATTGAATATGAGCTATGCCCGTTAAGTATTTTTAATGGAGGCATTGATATATGGCTTGCAGATGAGGATCCGTTAAATGAAGGAATCTTTGCACTGCTTGGCGCGCCGGTGTTGTTGCTTAAAGACTTAATTTCTGAATAGGTTATACTGTTCGAGTTTACAGGATAGTTGTATTGGGAATAATCATTTGGTTCTCCATCTAGCGGGAACCAAGCAACCAATCCAGCGTTGCTTATCGGAGCCCCAGTCATACCTGCAGCATACATCTGCTTTATGTAGCTTAATGGCACTGAGGTGTTGTATACCTGCACATTGCTTATCCTGCCGCTGAAATCATACATGCCAGAAGGGAATGGACTTCCTATTGTTATCTTGCCTATTGCAACTGCGCTCGTGCCATTTCCGGCACTGGAAGCCACAGGATTTCCGTTTATGTACACGGTTATAGTATTGTTTGCCCCGTTCCATACGCCCGTAACGAGATATGGTTCGTTCGCGGTTAGCGTTCCGCCATAAGGCTGGGGCGCGGACGAAGAACCCGGCGACAAACTGTCGGCCTCATTGTTCCACCTTGCAACGGCTGCTCCGTTGGCCCCTGTAATGCCTATACCGAATGCCTCCGGCGTATAGGGCCCTCCTGACACGCTTGCGATGTTCTGCCAATACGAACCTGAGCCAGTATTGTTTATCCATGCCGAAATCGTTATTCCCCTTGCATATGTCTCGGCAGTTGTTGCATTGTCATAACTGTTGGACCCATCAAAATTCCCTACGTCAAAAGAGGATGAAACCTGCTGAAGCTGTACCCAATTAGGGTCGGTAAAATCGCCGCTGTTGAAATACCCGCTGTAATCATATATATCGCTACCTTGGCCTTCCTCAAGAGGCATCCAAAGGCGCAGGTTGGCTATCGTCGTTGAATTACCGTTGAAAAGATAAGCTTGTCCTGAATTTGAAAAAGATGTCGTATTAGACGTATAATATATTGTAGCGTTTCCAGAAGAGTTTGTTATCCCTGCAATGTAATTTTTATTTGGCTGTGTTATGTACTCTGGATTTATCGAATCGATTCCAGTATTAGTACTGATACCTACCAACGAATGTGAGGCCCCTTTCCCATTTGTCAGTGTTGTTGATACTCCGAATTCTGCTACATCGACATATGTTATGTTATAAGGTACTCCATTGTCTACGTTGCCAGAATAATCATTAGTGTTGCCATTAAGAGGATACCATGCTACAAGGTTCTGCGGGTTTACCGGCGCACCGGCAATGCCCTCTTGATAGAGCACTTGGACATCGTTGGTCGAGAGAGAGGTGTTGTACAACTGCACATTAGTCAGGGAGCCATTGAAGTAATTCCATCCAGGATAAGGCGCTCCTATCAAGCCCTCTAATCCGGACGTAGGTATGTTTATTGGTGATATAGATGCAGGACCATAAGCAACGCCGTTTACATAAAATATGACGTTAGCCGTGCCTGCTGGAATAGTCCAGCCTATAAAGTTCCATTGGTTGTTGTTTACCGCAGGTCCCATAGTTGCAGAGTCGCATGAAAAGTCGGCAGTAACTTGGGGGTTTATCTCAAGCCTAACGCTTCCTTGGCATATGTTGTTTGAAGGTGCATAGTACTCAAAAACCCCTTCGCTCGACCTTGTTGTCTTGACCCATGCGAAAATGCTTATCCCAGGCTCGCTACCAGAAGGGAAATTGTTTGCAGGGATTATTATGCCACTATTTTGACCGTTGAACGAAGCCGCTTCAGTTTCCCCCTTATCTTTTAAATAAAGCGAGTCTGCGAGGTTGGACGTGCTTGGAGGAAGTTCGTCTATGTAGATGTTGCCATTCCCGTTAGTGATTTCTATGCTCCCTGTATATGTTGAAACGTTATATATCGATACCCCTCCTGAGCTTTCCACCTTAGTCCCGTTCACTATAAGGTTTCTGCCGGAGCTGTATGCTATCGCCTCGGCTTTTGTAGTGCCTATAGTTATGTTGGCTTCTACGACTCCGCTAGTTGCCACAAAAAGGCGATATGGATCCGTGCTCGTAACTGGTGGAATCGGGACTATCGCAGAATAGCCGTTGCCTGCTATGACTGCCTGGTCTATGTGTATCGCTATGTTTTGCGCCGCGAGCTGCAGCGATTGATATTCGTCTTGGCCCAGAGAAGCAGCGCGCTGATTGACTATCAACGCGAATATTATGACAAATATTAAGAGCACTAAAGAATAAACTATCAAGAATTCAAGGGCTATCTGCCCCTTGCTCTTCCCCTTAAACATTATATCGCATATAATTGAGATAGCAATAAATAAAAACGTAGTTTAAGCATTTTTTACATTGAAATCGACAACGAGAAAAGCGCAAGCAGCATCCCTTCGCTTATAAACGCAATTGAACCTGTAAATGCCTGGCTGTTTAGGTATGCATTTCCAGAGTATATCGATATGGAATACAAAGCTAACAGACCGAAAAGCACGCCAGTAAGTGCGGCGTATTTCGATAGTTTTTTCCACTCTGGGTGCGCTTTATCCTTTCCATGACCAAAATACGCGCACAATGCAAGCGTGATTATTAGTATTGACATTATTGCAGCGTAGGATTGGTTTATGTAAAGCTCCTTTATATATTGAAACGATAAATCAGGAACCATATTTACAACTTCGGCGAAAGCCATGGCCAGAAAGCTTGCCGGCATTGCCCGCTTTGCTTTTGGCATGTAGATAAGCCATGCGACCAAGGACACGATTATTATGGCGATTCCGGAGATTACTGCGTATATGGAATAGTAATAAACCGCATTCGCTATGTTGAAAGCAAACGCAGCCGCAAGCAATACCGCGAGCAAATCCAGATTTTTACTTGGAAAACGCATAGTTAAATGTAGCCTGAAAAGTTAGTTATTCCTTTGCAAAACCAAATCTTGCCGCTGCACC
>JAMCYO010000013.1 GCA_023473395.1 Candidatus Martarchaeota archaeon | reverse complement strand
GAAGCTGGCTCGGCAGCCTCCTCGGGCTATCCTTGCTTTTCTTCCAGATGCGCTCCTTGAGCGTTTCAATGAATTCCAGCCTTAGGGGCACGTAGCCGTATGCCCTGGATATGTATGTGACGTTCCAATAGGCCTTGTATTTTACTATGGATGGATCAGACCTTATCCTGTATATCGTGTCTTCCAAAAGCTGCGTGTTCTCGGCGAGCAGGTACAGGAACAGGTCGCTGCTGCCCTTGAGCTCGAGCGCGAGCTGCACCGTAGGTTCCCTTTCCAGGACACGCCTCAATTCGCTCGGGTCCGGCTTGCCCTTGACGAACCTCGCTATCGCTATGTACCTGAAGAAATTGAATGGCCTAGGGCCCACTTCCACAGTATAGCTTATGCCGTACCTCTTCTCGAGCCTTTTGAGCCTGTAGGCGCACGCTTGAGCCTGTAGGCGCACGCAGCCTGGCTCAGGCCCAGCGAATTAGAAAGCTCCATTGTCGAAGCCCTGCCGTTTGAACTAAGCAGTTCCAGCAGCTTTAGATCAATATCATCAGGGTATAATATATTGTCAAAGCTTGATTCACTTGCGGATATGAATTCCTTTATGCTCTTTACTTCCGTTTCCTTTTTCCTGTGCCGGGCCTCGGAGAATGCCCCATCATTGGCTATTTTGCCTATGTACCTTGCAACTGTTACCTTCTTGCCTTTTTTCTCGGAAAAATGCACTGCAGTTTCATTAACGTAGTAATTTCCGTTTATGAATACAAGCGATAGATGGCCCTTGTATTCTGCTTTAAGCTTATCCAGTGCCTTAAGCACGTTTTCAGGTATTATGCGCTTGCTTTTCTTAGGCATAGCCCCACTGCATTTATTATTTTTTATTATAATATTTAAAGATATTTTAAATCACTAATTTTATTATATTATGCCAAATATTGCTTTTTAGTCTAGAACCAATTTAATTTTTTATTATAAATAGTTAATTTTGTAATTTAAAATAATTATTTTAGCGGTGGTATTATTTTTAATACGTGTTCTTAAATCCCACACTTTAGGAACCGCGACCCCCTGGCTTCCCACCCAAGTTTTTTTGTTTAGGCTTCTTTCTTCTTTTTTTCAGTTTTTAGGTAATGCTTCATTAATTGCAATTAGGGGGTAATAAAATGAAAGGGGATAAGAAAAACAATAGGATGAACAGGTTGCATGGGGGAAACGACTTTCTGCACAGCTTCTTTTTTATAAAGCCGCAGAGGGGAACAAACGTAAACGACCTGGCTGACAGGCTCATGGGCATAGAGGAGGTAGAAGAAGTCTGCGTTACCGAAGGCGACATAGGCTACATGGTTAAGGCCAAGTTCAACGAAGAAACATACGCCAAGGTTGAAAAGTCCATTGCGGAGGTCGCAGGCCCAAGGTATGGCAAATTCGTTAGCGCTATAGAGCTTAAGAAGGCGATGAAATGACATTTTTTGCGTTTAGTAACAAAAACATAGAGAAAAAGGTAATGGAGTACATTGCGAACGACCCTGAAATAAGGGAGCAGATGGAAAGGCTGCAGGCCAAGATATATGAAAAATATGTAAGGGAGCAGGGTGCGGAATCATGATTAGCTTATTCAGGGCATTAAGGCACAGGAGGCTTGAGAGGTTCTTGGAGATCGATGCAAAGAATGCGAGGCCGGTAGCGATAATAAAGGAAAGCCCTAGCTCCTACAGGTTCGTATGGGCCGATGAAAACAAAGACGTACCGCATTGATCTTATTCTTCCGAAATCCCGGTTTCAAGGAAGGTTTTATAAAGCTTCTATTGAAAATATAGGTGCAAAGCAAAGGGCTTATTTAGCATATATGCGCACCTTGAAAAGGCAAAGGTTAAATTACTAATGCGTTAGAATTATAGCTTGAATGCCAGGGTGGCGGAAACCGGTAACGCGTGCGCCTGGAATTATTTACCCGCAAGCGCATGGCTTTCGAGCCTTCTGGGTTCAAATGCTCTATGCTGAATATCCCAGCCCTGGCGTTTGGTGTTCAAATGAGTGAAGAAAAAAATACTCAAAGCGGTGAAAAACAGCACGGAAAAAAAGAGGGAGGGGCTAGGCTCACCTCGGTAATAAGGATTGCTGGAAAAGACGTCAACGGCAGCCTCAGCGTTGAAAGGGCTATAGACTCTGTCAAGGGCATAGGAAGGGACATGGCTCGTGCCATGAGCCACGTAATGGAGACGAAGCTTAACATAGACCCCTCAGTTGAAATAGGCTCGCTAGACGAACAGGAAATGGCAAAATTGGAAGGGCTCATAAAGGACCCTGCGAAATATGGAATACCTAAATTTATGCTTAACAGGAACAAGGACTTTGAAACGGGAAAGGACTTGCACGTAGTCGGAAACGACCTCATTTTCGCAAACAGGCAGGACATCTCCAGGGATGTAACGCTTAGGACCTGGAGAGGCGTAAGGCACCAGTATGGACAAAAGGTGCGCGGCCAGCATACAAGGTCCACGGGAAGAACCGGTGCCACAATGGGAGTAACAAAGAAAGCATTGCAGAAACCCGGAGCTGCGGCAAAACCGTCAGATAAGAAATGATAAAGTGATTGCTTGGGAGCACCTAAAAGAAACAGGAAAAAATTTGACAAGCCTAAGGACATATGGAACTTGGCAAGGATAAACGCCGACAATGCGCTGATAAAGGAATATGGTCTCAAAAACATGAGCGAGCTATGGAAGGTGCAGAGCGAGCTTAGCAGGATCCGAGGCAACGTAAGGCTTCTGCTTTCGGGCAGCGCCGGAATGGGAAATGTGGAGCAGGCGCTTAAGGCCAGGCTCGTAAAGCTCGGTATAATAGATAAGGATACGCCATTGGAAAAGCTCCTCGAGCTCAACGAAAAAATGATACTTGACAGGAGGCTTGAATCGGTAGTCTACAGGAGGGGAATGGCAAGGAGCATGAAACAGGCGAGGCAGCTTATAACCCACGGTTTCATATCCATAAACGGGCAGAAGTTCACGATACCCGGATATCTTGTAAAAGCGGAAGAGGAGAACAAGATAGGCTACTACAAAAACATCGAGATAGCCCCGGTACTGAAAACAGAAACCGCCGAGGCAGCAAAGGAAACCGTAGAGGCGGAACAGGCCGAAAATTGATTGTTAGTGGTATTTATGGCTAAAAAAGCAAAAACGGCTGAAAATAAGCCCGAAAAACAGAAGAAGGAAATGCAGTCTTACGAAGCAAAGGCGATGGAAGAGACAAAGGCAAAGCCGAAGCCCGAGAGGCTTGCTGTTGCTCACGTCTACTCTTCTAAAAATGATACGATAATAACCCTTACCGACATAAGCGGTGCAGAAACGATAGCTGTAGGGAGCGGAGGCATGATGGTAAATACCGATTCCCAAGAGGGCTCCCCATATGCAGCAATGCAAGCCGCGTACAAAGTCGCAGCTGCGGCGAAGGAAAAGGGAATAATGAACATTAATATAGAGATAAGGGCCCCGGGAGGCCACAATTCAAAGACGCCAGGGCACGGGGCGCAGGCAGTGGTCAGGGTCTTGGCAAGGAGCGGATTGAGGGTAAACAGGATAGAAGACGTTACTCCGATACCAACGGACACCACAAGAAGGCCTGGAGGAAAGCGTGGAAGGCGCGTATGAGCGTTACGCTTATATCCCTTGCATGCCAATATGCTGATGATATTAATGACAGAACCCATTGCAACTTCGGAGATGGTTTTTCCAGGAGACAGGCTTTCCACAGAGGAGGAGTTTTTGCCCTCGAGGAACGTATACGTTGAAAATGGAGTCATATATTCGGCGGTTTTCGGCAAGGTGGTGCAGGAGGATGGCCGGATGCTGGTCGAAGGTGCCACAAGGAACATAAGAAAAATGAAGAGGGGAATGTTCGTCTTGGGAAAGGTTGTTGGGGTGCTGAAGAGCGTCATATTCGTCGAGATAGAAAATTTTTCAATAAAAAACGAGGAATACATTGCAGGGAAGGATGGAAAAGTTGTCCTTATGTCTCCAAGGCCAATGAGGGGCATGCACGACAGGAATGAAAGGCACGCACCCGAAGCAAAGCCTGCCGAGATGGGGGACGTGATACTTGCAAAGATAATAATGGAGGATAACGAAATATTCACACTCAGCCTTAGAGACCCCGAAGCAGGGGTAGTTTACGCGACATGTGAAAACTGCGGCGGCAAGATGCAGGTAGACAAGCAGGTAGACAAGCACGGAGATGGGCTTTACTGCGCGGCATGCAAAACCTCGGTAAGGAGAAAAGTTAGCGTGCTTTATGACAAGTCGAAGGAGATAGAAGAACTCCTTATGCGCAACAGCGAAGCTCACAACGAATGATTTTTGGCGGTTATATGGAAGGAATAAACGTAGTAAAAAACGAAAGCAAGGAACTCATATTGGAATTCGAGGACGGAGACACCACCATACCTGATTTGATTGCGGCCGAGCTTCTGAAAAACGATGACGTTTCCTTCACTGGAGTAACGAAAGACCATCCGGAGACTGGAAAGCCGCAGCTTGTTATAAAGACCGAGAAGAAAAAGGCCGCAGATGCCCTCAACAAGGCGCTTGAAAACCTTGACGAATGGATAAGCGAAGTGAAGAAGGGCATCAACGCAAAGCAGTGACTGTTTAGGCATTAATAAATCGTTTTCTTTTTAATTGTAAATAATGAAAAGCGGAGCCAGGGTCCTCGCGGTGGCGAGCGGCCCCATATACGAAAGGAAGCAGAAAACCACAATACTGGTTGGAATAGTCGGCAGGAGTAATGAGATAGAAGGGGTGCTTTCTGAAAGGGTTGAGATAGACGGTGAAGACTCAACTGCAAAAATCATGCGCATGTTTGGAAAGTCCAGGTTTAAAGAACAGGTAAAGGCAATAGCGATAAATGGAATAGCAATAGCCGGGCTCAATGTTGTAGATATAAAAGCGATTGAGGCAAAACTCCATGTGCCCGTAATAGTGATGACAAGGGGCAGGCCAAGGCAAAAACTTCTCGTCGGTGCACTCGAAAAGGCTCCAGACATCGAAGGCAAACAAAAGCGCATCTTGTTGGTAAAAGAGACAAACTCGGAACGCAAGTTTGCCCATGTGGGTGGATTTTATATCCAATCCGCCATAGAAATTAAGGACATCCTAAAAGTTTCGAAGACTTGTTTCGAGCTTTTGAGACTGGCACATTTGATAGCAAAAGGGGTAAGCACAGGGGTAAGCAGCGGGCGTGTATGAACTGTGCTAATCGAACGTTTTTATTCAGGATTAATAATGGAGAACCATGCGGCAAGGCTTGGAAAATAGTCGACAAGAATGGCTAGGAAAAATAGCTTTGCCCAAGGGACAACCTGCACAGAAGCTTTAAATATAGGGCAAAACAGCTTACTTATAGATAACATGCAATGCTCGTGCGAACGGAATTGTCTGCTTAGGCCTACACTTGCGGGTAGCTAAGAAACTGCACGGCTCGCCTTGTTTTAACGAATATTGCAAATCATATAGGGCAGCTTCCGCACTGCCCACCGGCTCTTTTTATACTTACAAAAAGGTGAGAATATGGAAATGGAAGAAACAACAAGAATAGACGTAGGAATGGAAAAACGCGGCTTGCCCAAGCCGCTGCACAAACTGTCAGAAGAAGAACTGGAACAGAAAAGGGCGAGAATCAAGATAGGCACGGAGACAATAGCGTATGCCGAAGACTTCCTTAGAAAAGAGGGATTCAGCCAACTGCTGCCGGTAATGCTGTCGCCCATAACTGACCCGCTCTGGCCAGATCCCGCTGCGGGAATCTACAAGCGGCTCGAATTCGAGATATACGGGACTACAG
>JAMCYO010000024.1 GCA_023473395.1 Candidatus Martarchaeota archaeon | reverse complement strand
CTGCAAAACTGTCGGCAGCTATAACCGAAGCGGTAAAAATCGGTATGGTCATGAATATCGGACCGAGAACGTTTATGGCGAAGAAGTACATGAACGAAAGGCTGTTTATGTTGGAAGCGCTTGTTGTCGGTATTGCGGTTGAAGCGATCCTCGACGCTATCCCTGGGGCAGCATGAAGCGCAACATAAATGGTCAATACCGGGAGCGCGAAGGCGAAGAACACCGGCACGCCTATCATTGGCCCATATATGGATACGCTGCTGAATACCTCGCGTATGTCCTTGACGGCTATTGCCATCGCTTTGCTGTTCATTTAATCACTGAAAAGTTTTTCTATCATCGGTTCCGTGTAGTCTACGCTTGCAATGTAAGCGCCCTCGTCCATGAGTTTTTTAAGTATTTTGTTGACCTCTTTGTAATCGCCTATGTTTGCCTTTAAGATGCCGCCGTGCTCCAAGATGGCTCCATGCCCGAGCCTTCCAAGCACCGCCTTGGATATCGGCTTTGCGAGCCTTATGTTTATGCTAGTGCCCTTCAAAACCTCCCTGTAAAGCCCACTGGTGTCTGTGTCCTTGAGGATTTTGCCTTCCTTTATTATGCATATCCTGGAATTGAATCTAGTGGCCTCGTCTACCCTCTGCGTCACAAAAACAACGCTTTTTCCCTGCCTTGCCATTTCCGAAAGAGTGCTGCGCACCTGTTCGGAGCTGCTTGCATCCAGAAACGCCGTGGGCTCGTCAAGCAATATGACGTCTGGATCATTAAGGAGCGCCTTGCAGAATAGCATCTTTTGTTTAGTGCCCCTGCTCAGCTCCCCGATTTTAGTGTCTATGTATTTCTCAGCATCGAGCTCTTTCATAATCGCAAGCGACTTTTTTATCGCATCCGAGTCGCCTATCCCGTAAAGCCTCGCGAAGAAAAGCAGGTTGTCCCTTACGCTAAGGAAATCGTATAGCCCGTAATTATCCGGCATGAATGATATGCTGTTCCTTATATTGGCATCCTCGTACGGGTCAGACCCCAAAACCTCAACCCTTCCAGAATCAGGCTTGTAAAGCCCAGCCATGCACCTGAGCAGCGTGCTTTTTCCTGCTCCGTTTGGCCCAAGCACCAAGGTCATGCCCTTGCCTATCCTCAAATCCACTCCAGACAGTGCGCGCTGCCTTCCAAAGGCCTTTGTTATCTTGTCAAGCGCTATCGTATATTTCAATCAATCAGTCTATAAAAGTGGAAACCGCCTTTGCCGCTTCCCCAGAAACATCTATTATTTCGCATTCGGAATCTAAAATGGTGTTGGAGCCGAAAACCTTTGTGACTCCGGCATCTTTTATTTTTTCCTTTGCATTACCTACAAGCAGTAAATGGACCGCAGCAACATTCACGCTTGAAGCACCAGCAGCAATAGCCTCTCTCGAAGCCTGCGCTACAGTCCCGCCTGTGCTTATCATGTCATCCAATATAAGCACTTTGCCCTCGGCATTTTTCAGCCCTTTAACCATGCTCAGACTCCCGTCTACCCTGCTGCGATTTTTTTCTATATAATCTGATTTGAGCCCAAGCCGTTTGGCAATGCTATTTACCCTGCCCCAGCTGCCCGAGTCTGGGGCTATGAGCATTGAGCTACCCGTTTCAGCCACCGCCTTCGCCGCAACACTCTCGAGCGCGTTTACGCAAACGCTTTTGCCCTTGAAATAAGAAAGCTCCTGCTCCTTGTGCGGCTCAATAACGGCTATCTTGCTCATTCCCGAATCATACAGCGCCCTGAGCACCGCCCTGGCGCTAACTGGTTCTCCATCGCTGAAAACCCTGTCCTGCCTGGCATAAGCCAAATACGGGATAAGCCCGTAAACATTTGCGGCTCCTGCCTCAAAAGCGGCGTCCACAGCCATAAGCATCTCGACAAATCTTTTGTCTGGCTGCGATTCCATGCCCTGCACCAAGAGCACATCTTCACCCTTGACATTGGCATCCAACCTTATGTATGATTCGCCATCTGGGAATACCTTATTTTGAAAATTGCGGTAAGCCGATCCAGTAAGCTTCGCTACGCCCCTGCCTATCCCGTAGTCCGAATTAACGCCAACAACAATCATGCAAACCCCCTAGTAATATTTACCCTATAAAGAATTAATAGCTGCAGGTAATGTTGGGGCCGCAACCCATTCCAGGGATGGCAATTACGAAGGGGTTAAATATTTTTTGCAACAAAGCCTATTGCTACGGTTTTTGCATTCGAAATTACTATGCAAAGCCCTGCTAATCTTGGGTGATTCGTTTGTTCGAAATAAAAATAGATGATGCTAAGTATTGGAAGAATTGCGTAGACTCGATAGTAAACCTCATAGACGAGGGCACGTTCAATATATCTAAGGAGGGCATTACGCTGCGGGCAATGGACCCGAGCGGGATAAGCATGATATCTTTTTTCATCCCTAACAAAGCGTTCTCGAAATACGAAGTCGAAAAGCAGGCGAGCATAGGGTTGAATATAAGCAACATGAGCAAGATACTTGCAAGCTCTAGGCCTGGAGAACAGCTGCAGATGAAGGATTCAAACAACAAGTTCTCGATAGAGTTCATAGGTGAGAAGAGCAGGAGGCGCTACAAGCTTCCGATGATAGACGTAAAGAAGGATGCCGAGAAGGAGCCAAAGGTCGAATTTGAATCTAAGGTTGAAGTAAAGAGCGATTCCTTCAAGTCAATACTGGGAGACGCAAACCTGCTTTCAACTTACATAGGCTTCAAGGCGGACAAAGATTCGTTTATGGTCCTTGCAAAAGGGGATGCCGGCGAATTGGAAGAGGAGCATATGAACGAGGCTGACGTCATAAAGAAGATTGAAGTGACCAAGCCTTCCTCTGCAACTTTTAACCTGGATTATCTTGAGCGCATAGTGAAGGCATGCCCGTCGAGCTCGACAATCAATTTGTCGATAAAGACCGACGAACCCATAAAGGTCGACTACAAGATAGGCGACGCTGAGGTAGCTTACTACCTTGCGCCATACATGGAAAGCTGATGCTTTCCGTGATATTGCAAGGCATATCAATGCCAAATATGCTTCGGCGCTTCATTTTTCTTAACCGGCCAAAGCTTACGCTGCTGAATAAATCGGTGACAAAATGAGGTTCATGTGCTGGCATGTCGAATATGTAAAAGCAATCCCAAAAGAGAAAGGGCGCTCAAGCGTCATAGAAAGCGGGGAACAGGTAGAAGCCGAAAACGCACTCCTCATATTCGCAAATTTCGAGAAAAAGGACGAACAGTCGAAAAATGATGTTGTAAGTTCGGCAACATTCGAAATACAGAAGATAGCCGCTCAGCTTGGGGTAGGCACCATAGTCCTTAACCCGTTTGCGCACCTTTTTGCAGAGAACGCCGCGCCTCAAGAAGCCACGTTGATGCTTTCCATGCTCCAAAAATCACTGGCAGACCACAATTTCACTGTTAAAAAAATGTCGTTTGGGATCTTTTACGAATTGGAGCTTAAGGTAAAAGGCCATCCGTTATCTAGGATCTCGCGTTCGGTATAACAACCACTCTATAAATATTTTTCCAGCGAACTATATTATGATATCAATGCCGATGCTTATATTCTTGCCTCCTATAGATTTTAGGGAGGAGAGCCTATCAATGCTTAAGCTTTTCTTTGACAGGTGGGGAATAGGGTACAAGACCACCAGCTATACGCGGTCGGAATGCAGGGGCAAGCACGGTGCCTACGTTAAGCCCGATGTGCATACGGGAGAAGTGGACGTCCACGACTACGAAGGCATAATATTTCTTGACGGAGAAGGCATAGATTCCTCGAAACTGTACGAGTTCAGGCCGCTTTTGGACCTAGCCATGGTGTTCGACAGGGCAGGCAAGCAAATCTGGGCGATAGGCAACGCGACAAAGATAATAGCAAGGGCCAACATAATAAAGGGCAGGGAGATTGCGATACCCAAAAACGAGGAAACGTTAAGGCTTGTAAGGCTTTTCCACGGAGAGCCTGTCGCAGAAAGCTACAAGATATCCGGGAATCTGGTTACAATAAGTTCCGGGGCAGCCATCGAGTCATCGATAGACCCAATATTGTCAGAACTTAATATAAAGTAATACAAAATGCCCAGAAGAAACCCAAAGGCAAAGGAGCTTACCCAAACCATAGCTAAGCAAAGGATGCTTAAACTGATAAGCTTCTCTGAAAGCGCAATCAGGAACGGAAATCTCGAACTTTCAAGGAGATATTCGCTCATGGCTTCAAGAATACAGTCGCATTACCGCATAAGGCCATCGCTAAGGAACAAGGTCTGCAAGCAATGCAAAACGCTCCTTGTTCCCGGGGTTACCGCTTCGGTGCGCCTATCAAGCAAAAACCGCTATATTGTTTTGAAGTGCCTATTATGCGGCAAGGAATCGCACAAGGTATATAAAAAACAAGGTACAAGAACCCTTGGTGCTTGAATGGAGTATAAAATTGTCGGAAACAGCATGCAGTCCCTTGCGCTAAAGCTCGATGCCGGCGAAGCAATATACGCAGATTCGGGAAAGATAATAAGCAAATCATCCAACATAAAGATGGACCCCAAGCTTGCAGGTGGAATTGTGGGGGCCATAGAGCGCAAATTCACTGGTGCGTCAGGATTCCTTACCGAATTCAAGGCCAACGAAGGCACCGGAATTCTCAACCTCGCAGGCGTGATTCCTGGGAAGATATACGCGATAGACCTTAAAGAAGGCGAGCAGTTCATAGCGGAGCACTACGCCTTCATAGCTGCCCAGGAAAGCGTGAAATTCAGCATAGAAACCGTTGGGGTGGGCGCTGCCTTTTTCGGAGGTGCGGGGTTGATACTGCAAAGGTTCACAGGACCCGGTATGCTATTCATACACGTTGCGGGAGACATAATAGAGTACAATGTCACTGATTCAGATCCATTGGAAATAGACCCTGGCCATATAGCAGGCTTCGACGCTTCACTCAAGTACAAAATAACATTCGTAGATAACATAAAGACTGCAATGTTTGGCGGCGTCGGGCTATTCCTTGCAAAATTCGAGGGCAACGGCAAGGTCGTAGCGCATTCGGTCTCAAGGTACAAGCTCTCCACGGAACTTTATCTCCAGGGCAAGGAGGACACCAACGGGGGCAAGAACTGATTAATGTATCTTGCTGAAGTCTATTATCCTGTTCTTTGCCGATTCCTCGTCACGGGCTAGCAGGACCACCCTGCTTGGCGCATGCTCGGAAACGCGCGTATAGCCGGTAAGCTTGGCCAGCCTGTCCGCGAACTCCCTTATCTCATCGTGTTTTGGCATGCTTGAAAGGCTGAGGCCCCTTTCCTCGTTCCTCGCACCCCCAACGTAAGAAAAGCCCTTGACTTCGACATAGTTCGGCCTCGCCCTGGTTATCAGGCTAGCGTATCCCTCCTCGTTCTTCATGTTTAGCCCCTTTATCAGGGTCATCCTCAAAACCGTCCTGGTGTCGAGCTTCTGAAGCATGTCAAGCGATTTCAGGAACCTGTTCCACGTGTCCTTTATCTTGGGCCTGGTAACGTAGATGTATGTCTCTTCATCAGGGGCTTGCAGCGATATGTAAAGCTGTGTGGGCAGCGGCTTTAGCTTCTCTATGGCTTCCGGAAGCGTTCCGTTGCTTACAAGGAAAGTGCTTATGCCCCTCTTGTGGAATTCCGCAAGCAACGCGGCAAGCCTGGGGTAAAAAGTCGGTTCGCCAGTAAGGCTTATCGCGACATGCTTCGGCTCGTTTGCCTCGTTCCAGCGCCTTAGTTTGAGGTCATTGTCAGCTATCGACTTGAAGCCGCTCACTATGCGCCTCTGCTCCCTTACCATGCCTTCGACTATCATTTCCGGGTCGTCCCACTTGTCTATGGCATTGAGCTCGTTCCACTTGAAGCCCTCCTCTTCAGGTATGAGCCTCCAGCAGAACCTGCATCCTATGTCGCAGCCTATTGCCGGAGTTCCTTGTATGCATTGCCAGCTGCGTATGCCGTAAAAGGTGTATTTGTAGCATAGGGTTTCTCCCCTAAGGCCGTTCGCGGTGTATTCGCATATCTTTACCGCGGAATGCTTGCCTACGAAGTGGTAGCCCTGCTTTTCCATCCTTTTCTGCAATTGCTCCGGCATGTTGGCCAATCAAACACCTGAAAATAGCACTGGAGTATAATTCCTCAAATATATTTAATACATTCTGATTTTGAGGAATAACAAACTCCAAAAATGTCGAAAATAAGGGCGGATGCGCTATAGGCGCATCCGAATGCTTACTGCAGTCAAGCAGACTTTATTGCGGCCTTAACCTTTTTCATTGTCGCGTCGTCAATCTTGTTCATTCCATGTGCTTCCTTGGCGTGCTTTGCAATCTTCTGCATTAATTCGTTCTCGTCCTTTGCTTCGGCAGTGAATCCGCACTGCATCCCTATGTCCTTGCATGCAAATTTCTTGGTCATCTTACCACCAGTTACTATTTTGTATTGATGGTATTTATTGATTACATAAAAAAGAAACGAGCTTAAAGGCTTCCCTTTTTCAAAAGGTTTAAAAGCCTCATTTCTTCATCCGCGCCCAGGCTGTGCCTTTTCGAATAGCCTTTCGCATACCTAGGTATTATGTGAACGTGCGTATGCATCACAACCTGTCCTGCGTACTCCCCTACGTTCGTCCCTATATTGACACCCTTTGCCTTGAGTTTCTCTATAACGTCTTTTCCAAAACTCTGCGCTACTGAGTATATGCCCCCAAGCTCTTCCCTTGGCACTTCCAGCATGTTTTCATAATGTTTATTGGTTATTACTAGCATGTGCCCTTCGGTCACTGGGTTTATATCAAGCACCACATAACATATCTCATCTTTGTATATATGCTTAGAGCTATCCGAAGCCAAGTCGCAAAATACGCATCCCATTACCAATCGCCCCTTTCAAGCGAAAAAAGTAGGTCTGTAACGGCGTTCTTTGCTTTTATCGTATTGTTTATCATGTGTTCTGCCGCTGTGCCGATAAGCGTGCCTCTGTTTTCTTCGGATATTATTGAAAGCCTGTCTACCATCTCCTTGTCCCCATTTATTGCAACCCTTAATATGTCCTTTATGCTGTCCTTATCGACGTTGTTTATCCCTGGGTTTTCCATGTGGTCGTAAACCTGCAAATCTATATTCCTGTCTACCGGTTCGGTTTTTTCTATGCCGCCATCCCTAAGCAGGCTTTTTAAGCTTCTTGCGTCAGAAAGGCATTCGGTCTCCTTTTCAATCACGAAGCCTATGTTGTGCTTTATGTTGGCATAAGGCGTTTCCTGCGCGATTTTCCCGTAGATGCTTATTTCCTTCTCCTTGAGATTGATAAAGCTGTCTACGTACTTCAAAGCCACAGCCACTTCGTCGACAGCATCAGCTTTTGTACTGCCCTTATCTTTATCATGCTCTTTTAATGCGTCCATACCTATGGCTTAGGGGTTGAATATTTATTTATCGCTTTTGTCCAAAATTTGTTATCTATATACAAAAGCTCCCTCCGAATACTCGACACCATTGAAATAGGCGAATACAGAATAAGTGGCATTGGGAATCAAAGCGGTTTGGCCTAAGCTGCCGTTCAGCCGCGACATGTTATAATAAAAGCTTGCCGAGCTTCCAGGCTCCAATACGTAGCCGGAATCGTTCAAAGCGGCCCTGTCCATAGGCACCCCTAGAGTGCCATCGCTGGAAACATTCAGCGTTATAAGCCCCTTGTTTATGTTTTCCCAGCTGCTTATCCTGTCTGCATAGGACACAACAGACTCGTTTTCGGGATTGAAATTATCCAGGTAATGCATTGCGGCGTAATAGCTTTTGTTTTCTTGCATAAGGCTTTCAAGGTAGCTGAGCCTCGAAACGTTAAGCGTGGAATTTAAATCGGAATACAGCTGGCTGGCGCTCGATATCTGCCCTGATTTTACCAAGCTTTCGAATGAGGATAATTTGCTTGAATTTGTCTGCAGGAATTCTTCAGTGCTGTTCAAGCTTATATTTATTCCAAGGTTCGATATTCCGGCTATGATGCCAGGATAGCTTAAATTGCGTTCCAATGCCAAGTTCTTAAGCGCAGTTGTTCCATTTGATTCCCCGAGGAAATAGCCGGAAACCAAGACGTCTTCCAGGCTAACCGTTGAATTTCCCTGGTTTTTCAATTTTATTTCCAATAGCCTGCCATCAATCACTGTGGCGTTTAGTGGCAATTCATGGCTGATATTATAATTCAGCGACCCCTGTGCGCTTCTCGATAATATATAACTCGAAAAATTCGAGACGTTGGAATAATATACCAGCGGGTAAAGCGCGGAAACAAGCTCTATCGAAGAGTTTCTGCCGTAATTTTCCAATGGGAAAAGCCTAAGCCCTATTATCATGGCATTGGCTTCGGTGATGTTGCCAAGCTTAAATCTCATGCCTATGCTCCCGTTGCCGAAGCTCTGGTTTATGCCATTGAGCGAATACCTTGGGCTTTCAACTGTGTAATAAAAAGACAATGCGCCAGGGCTTTCGTCAAACGAGCCTATATCCATAACCGCATGTGCTATGTTGTAAGGCCTGAAACTTCCGAGTGAGAAGTTTTCTGTCGAATTGTTTCCAGTAATATAAAGTTTCTGCCCTGAGAATGTGAGGTTGTACAACAGATTTGGAAGCCCGTCGGCATAAAGCAACACAGGTATCCTAGTTTCATTCTGGGTAACATTTGCTGGCCTTTGCGTAAAATAAACCGCAGCAGCAATTGCCAGAACTGCAAGCACAATTACGCCAACATAGATTTTAACAATCGCTTTCATTGCAACACAAAATATTGTATTGGAGCGTTTAAATCTTTAACTAAACAAATAAGACTGAAAGGTGCGTAAATGAGGATCGGCTCCCAAGTAATTACATACGCAATAATAGCCTTTTTAATTCTCGCCATAGGCACAGCAGTCACATATTATCTTGGAAAAGCCGGAGATTTCAACATTAAGATAAATTCCCTATTGACGGCATTGTATTTCGTAGTGGTTACTATAAGCACAGTAGGTTATGGGGATATAGTACCAATAACTCCCGTAGCTAGGGTGTTTGTCATAATATTGATACTTTCAGGCCTGAGCGTGTTCCTCAGTGCCGTTACCATAATATCGAGTGGTTTTGTGAATTCTAGAATAGAAAGCCTTAGCGGCAGGATATCGAGAATGGAAAGGAGAAACCTTGGCAAGCACGTAATGCTCATAGGGTATGGGCCAACAAACGCATACATAGCCAAAATTCTCAAGCAGAAAGGCGTGAAATTCATATTGGTAGTATCGGACAAGGTAACCTTAGACAAGATAAAATCTTTCGGGTACAAGGCCTACCTTGCGGATGAGACTCTGGGGGACGACATGGAGCAGTTCGAGCTGAACAAGGCGAGATACATAGTAATAGACACAAGCGATAGTGCTAGGACGCTATATGCTGCCATAATAGCAAAGAACATAGCCGCTTCAAAACCTATTTCGGTGGTTGCAGACAACCCTGATATAGAAAAGCACCTGAAGGGGATAGGCGTCGATCACATAATAAATCCTATGGAAATCGCCGCTAAAGACATAACAGAAAGGATGGGCTAGCTTGTCAACCGGATTCTTTTATTATGGGTCCGAAGCTGATCTGAGGTTCCTCCCCGCCACTCAGCATAGCTATTGACCTCACCCACTGGACCTTATACACCGCGCTTTGGCTTTCTATACCAAAATAGCTTACGGCGCCGAGGCTCTTGCCCTTGAAATGGCCATAAGTTTGGCTCTGTTCAACCTGCAGCGTATCGTTGTAGAAAAAGTACGTATTAGCAAAGCCGTTTCCCATCCCCGCAACGAAAGTTCCGGAACTTGGTACTGAGGTGCTGACGTTGGTTGCAACCCCATAAGAAACCGCTGCAGAACCTATGCCCTTGAAACTGAATATGTCCCCGTAGCAGAGGTCTTCCGGTCCAGTTCCAACGCTTATCCACTTGTTATCATACGGCCCGTTGCTGCATGAAGTGCTAGAACCTGTGCCGTTGACTCCAGAGACAAAACCACCTGTTCCAGAAGTTGTAATTGTGATTTGCGCTTCTGTAATGTTATAAATGTTTATTGGAAAGTTGTTACTCTTTTGTATCAATGCCGCCCCTCCACCGTTCATGTAAAGGCCGTCATTCACGGTGTAGTTGCTTCCCAACATGTCAACCCATGTCGCCGGCAGGCTTGTTCCTGCGAAATTGGTATAGTAATTGAAAACTTCTTTACCGTTGTCGTATTCGCCGTAGGTGCTTGTTAACTGCGGTGCCAGCCCCGAATGGATTCCGCTGAATGTGGTGCTTATAGGGGTAAAATACATGTATACTATAAATGTCGAATTGCAGTTTCCGAACCCGCACAATCCAAATGCTGTGCCCTGTGGTATTCTAACCCAAAATATTGCATTGCCTGTCATGCTATCGTTGCAATTTTGGCACCAATCATAAAGCTCTTCGTTATTATAATAAAATCTTATGTTTCCCAAGTCTGGGGACTCGTGAAGTGAATAAGACGTGTTTTTTGGGTTGAAGCTTATCTCTACTTGGTATCCCGGTTCGATAAATCTCAAGAAAAACCAGTCAAAAAAGTTAAATCCGCTGAGTGTAATTTTTATTGGGACTGCATAAATGCCACCTATTGCCCTCAAACTGCCCTGCGTTCTTACTACACCTCCAAACATATAATTGTTACTTGAGTTGGCAGGTGGACAGTATCCGCTATACAACTTGCTAGGCTCTACCGAACAATAGTTGCCATATACGCTAAATGTTCCAGAATAAAGTTTGCCCGGTGTCAGTGTCCTGTTATAAAAGTATGCTATGCAGTATACTTTCTGCCCTTGCAGTGCCACTTGGGGTGTGCAAAACCCTGTGTTGCTCTCCTTGCCTGCTATAAACGCGCTAAAACTGCTTGTATTCACTATTCCTGGCTGTTCCAAATTTGCAACCACGAGCAATGCCGTGCCCGTGGGCACATTGCTGCTAGTGTAATTGATGCCATAAACTGCGTCATAGCACCCGAAAGTGTTGTAGAAGTTGCATTCTGTTGGCAGTATGGATGCCGGGAGAGAAATGAACAGAAATAAAACGGCTATTGCGACCGTTATTATAAGAAGTACAGTGCTGTAAGTAGTTATGAATTCTATTGCGCTCTGCGCTTTCTGGCTTTTTTGCATAATCTACTTTCCAATTAATCGTTTAAATACCATTCGCTAAATTTATATTGATGAAATGGCTGCAGTAAAACTTGTGGTCCATGGAATAGTGCAAGGCGTCGGTTACAGGGCACTCGTACGCGGCATAGCCTTAAATCTGGGCATAAAAGGGTACGCCAAGAACATGGAAGACGGTACTGTTGAGATATTGGCAATTGGAGATGAATCTTCAATAAACCGATTTTCCGAGATGGTGAATGTTGACACAGAACATGGCCCGCAGGTCCATAAAATAGAGCGGAGCCAAGCGGAAGAAACCTCAGATTACGATTCGTTCTATGCCAAATAATTAAAGCCCGTTGTTCTGGGGCTTCGCCACGCCGTCCTTTACCCCGGGATAGTTGCCACTGCATTCTATTGAACTAGATTCATCGAACCTTTCGTGTATCGCACCTTCATCATCGTATACATATACCGTAAATTTTACCGAATAATTGTCAGGGAAATTGTTTGGTAAAGTATACAGATTTACAACCTTGCTTATCGATGCCATCGGTTTCAGTATGCCTATCCTTATCCTTCCATTTTCAAGGGGCATGTCATGAGCCAAGGAAAGCGGGGCCTTCGCAAGGATGTCGGATTCGCACCAATAGCTATGTTCCTTATCGGTGTTGCTGAAATCTATCTTCATCTTAAGCGCGTTCTTTGCGAACGCCTTTAAAGTTCCAGGTTCAAAGCTCGCCTTAAATTCTACTGTCGCCATACAAACACCATTTAACACAATAACCCTTTTAAGGATTAAGTATTTTATACCTTTAACAAGATAATTTAACCATATGCGTTCCAGCATCTCGAAGGTCTGACATGCCAACAATAAACGAATCTAAATTGATACAATCAGAAATAAAGCTCAGGAACCTTCTGATAACAAAGGAAGTGGTAGAAACCAGGAGGGCCATGGTAAGGTGGCTTGCCCTCTCACTTGGGATAATCAATCCCGGCGAGACAAGGCTTAGCGCCATATACGTCCTTGATGCAATGTTGTATTTTCAGTTCCAAAAAAAGCATGACCCAAACGTCAAGGAGCTTTCGGAATACATAACGAAGGCATGGCAGCCTATAAACGAAAAAACGCTAAGGTACCATCTCCTGCAATTGAAGTCAACGAATATAATGGAGCACTCCAAGGGGAAATATTTCCTGCTGTTCCCGGAAGGCTCGGAACGCTATGACGAAGAGGCGTGGATACGTTTTTATTTTGAATCTGAAATATCCCCCATACGCGATAAAATAACTTCTGTCATAAAAGAAATAAAAAAACGCTGAATGCGGTTGAACGAACAAAGGTATTTTTTATGCCATCACAAAAAAACATTATCTTATACGGTGCAATGGCAATAATAGTCGTAGTTGCGGTCTTTCTTGCCCTTATAATATCTTTCCCGCCACCAGGACCGGCACACATAGACGTTTCCATGAATGCGGTTAACTACGTTCCAGGGCATACATATCTTTTCAACAATACAAGATTCAATATAACGATAAAGAATACTGGCTCTTCGTATGTAAAAGGCATGGAGGTAGGCTTCTATCTAAACAGCCAAGCGCTAAAATATTACAATGTCTCCATACCTGCGCATGATTCTGTGCACATAAACGAAAACTATACATTTACTCAGAACGGTACTTTTAATTTTTCAGCAGTAGCAAACCCCAGCGGCATATTGGACATAGCGAATTCTTCCGTGTCGTATGCCAACATTGCAATAAATGTAAGCAATCCGCAGCAGCCAAATCTATACCTTTACATACCTTCAAACAATACAAACTCAACGTACCTATTCACTCTATTCCCGAAAGGCATGGAATTTTCTTCACTTCTGAGCGTTTCTTACGGCATAAACTCGTTCAAGCCGTTTTTGGGTCCAGACGGTGGGCTTACAACATCAATAATGCGGGATTTGTCTCCATACTTAAATGTAGGCAATGGCGTGTATTCGAGCTACTTAAACGGTTCTGAAGTCTATGGCTTGTGGCTTGAAGGCACGATAGGAAATTCAGACATAAGGTCGATACTCTCTACCTATTCGTATCCGCAGCATTCTTTTATTGTAAGAAACGACACCGTCACATTCGCCAAAATAAACGATACAATAAGTTTCTGCAGCTATTCTGCGGACGGATGGACAAAACTTTACTATTACTATAACGCCACTAATTTGGGTACGTGCCAATCGATGCTTTCAAAAGAATACAACAGTTCCGAATATGCATTGCTTTCAAATTCAACAGCATCGCATAAAGCAGAATACGCGAAGGCTCAAAACTTCAGGTATTCAAACACAACCAGCGATGGGTATGCACTTTCACTGTCAGGGAAGAACTATTCGATATACCAGATTTTCGGGCAGTCAAGCACCGGTAATTTCGGAAGCATACTGACATTTCATCCTAAAATAAACATATCGTCCTTCAACAGGACCTGCTCCGGATACATATACGAGAACAACAGCACAAGCATGGACTTATGCACTGTATATTACAGGCCACCGGTCTCAGAACTGGACAACTATTCATTTTCTACTTCAACGGCAGTATCAACAAACGTTACCCTGCAACTTTATTCCTTTGTTCCGAAGAACTACAGCTCTGCCGCAATGCTTAATGCCGCTGCGCTGTTTTCGAAGCTCAATATAACGAATGTTTATGGCAAATGGACGCCGTTCCTTACTAGCTCGTGCAGTTTTTCGAACCCTTCTTTACAATGCCAGTTTATCCGTAGAAATTCCACAACAGGGAATTACACCGTTGGAATAAAGAATTTGTACAATAAGACGATTTCCCTGTCTGCTATAGGTTGTTCCGAATATTCATCCGTCAATGCAACAACCGTTCTGAACCAGAGCGTTGCACCTGGAAAGACTGCAGATGCAACATTCAGTTGCATAGTGCCTCCAGTGCCAATAGGCGCTTCGATACCTTCATATAATCTAAACATGAGCTATTCCGTTGACGGTCATCATCTATTCGCAAACGGGACCTTGACATACGCAGACTTCTACGTGAGCTGAATCAAAGCCCCATGAAGTCTACGGCCCCCTTGCCCTTTGGGAAAGCCCTGCCGTTATCCGTTTCTACTGGAAGCCCTGTCTCTTCTGCAACTCTCTGCATCTCAGAAAGCTCCAAATGCCTGGGAAGGTACAGTTCTACGAACTCGTGCTCTCCTATTTTTATCCTCTTTACAGTAAAAAGCATTTTTTGCAGCATCCCGGATCGTTTGACTTCGAGCCTAATGCTGCCGTTTTTTAATATCTCATCTATCTTTTTATCCAACCAAACACCTTGGCTCTTTCGGAATAAGAGGCATACAAGTAATTTTTTACATCATTTTATATAAATTAGTTTCAAATAAGTTTTGTATGGTCCAAGGTGCTAATGTTGATTGATGTAAGCTCAACTTTCATAGGTAACTTCTACAAACTCATTTACAGCTACCTTACACCGTACGTTCCTGCATTGTATGCAAATGTCTTATCTTTTGCGGTATCGTTTGTCATATTCGCAATAATATTGTCTGTGCTGATAACGCTTTTCGTATACTTCTTCAGTTGGGGCGAAAGAAAAATAATGGGAAGGATGCAATCGAGGCATGGCCCTACGTATACAGGACCTTTCGGCATACTGCAAAACATGGCTGACGTCGTAAAATTACTATCAAAGGAAAAAATATCGCCCAATAATGCCGATAAACCCCTTTTTGGGATGATACTCCCAATTGTCTATGCTCTTTTTGTCTTCGCATTTGCTTTTGTGCCCTTGACTCCGTCGTTCGTAGGAATCAATACTACAGTCGCATTGGTGGCGGTATTCTTGATTTTGTCATTTATCCCGATGCTGCTTTTTTTGGCAGGTTGGACCAGTGGCAACAAGTTCGGCTCAATAAGCGCGCAGCGTTCAGTGATAATGCTAGTCAGCTATGAACTACCGCTGATACTTGTCATAGCTTCGGTTGCCCTAGCTTCCCACGGATTTTCGTTCATGCAGATAGTCTCGTCCCAGTCGCATGTCTGGTATGCGTTGTTGCTTCCCATCGGCTTCGTCCTGTTCTTCATAATAATGCTTGCGGAACTCGAGCGCCCGCCTTTCGACATAAGGGAAGCGGACAATGAGCTAATAGCAGGATGGCTTACCGACGTCCCAGCACCGTATTACGGCCTGGCGTTGTTCTTGGATTATACAAGGCTATTTATAGGCACGTTGCTGATATCGATATTGTTCCTCGGCGGTTGGAACGGCCCACTACTGCCTCCTTTTGCGTGGATTGCGATAAAGATAGTGATACTTACATTATTCATAATAACGCTAAGGGCTACTACTGTCAGGATGGCGATCAGGAAGCTGTTGCACCTAGGCTGGCTTTACCTGCTTCCCCTTGCAGTGTTAAATCTGTTCGCATCGTATCTTATATTTGTGTGGTTCGCATGACAATCCTAAAAGGCATCTACGAGGTCGGAAAGGAGGTGCTTAAAAAGCCCTCCACGCTGGAATATCCTGAGCACAAAGAGAACCTTGCGGATAACTATAGGGGCATACACAAACTAGACATGAAGACCTGCATAAGCTGCGGCGCATGTGCAAGGATATGCCCCAACCAGACTATAGACATGGTTGACACCGAAACAGACAAAGGCACCAAGAAGATGCCACAGGTAAACCTCGATCGCTGCCTTTTCTGCGCCCTGTGCGAAGAGGTATGCCCAACGCAATGTTTAATACTTACGAAGGATTACGAATACGAAGCCTACGATAGGAGGGATTACGTCCGAAGGCCTGAAGATCTAAAGTAAGTGATTGGTTTGTACGCCCTGGAAACAACTGCCATAATCCTTGTCTCAATTTTCGAGCTGGGCTCATTGGCATTCATATTCATATCAAAAACGCTTTTGCACTCGGTGTTAAGCCTGACGCTGGCTTTCATCGGAAATTCCGCATTGTTCCTTATCCTTCAACAGCCGCTACTTGCAATAATACAATTGTTTATATTTGTGGGCGGCATATCCACCTACGCGCTAGTTGGTGTAGCCTCGGCCAGTTTTTCCAGATTCAGGCACACGAACAGATTAGCATTCATTGCCATATTCCTCGTATTCTTGGCGGTAATATCTTATCCTGTCTTCGGGATGGGTCTTTCCAATACCGCGCATAATGCCTTTACGCCGCAGCAGATAGCAAGTGGCATCAACGGTTATATGGGGCTGTTTTATCTAATTACTGTAATGCTATTCGGTGCAGCGTTAGGCTCTATTGCCTTATACAAAGAAGCAGGTAAGAAAAAATGATAGAACAGATGTTCATAATACTGGGTCTTGCGGTGTTTGCCATTGGGGTGGCAGGCCTTGCGTCGAGTAGGAACATCGTGATAATGCTGCTTTCAACGGAGGTAATGCTGCTTTCGGCTACACTCATAGCGCTGGTGTTCTTCAGCTTCAGCGTAAACGGCGAAATACTGCCGTTGCTGTTCACAATATGGTCGATAGCTTCAGTTGAAGCAATAATGGTCGTGGTGTTCTATAGGTACCTTATAAGCAGCAAATCCAGCCTCGACATAAAAATACTTTCAAAATTGAGGGACTGAAATGCTTACAATATTGGTCATATTGCCTATTGTCGCGGCCTCTTTCCTAGCGCTGCTTACCTACGGCAAGGAAAAATATACTGGGCCGGTCGTGCTCGTCGGCAGCCTCATAACCTCGGCAATGGTGGTTTACGATTCGTTAGTTTCTCCTGGGGCAGTGCAGCAAATTGCATGGTTCGGCATATCGGGTTATACGATACATATAACAACCCAGCTTCTACCTCTGAATATAATATTATCGCTGCTTATCGCGATAATAACACCTCTGATAATGTTCTATTCCATGGGGTACATGGAAGTAAAGACCGAAAGGCCCAGGTTCTATTTCGAAATCGGCATATTTGCGGCAGCGATGCTGCTTTTTGCAATAGCAGGGAACTTCATAACCATGTTCATAGCGTGGGAAATGCTCGGTGTGACGAGCTATCTGCTCATAGGGTTCTGGTATCAAAAGGACAATCCGCCGTATGCAGCAAGGAAGTCCATATCTACGATACTAATAGGGGATTTCGCGATGCTTGCAGCCATGCTTTCGGTTTGGGTGTCATATCACACCTTTAGCTTTTCCAGGATACTGGCCCTTCCCACAAATCCGGTTTTGCCCATAGCGATGTTTTTGGTCCTTGTGGCAACATTCACTAAATCTGCCCAATTCCCCTTCCACGAATGGCTCGCGGATGCTATGGAAGGCCCTACGCCGGTTTCCGCATTTTTGCACTCATCCACGATGGTGAAGGCAGGGGTATTCCTTGTTCTTGTCCTGTTTCCACTTTTTGTTAAGTCCGGGCTTTCAGAATTGATACTTGCAATAGGGATAATATCCGCTCTCCTCGGCGCGTCTAATGCAATCTCATCGCACCACATAAAAAAGATATTGGCGTATTCCACCATAGAGGACCTTGGCCTGATGTTTGTAGCAATAGGCCTGCACGCGATAATAGCTGCAGTCCTGTTCTTTATAGTGCAGGCGTTTTACAAGGCATTGCTTTTCATGTCAGCAGGCTCGATAATGCGCGCAAATGGCGAAGAAGAGGACATATACAAGACCTACGGCTCCTACAAGCGCAAATTGTTATACATACCAATGCTAATAGGCGTCCTTTCGATAGCAGGTATATTCCCCCTAAGCGGCTTCTTCGGCAAGGCTGCAATAGATGCCGCAGCACTTTCAAATACCTATGTTTACATAATATTGGCAGTAATAGACTTCGCGACAAGCGCATACATATTCCGTTGGCTATTCATACATTCGAGGAGGGAGCCAGCACATGTCGAGCTCTCGTATTCTTCCATACCCAAGAGCATGCTGTATTCGGGGGCCATAACTTCAGTATTGGTCCTTGCCGCTGCAATTGCATTTTTCAACGTAAGCGGTTTCCTCTCGTACTATGCTTATGCCTCCAAGCTTTCGATAGGGTTGGCAGAAGCGGTTATAGAGTCAGCGATAGTGATATTCGGTATATCGGCATCGTATTACCTGTTCCACGTTAAGAAACCAAGCGGAACCGTAACCACAAAAGCTTATTATGTGCTTTTCAATAGCGTTATGGTTAACGCGGCATACAGCTACATTGCAAAGGCTGTCATGTACTTTGCTGAGGGCATAAACCTGATTGAAGAGATGCTATATGGGTTTTTCGCATCTGGGGCATACGGTATAATAGCCATGTCGGCTGGCCTGAGAAAGATAGTCACCGGAGACGCAAACGATTACCTGATAGCCTTTGTCGCTGGGATAATACTCATAATATTGATAATGCTGGTGTGATATATGCTTCCGTTGTTTTTCATAATGCTTGCGGTTGTCGGCTTAGCTGGTGCAGCCACCGCGGTATATGGAAACTATGTATTTTCGAAAAGGATTGCCATAATTGCCAGCGGAATAACCTTGGTGCTTGCAATATACCTGCTATTTTCAGCCATTTATACGAACGGATTTATCGGCACGGCAGAATCGCTTCCATACATAAGCCAATTTGGCATATACCTATCATTCGTAGCTACTGTCCCAGGGGTTGTGCTAACGCTTCTAGCTGCCATAGTCTCATTGGTGGCATCGATAACGGTTTCGCGCAAATTTGAAGACTCGAAGAACATATATGTCCTTATACTGCTGTTCGAGTTTTCGGCAATAGGCCTTTTCTTATCTGCGAACCTGTTTCTGTTCTATGTATTTTGGGATGTTGGTGTAATAGCATCGTATTTCATGATAAATTCCTTTGGTTCTGGAGAACGCAGGCATGCTGCCAACACATTCCTAATCTATTCGATATTCGCCAGCGCTCTGCTGCTTCTGGCAATAATGCTCATATACTTCTATACGCCTGTGCATTCGTTTGACATAAGTTACATCGCGTCACATAGCAGCTCAATACCCGTGGCGGTGCAGGGAACGATATTCGTCCTGTTCTTCATTGCATTCATGGTAAAGATGCCAATATTCCCTTTCCATTCATGGATATCGAATGCTTATGCGGAAGCCCCTGCACAGGGATCAATGCTCATATCCGGGGTGCTTTCTAAATTCGGTGCCTACGGCATGCTGATACTCTTCTCGATGTTCGCCTTTTCTTCAGAATTTGCAAAATACGCGTTTGTGCTTGGCACTATATCTGCGTTTTATGCTGCATTTGTTCTGATGCGCCAGGCGGACCTTAAAAGAATGACTGCATATTCGAGCATGTTGGAATCCGGGATAATACTGGTCGGAATATCGTCATTGAATGCTTTTGGGACTTCAGGGGCGTTATACCTAATGCTTGCCCACGGGCTCGTCATGGCGCTGATGTTTTCGGTAATAGGAGGCATAGAAATATCCTATGGTACAAGGAGCATAAACGTGCTGAAGGGGATAGTAAAGCAGTCCGCAGGCACTGCATATTCGTTTGTTATCGGAACGTTCGCTTCAACCGGGCTTCCGCTTACAGCCGGGTTCATAGCGGATGTCCTTGTATTTATAGGAGCAATAAGCGAATTTGGCCTTTACGGTGCAATACCTATATTCAGCATAATGCTGCTTGGATTCTACATGTATTACGCAATAAACAAGTCATTCCTTTCGACAAAGGTGTCTTCCAACAGCATAGCAAGGATGCCGAAACAGGTAGCGGTTTCGTATTCCATAGCTATGATTGCACTGTTTGCGTTCGGGATATTCCCATTTTTCATAACTTCCCTTTTTGGGGTCGGCATAATATAGTGGTAGCATGCAGATACTAGTGAATTTTGCAATTCCGGTGCTCTTTGCGGCGCTGCTTTTTTCAGGGATAGCCACTCTGTTCCACAAAAACAAAAAGCTTTCAGTCGCAATAAACTCATCCTTGTTCCTGTTAATCTTGGTTACGGGCATTTATTACTCTGTTACTGGCATATCATTCAATTCGCTATCGCTATACCACATATACCCGTTCTCTTCATTCCTTCTAATGCTGTTCTCGTTAGCCTTTGTCCTGGTAAGCATCGCAGCTTATGAGCTGGACAGTTCATACCTCAAATTCGGAATGCTGCTACCCTTGCTCTCAATAGGCGTATTTTCGGTAAGCATGGCCTCTTCCCTGCTAACGATAATAGTGTCTATGGAACTTATGACAGTGCCGACAATACTGCTTATAGCGCTTAACGGAAAGGATTTTGCCGAGCCATCCACAAAACTATTCCTTCTTTCCGCCATATCTATAGCAGTTCTTGCATTCGCGATAGCGTTGATATTTCCGTACGATTCAAGCCTGTCCATAACGCAAGCCGTTTCTGGGACTATAGGGTCGGCATATTTCATGGTTTTGTCTTTGGTGCTCTTTGTCGCGGCCTTGGGGGTCGAAGCCGCGCTGTTTCCGTTCAACCTGTGGATACCGGACGTCTATCAAGGGTCTCCAAGTGGCGTAAGCCCCCTAATTGCTGGCATAAACAAAAAAGTGGCTTTCGTCGCCTTGATAGAAATATCTTTTGTGGTATTTGCTGGCGACAAATCCAGTATTGTACCTGTATTTGAGATTCTCGCAGTGCTGACGATGTTTTTCGGGAACCTTGCTGCAATGGTGCAGACGAACGTCAAACGGCTTTTGGCTTATTCTTCGATATCGCAAGCTGGATATATAATGGTGGGATTGGCATCCGTGACCGCTTTTGGCCTGGAATCGTCGCTTTTCCAGATATTTGCGCATTCATTCATGATAATAGGGGCGTTTGTAATAGCCGGATTCCTCGCCGCAAACGGAATTGAAAGCATAGGTGGCTATTCTGGACTTTACAAGCGCAACGGTTTTCTTGCATTCTCATTAACGGTAATAATGCTTTCTATGGCAGGCATACCTGGCCTTATAGGTTTCGTTGGGAAATTCCTGCTCTTTTCAAGCGCGATAAGCTCTGGCCTAATAGCCCTTGCCTTTATTGGGATAATAAACAGTTTCATATCGATATACTACTACGGCAAGCTCATAAGCAGCATATACTCCGGAGCATCAGGCAAAACCATGCATGTCCCCAATGGCATATATGTTGTTGTTTTCATCGCAATTGCAATAGTCATAGCATTCGGGATATATCCTGCTCCGCTGATGGCTGTTTCGTCCAGGGCAGCAGCCTCGCTTTTCGGGATCATTTAGCCATTTTTCTCAAGAAGAACCGTTTCAGCATAAGTGAAGGGCTATCCATGTCGCCGTATTTCGAGAAGAAAGATTCGGCTCCCAATGCCTTGGCAATCCCTATGAAGCGCTCCATGTGTTTTTCGCTTACCGTGGAATAGTAGCTATGAAGCGCAGCGTGCAGTTTCAGGTCGGTGCCGTAAGAATGCCTCCAATCTCTTTCGTAAAGGGACAGCTTCCTGCCATGCTTGCCATTCATGTACACGCTCTTTGCAGCAACCTTGGCGCATGCTATTCCGAATATTATGCCTCCACCGGTTGTTGCCTTAGTTTGCCCTGCGGCATCGCCTACAAGCAATACATTGCCTTTTACTGTCTTGGGCCTGCTCGATACCGGTATAATGCTCGCATGCTCCTTTATTGTTTTTGCATTTGAGAGCCTTAAAGGCAAATCCGCGCTTTTTGTAAATACTTCGAAAGCCATCTTGCTGTGCTTTTTGCTCTTTTCGGTTATGCCAACGCCCAATTCTGCGATAGCGCTTGAATACGGGGCTATCCAACCGAAAAACCCTTTTGCGAAATCTTTTGAGAAATAAAGGTCAACCAATCCAGAATCTTCCACAAGCCCTTTTCCTTCATATTCCGCCTTGTAAGTGAGTATGTAATCTTTTATGTTCGGGAACGAAAAAGCCCTTGCCACCATGGACACTGCGCCGTCAGCGCCTATTATTACCGTGCTTCCGTCGTCCATGCTCCTTATGCCCTCAATGTCGAGCCTATTGCCCAATCTTACGTCTACGCCTGCTTCCTTTGCCGCTTCGTAGTTTTCCTTGGCCATCAAGCCCCTGTCTAAAACATATGCCTGTACTTTTTCCGTATTTACATTAAGGGTCTGCCTGCCAAAATGGAGCCTGGCCCCATGAAGCGTGTTTATCACGGATTTCTTATACCTTATCCCGCTTAGCTCAAGCCCCCTCTTTGAAAGTATCCCGGACGCTTTATCCGAGCCCTCTTCCACCGAGCGCTTACCGTCATAAATAGTTACCTCAAAACCGTAATTGGCAAGCTCCCTAGCTACTACGAGACCTACTATGCCTGCTCCTATTACCACAATTTTTTTCAAATGGGACGCCTTTCGAGTATTTATAGCTTTTCATTTAAATTTATTATTAACTGCGGTGGTTAAACGCCAAACAAGAATGAAGCTAAAAACCAAATAAAAAAGGCAAATGCCAAGCAACCTGCTGCCCATTCTGGCAGTTTGGAATCTCCGAAAATCTCAATATACAACATAGTTGTCAGCGCTGATTTGCACGCTGTTGTCGATTTGTATACCCTATCCAAGGAAGTAAAGGCCGTCGACTACGAACCGGAGCAATTCCCTGGTGCGATATTCAAGATATCCGAATCAAGGACTGTGATACTTTTCAAAAATGGCAAGATGATATGCACTGGCGCAAGGACCGAAGCGGAGGTCAAAAGCATTTTAGATTACGTGGCAAAGGTAATGTCAAAGTACGTGATATCGCTGAACCCGCCAGAGAAAGGCTCAACAGCCAAGGGCTGATTACCCTTTTGCCACAGCCCTAAGCTCCTTGTCAAATTCCCTGAAGAAATGTTCCCAAGAATAATGGCTTACGACACGCTCCCTTCCAGAAATTCCCATTTTTTCAGCAAGCTCGCCGTCGTTGGCTATCTTAAGCATCGCTTTCGCCATTTCGTTCTCGTTATTGACCAAAAAGCCGGTTTTTCCATCAATCAGCGTTTCCCTTGGCCCTCCCTGGTTCAGCGCGATTACTGCCTTCCCGCTAGCCATGCCCTCGAGCGGAACCAGCCCATAGTCCTCATTGATTGGCGGGTAAAGGACAGCGGTGGACCTCGAATATGCGTCGGCCAATTCCTTTTCGCTCACATCCGTCTTTATCAAGATGTCTTTGTTTCCCTTGGCTAACCTAACTATTCGCTCGTAGTAATCGCTATAGAACTTGTCTTTCGAGACTGCCCCTACTATAAGCAGTTTATAACCCTTTTTGTGCTTTGAGAATTCATTGAATGCCCGTATAGCAAACTCTTGGTTCTTGTTCGGGGATATCCTTGAAGGATAAATAAAATAATGGGAATCTCCCCTGTTTCTATAATTCTCATAGTCTATGCCTCCTCCGATTACCCTTGCGTCTTTCCTTCCAAGGTACTGTTCTATTCGCTCCTTGGTGTTCTGGCTATTAGCCACTATGCGTTCTATATTGCTGACTACCCTTTTGTCGATGTACCTTATAGCCTTTATTCCGACAAAGTGTATGGGCTTTTGGTAAAACTTTTTCATTTTCATCCTGAATCTGTACATGTCATAGGCATCCCTCAACGGTGTGTGGCAGTACCACAAAACCCTTTCGTTCTTGTTCCTTATCCAATGGCTCGGTGCTATGTGGGCATTTATGACGTCGTAATCTTCATCCACGTTCATGTTATAAAATCCCAACCCATACTTAAGCCCCTGGAAAACCCTCCCATAAGCCGGAAATCCAGTGCCATTTCCCCCAATGACCTCAACGTCCAGCTTTCCAAATTCCGGGAACGTGGCTTCCGGATCGTATTCTGCAGTTATTACCTTGGATTTGTAATGCTGCGCCACCTTAAGCACGACCTTTTCTGCACCTCCCTTTAAGGTAAGGTTTGCCTGCGCAATCAAAACCTTCAATAAATCACTACAATAAATTCTACATACCAATTAATAATTTGAAGCCTAAATTCTTTCAGATAGATTAATAAACATAAAAAAAACAAATAAGCATTGAAAGGGCTTTTTCTATGGATATAGGCGAAGGCATAAGGAAGGCTATGGCGAAGCTGTCGCGAGCCACGATAATAGATGCCAAGGCAATAAAGGAGTTCAACAAAGAGCTCCAGAAGGTGTTGATAAGCAATGACGTAGACGTCTCTCTGGTATTCAAACTTACTAGTTCCATAGAACAAAAGGCCCTAAAATCTAACCCGCCACCAGGTATAACGCCTCATGATTACATAACCGACATAGTGTATAATGAACTCGTCTCTTTCATGGGAAGCAGCTACGAACCCGAGCTCAAGCCGAAAAGGATAATGCTTATGGGCCTTTACGGCTCAGGCAAGACAACTACAGCAGCAAAATTGGCAAAGTACTACCAGGACAGGGGGCTAAGCGCCGGTCTAATATGCTGCGACGTCACTAGGCCTTCTGCTTACGAACAGCTTGAAACACTGGCAAAGCAGGCAAACGTTGCGTTTTTCGGGATAAAAGGGGAAAACAGCGCAAGGAAGATTGTTTCAAAAGGCATGGAAGAGCTGAAGTCCAAGCAAGTGATAATATGCGACACAAGCGGCAGGAACGCCATAAACGAGCAACTGATAGCTGAGCTGAAGGAGATTAACTCGGAATTTGAGCCTGACCAGAAAATACTCGTACTCAGCGCCGACATAGGGCAGGTGGCCGGCCACCTTTCCGAGGAATTTAAAAATGCGGTGGGCGTAAGCGGCCTCATAATAACAAAGATGGACGGATCTGGAAAGGGAGGCGGTGCACTCAGCGCCGCCAATGCGGCGAACGCCAAGGTTATGTTCATAGGCACTGGCGAAAAGCTGTCGGACATTGAGCCGTACAATTCAGAAAGGTTCATAGGGTCCCTGCTGGGAATGCCAGACATAGCAAATCTGCTTGAAAAGGTGCAGAACGCCATAAAAGAGGAGAACATAAACCCAGAAGAAGTGGAGGTAGAAAAACTGAATTTTGAAAGCTTCTATGCCCAGCTCAAGGCATTAAACAGAATGGGCCCTCTGAAAAGCGTGTTCGGGATGCTTGGCGCTTCAGACATGCCTAAGGATGTAATAGAGAAAGGAGAGGAAAAATTGTCAAAATACAAGGTCATAATATCGTCGATGACAAAGAACGAGCGCCTTGACGAAAAACTTTTGCATCAGGACGGCAGGGTGCGCAGAATAGCACTCGGGAGCGGAACATCGGAAAAAGATGTGAGGGAATTGCTGTCAGACTTCGCAAAAATGAAGAAATCGTTTAAAATGCTGAAAAACGATAGGAACATGAAGAGATTCATGTCGAGGTTCTCGAATTAAAAAAAGAAAAAAGAAAAAGAGTAAAAAAGGTTATTGCCTTATCTCTTTTTCTTTGAAGACTTTGCTTTCGATTTCGCCTTGGCCTTTGGCTTTGCCTTGGCTTTTGACTTCTTTGCCTTAGAAGCCTTCTTTTTTGCCATTGCCATTTGTCTCACTTTTAAACGTTGATACTACAAAAGTAATCTATAAAAATTATCTCGAATAAAATAAAGTATAAAATGTATTAAGCTTTATTTATGTATAAAAAAAGATATAAAAATAAAAAATATTTACATGTGTAAAAATGGACAAGAAAGAAGCGATAAGCCAAAGGGTAGAAGAGCTTACTGAAGAATTGGCAAAAACAAAGGATAATAAGGCGACAAACAAGGCGCTCGCAAAGCTGCGTTCAAAGGTGGCGCAGGCAAAAAAAGAGCTGATTGAGGCTAGCAAACGCCAGCATGGAAAGGGTTTTTTCATAAAAAAGACCGGGGATGCCACCGCATCGCTGCTCGGTTTTCCAAGTGCGGGCAAATCATCGCTGCTTAACGTGCTCACCAATTCAAAATCCAAGACTGCTGCCTATGCATTTACGACGACAACCATAATTCCCGGAACAATGATATACAATGGGGCCCACATACAGATCCTTGACATGCCTGGCATAATAGAGGATGCGCATTTGGGCAAAGGGGGCGGTAAGGCAGTAATCGCGCAGATGCGGGTATCAGATTTGGTTGTTTTTGTCATAGATTCGACCAATCCCTGGCAACTGGATTCGCTAATGGAAGAGCTCAAGGAGTTAAACATAAACATAAACAAAAAACGGCCCAACGTGCAGGTAACCGAGAAAAACGATGCCAATGGGGTAATGGTGGAGGTCAACAAGTCTGGAATCCGGGAGGATGCGATAAAAGAGATCTTCAACGCATTCGGGATATTCAAGGCCATAGTCAAGATATGGGACGACCTCAGCGAAGACGATCTGATAGCAATACTATCGAAAAAAGCTTATTACATGCGCGGAATAATAGCACTTAACAAGATTGACGTAACTAGGTTGGACAAATCCAAGATTTCCGAGATATCAAGCAGGTACAAAATGCCTGTTTTCCCAGTAAGCGCAACTACTGGCCTTGGTATAAGCCAGCTCAAGGAGGGGATATACCAGAACCTCGGCATAATGCGGATATTCTTAAAACCTAAGGTAGGGGGAGATTCCGAACCAATAATAATCAAGAAGGATGCGAACGTGGGAGAGCTGGCAAGCAAGGTGCACACCTCAATACTGGACGAACTAAAATGCGCTTTTGTTGATGGACCTAGCGTGAAGTTCAGGAACCAGCGCGTAGGCATAAAGCACATATTAAAGGATGGCGATACTGTAACATTCATAAAAGAAAGGTAAGCGAGGGCAAGTATAATATACATTATACTGCGTAAATATTAATGTGGCGATTGCATGGGGATAAAGTATTGGGAGTTCGAGGATGCCCCGTTCAAGGATAAGGTAAAAAACCCTAAGGCTGCGGAAATTGCAAGGGTATTCTTCGACAACGAAACCGAGGCATATAGGTTCGCTTTGCTGCTGTCCATGGCTAAAAAACAAGGGCTTAGGCTAAAGGATGTCCCAAAAAGCATACCTATCGCCACTGCAAAAAGGTATCTGGACTATGCGGTCCAGATAGGGCTGTTAAAGCATGAGAACGCAGTATACGAGGTAACGGACAGATATTCCAAGCCGTTTAAGAACATAGCTGCTTATATAAAAGCGTGGATGGAATCTAACTCCGAAGAGGATTTGGAAGTCGATTTTCCTAATGCAAAGCAAGGTAGGCAGGAAAAGCGCGGCGGCAGGGCAAAGAAAGACGGAGAATCGGGCCCGGCGGGAATTCCATGATCCGGATATTTCCGCGAAAATTTTGAACCCGCGACCATCAGCTTAGAAGGCTGCTGCTCTATCCAAGCTGAGCTACGGGCCCTTAAATCCGTCGAATTAGATTGTGCAAGCCAATATTAAAGAACCTTTTCGTGTTGTCGGCAACCGCTATTGCGCAATCTTCAAAATCTATCCCCTTTGCTTTTGCTATCAGCATTACCGATTTGTCAATGTCGTAAACGTGCATTCCTGCGGTGGGGGAATCGGTTTCCGCCATAAGGTTGTCTATGCTTATTTTCTCTATCGCCTCCATCCTTTTCGTGGAATGCAATGGTGGCACGGAGATCATAAAACCAAGGCTTTCGGCTTTTTTGGCGTGTACGGCTCCGCCTTCAAAAAAATGCAGATGCGCCAACTTCGGTCCTTCCCTCTCCAGTATTTCTAAAGTATCATCGATCGCTTCCCTCGAATGCACGCTCACTGGCTTTCCCAATTCTATTGCAAGTT
>JAMCYO010000025.1 GCA_023473395.1 Candidatus Martarchaeota archaeon | reverse complement strand
ATAGTCAGGGATTCTCAAGAATCAATGTACAATCAAATAGCTTCAGAAGCCATTGCGTCCAAGCATCCAATAAGCGCATATTCCGAAAACGGAAAGCTGAACAAAATAGCTTGCGATTATGCGCACAATTAAGGAGTTTAACCTGTTTTCCATTTTCTTGTCTGTTTTTCCGTAAGGAGCAAGCCCCATGACCTTGCCTGGGCCTTCGAGCCTTGTAAAGCCAAGGTATTTTGATATGTATTCGTAAAGATAGCCCATTGAAAGTGAATTCCAGTCCTGGGAGTAGATGTTTTCGAATTCGCCGTTCCTTACAGACCATGCGGTTGTTGCATCCGTTTCGCCTTGGCCATCAACTACCAACGCGAGTGCGGTTTTGCTTCCGGAAAAATAGTATGCCGATGCAGCATGGGCCAAATGATGGCGAACTGGAAATATCTTTATTTCGTCCTCGGATATTTGGAATCCCATGTGGAGTATAATGCTTTTTATGAAGAGCTTTGCTGATTCGGTAAAGTCCAGCCTCGAGGTTATCGAGCGCGTTATGGCGGATATTACATTGGAATATGCAATCGTAGCCACTTCGTTCCTTAAGGAGTAATCCTTGAGAAGGGATATCTGCGAGAAGCTGTGCCAGGCCCTTGATTTCATTCCGTAGAATTTCGGGTCGAAATTGGTGGCATACGCATCCACAGCATCGGGCTTTATGCCGTAATTTGATTTCAGGAACGCAAAGCAGTGTTCAAGGGCGTTGGATGGCAGTTCATATGGAGAATGCTTGTGCCTGGTGTAGCGCTCTTCCTCGGAGGCGTAGACGAGCTTGCCGTCAAGCACTGCCGCAACTGCGTTGTCGTGGAAATTTGGCCAGTTGAAACCTATTACGAGCATGGGTTCACTTCTTTGCGAGCTCGGCGCTGTCTATGACGAATTCCCCAACGGTGCCGTCCCAGGTTATGTGGTAAGATGTTATATTTACCCTTTTTTTGAACATTGGGGCATCTAGCACGAACGATTCCGCTTCGCCGCCTTCAAACGCGACGTTTATCTTGTATTTTTTCTTTAGGGAAAGAAGCCTTTCTACGGTTTCGTTGTTTATATGCGAACCTATGAAGGACTCGTCAAGGCCGTAAGCGGCAATCTTCGTTATCAGCGCGTCGAACTTCTCGGAAACAAGCCTGAGCTCTTTCTCCTGGTCCATTCCCCACAGCGGCGCTATCGGCTCGATGCCTAGCTCCTTGCATATAGAGTCTATTCTCTTCTTCTGGTACTCGCTCGCTATTGCTCCAGTTATTAGCTTCGTTACGTTGTTCGACTTAAGGGCGTTTCTCAGGTCCTCGAGCTCAAGCTCCTTCTCGCCTTCTGTGTCCCATATAACGTGCTTTATGCCCATTGCCTTAGCCTGAAGAGAGGTGTACCTTATGTTTGGTTTGTGGAACATGTAGCTGTCCGGGTTGAACGACTTCATCGTTATCAAAAGGGATGGCTTGAGCCCGCTTTCGCTAGCCATATGTATGGCCAACGTAGAATCTTTTCCTCCGCTGAAAAGTGCAGCAATCATTTCCTCACCGTGCTCGAGGGGCATATTTTGTTAAGCACGCAGCCTTCGCAGCGCGCAAGCCTTGCTGTGCATACGTCCCTGCCCAATGCAATCATAAGGTGCGTAAAATCGCCCCAGTCCTTCCTTTCGGTTATCTTTATCATTTCCTCTTCTATTTTCTTAGCGTCCTTGCTTTTGGTGAAACCCAATCTGTTGAGCACGGTTATGCAATGCGTGTCTATCGCTATGCCAAAGTTTTTCCCGAACCAGTTGTAGAGCACGACATTTGCTGTCTTTCTGCCAACACCAGGAAGCGAAGTCAGGCCTTCTATTGTATCTGGGACCTTCCCGCCAAAATCGGATTTTATCTTTCTCGCGGCAAGCACTATGTTTTTTGACTTGTTCCTGTAGAGCCCTATGGACCTTGTGTATTTGTAGAGTTTTGCAGGTGCCATCGCCGCATAGTCGTCTATTGATTTGAGCTCATTGAACATGCGTTTTGTTACTACATTTACCTGGCTGTCCTGGGCCTGTGCCGAAAGCATTGTAGCTGCCAAAAGCTCCCAGGCGTTGGAGAATCCCAAGCTGCTCTTCATTTGTCCCTTGTAGCGCCGTTTTAGCAGGGAGAGTACCTCTTTCATCATTGCTTTCTTGTCTGTTTTCAGAACCACACCGGGCTATTTTATATAGTTTGCAGGAGTATAAATAGTGTTTGATTAACAGTCTTTTAGACTTTTACGTTAACAGAAATAATAGGTAATTAATTGGCTGCAGACAAAGCTGACGCTGAAAAGGAAAAAAGGGAAAAGATAGACCTGATAATGAAAAGGAAAGAGGAGCATATCAAAATATGCCTGGACCAGCCGGTGCAGGCAAAGAACGTCAGGACCCTTTTCTCAGACGTAAGGCTCCTCAACAATTCCCTGCCTGAAATAGACTTCGACGACATAGACACCGGCACGGAATTCCTTGGAAAGAAGTTTTCAGCCCCGTTCATGGTTGGCGCCATGACTGGAGGGGCCGAAATGGCAAAGAGGATAAATTCCAACATAGGCGAGGCCGTAGAAAAGCTCGGGCTAGGGATGGCCCTTGGCAGCCAAAGGGCGGCGTTGTACGATCCTGTGCTAGAGGAAACTTACACTATAGCAAGGAAGAAAGCGCCTAACGCGTTCATAGGGGCTAACATAGGCGGTGCGCAAATATCTACAGGAATGAAGATAGAAGACATCAAAAAGCTGGTAGCGATGGTGGATGCCAACGCCTTGTACGTGCACCTGAACCCTGCGCAGGAGATAGTCCAGCCCGAAGGCGAAGCGAAATACAGGAACGTGCTTGAAGGCATAAGAGCAATTGTAAAGTCTGTCGGAAAACCCGTAGTTGCGAAGGAGGTGGGCTTTGGAATATCGCCCATGGTCGCCACACAGCTTGAAAAGGCTGGCGTAAGCGCCATAGAGATAGCAGGGATGGGGGGCACCAGTTATGCCGCAGTTGAATGGTACAGGGCCAAGGCAATGGGAATGGCTGACAAGATGGACCTAGGGAGCATACTTTGGGACTGGGGAATACCGACAGCAGCGTCGCTTTACATGATTAGAAAGCATTCTAAAATCCCCATAGTGGCTTCCGGCGGGATAAGGACAGGAATGGAAATAGCAAAGGCAATTGCAATGGGCGCATCGCTTACCGCAATGGCCCTGCCTGTGCTTAGGCCTGCAACGGAATCCGCAGATTCGGTTCAAAAATTCATAGAAAAGATAATCCTTGAGCTTAAGAGCGTAATGTTCCTTTTGGGTGCAAAAAACATAGGAGAGCTTAGGAAAACCCCCTATGTGATAACAGGAGAGCTAGCGACATGGAAGGAATACGCAGACAAAAGGGAATTATGATGGCTTACGAAAAGCTGAGCAGTGCAGAAGCAAAAAGGGCTATTGAGATCCTTGAGAAAAGTTACCCAGACGTACATTATTACCTTAATTTCAAAACCCCGATAGATTTATTGGTAGCTGCCATACTTTCAGCGCAGACGCGGGATACCACTGTCAACGCGATAACTCCGGAGCTTTTCAAGAAATATAAAACCGCAGGAGATTACGCAAAAGCGGATCCAGAAGAGCTTTTGAGCGATATCAAAGGCGTTTTCTACGCAAAGAACAAATCATTGAACATAATCAAGGCATGCAAGATCATAGAAGAAAAATACAAGGGAAAAGTGCCAGACAAGATGGACGAACTTATCGAGCTGCCCGGAATAGGAAGGAAGACCGCCAACACCATACTGATAAATGCATACGGCATAGTGGAAGGCTTGCCTGTCGACACTTGGGTGATTAAGCTCGCATACAGAATCGGTTTTAGCGAAAGCAAGAACCCAGACGTCATAGAGAAGGATCTCGAGTCGATGATAGACAGAAAATACTGGAAGAACATATCTTACATATTAAAAGAGCATGGCAAGCAGATATGCGGCACTGTTCCGAAATGCAACTCGTGCATGCTCAACAAGATATGCAAAAGGAACGGAGTTACGAAGAGCGAATGATTGGCTTAATCGGCTAGGCTTGTTTTTCAATCAGCGTAAATTGCTTGTATCTATGTACTTATCGAAACCTTTTTTGGTCAAAAATTCCCAAAGCGTTATCCCGTTAGGTTTGCTTTTAGAATAATCGAACAAAGCGCCAGCGAGTTCGACAATTGGTTCTTGGCCTTCGGCATTTTTTATCTGCTTAACTTGTTTAGAATACATGTCTTTACTGTTTTTCACATGGAAGCCAAGCTTTTCGGTAAGCTCCCCATATGGGGCAAAATACCGTATAAGGGCTTCTTCGAAGGTGTTGCTTGATTCAAATTGTTTAATTATTTTGTATCGTGATATCAGCGCATGGAGTAGTTCGTGAAGTATAATGCAAATTGGCTCATTCGGATCTTTTTTGAGAACATTTTCTCCGACCGCGTAACCGATTACCGCAATGTCTTTGTTTATTGCAAGTTTATGGCCAAAAGAAGAATTGGATTGGCTATATAGATCTACAACAATTATCAATTTTCTGAATAAGTCAAACCCGAAAACCGATTTCATTATTTCTGCTACTGCAGTCTCGTTTTCTGAAAATTTATTTTTTATTGCATCTTTTACCTCTGCAAAGATAGGATCGTTTTCAGGAGTAATAGGTATATCCAGATTGTCTAGTTTTTCCACGATATCAGGCGCAATCTCTACGAGTTTGGCATCAGGACGCTCTTCAAAGCAAGCATCCCAAACTGATTGGTGATATGGTATTGAAATTGACATGTTGAATATTGCATTTGATAAGTAGATTTCCTTTCCGAAAAACATTGGAAACTCCTTTGCAGCTTGAGGCAGTATGCCAGCTCCAAACAACCTGAATATCATATTAAGTTTCCTAAACCTATTGTCGGTTATAAACGATATTTCCATGTATACACGGTTTAATCTGCATTATTTAGTCAACGAATAAATAGCTTAGTTCCATATTATAGTTGTTGGCTTATATTTAGAAAGTGGTGCTTTATGACAAAGAAATGCATAGTTGCTGGTTGCCTTGTCATAAAAAATGGAAAAATGCTTATGCTCAAGCATAAGAAGATAGGCGCATGGCTTCCGCCCGGTGGCCACGTCGAAGAGAACGAGTTCCCTTATGAAGCGGCAGTAAGGGAAACAAAGGAGGAAACCGGCCTTGATGTTGAACTGATTGGCAACGACGAGATTGCTTACAACGACGAAGGCGCCCACACGCTCATAAAGCCTTTCACGATAGTATACGAAAACGTGCCTTACAAAACCCAACCCATGCACATACACTTCGACATGGTTTACATCGCAAGGGTGAAAAGCGGCGAGGTAAACGCAAACAACGAAAGCGATGGCATAGGCTGGTTCGGGAAAGATGAGATAGAAAAAATGGAAACCCTTCCGAACGTAAGGGAAATCGCACTAGCAGCTTTAGATGCTTACGCAGGAAAATGAGATGCCATTATGAGAGTTGTCGCAGACTTGCACATACATTCAAAATACGCGATGGCATGCAGCGATGCAATAAACCCGGTATCGCTCGATGAGACTGCCTCGCAAAAAGGCATAAACGTACTTAGTACTGGAGACGTCTTCCACCCTTCTTGGCTCAAGGAGCTTAAGGCAAACCTCAAGGACGAGGGCAACGGATTGTATTCGATTTCCAAGGGCGGCAAAGGGACAATGTTTATACCAAGCGCCGAAGTGTCTACAATATACGAAGGCAGGGACCACAGCATAAAGAAAGTGCACAATTGCATATTGCTGCCAAGCTTGGAATCCGCCGAACAAATATCCAAGGAATTGGGCAAGCATGGCAGCATGGAAAGCGATGGGAGGCCGCAGCTACAGATGAGCAGTGCGGAATTCGTCGACATAGCAAAAAGCATAGACAAGAAAGCTTTCATATTTCCGGCGCACCTTTGGACGCCTTATTTCGGCGCTCTAGGCGCGATGTCAGGCTTCAATTCGATAAAGGAGGCATACGAGGACAGGGAAAAAGACATACACGCTTATGAAAGCGGGCTAAGTTCCGACCCGAAGATGAACTGGAGGATATCCGAACTCGACAAATACACGCTAATATCGAACAGCGACATGCACTCGCTACCCAACATGGGAAGGGAATCCAACGTCTTGAACCTTGAAAAGCTCGATTATGACAGCATAATCAAGGCGATAGTCGACAAGGACACCAAGCGTTTCTCGTGCACAGTGGAATATTACCCGGAAGAGGGAAAATACCACTACGACGGCCATAGGGAATGCCATTACTCCGTAAACCCGGAAGAAACAAAAAACAGCGTCTGCAAGGTGTGCGGAAGGAAATTGGTCATAGGGGTATTGCACAGGATAGACGACTTGGCGGACAGGCCGGCAGGCTACGTGCCTAAAGGCAGCATACCCTACATCCATGCCGTGCCGCTTATAGAAGTGATATCTTACGCCACGAAGAAAACGAGGTATAGCGCGCAGGTTAAGGAGCTCTATTCTAAAATGATAGAGAGCTTCGGGGACGAATACGACATACTCGCTAACGCAAAGGTTGAAAAGATAGCCGAGGTTGCCAACGAAGATATAGCCGCATGCATAGACAACGTAAGGAACGATAAAATAAAAATAACACCCGGTTATTCCGGGGTGTACGGAAAGCTTGACCTGCTTTCCGGGGAAAAGGGAGTGCACACGGAAAAGACAAACCAAAAGAGCATGTCAGACTTCTTCAAGTGATTTTATGGCGATAATTGAAAAGGAAGGTATAAGGCTTCGGCCAATCGATTTGGAAAAGGACATGGGGCATTTCCTTGAATGGTACAGCAATCCCGACGTGCTGTTTTATTCGGAGGGACCGAGGGCGATGCCGTATGGCCCAGATGTTATAGAAAGAATGAACAAGGCGCTTTCCGAAATCGGAGAGGCTTACATAATAGAGATAAAAGAG
>JAMCYO010000009.1 GCA_023473395.1 Candidatus Martarchaeota archaeon | reverse complement strand
AACATTGCCAAGGGCATAGAGGAAAACGGAATAGTGGACGCATTGCTTCCCAACATAAACAGCGAAATAGTCGAGATAAAAAGCGTACAAAGAATGACTAGCAACAACAGGAAGCAGAAGTTCAGGGTTACCGCAATAATAGGCGATGGCAACGGCCACGTGGGCGTGGGAGCCGCCAAAGACATAGAGGTAAAGGCTGCCATAGACTCGGCCATAAACGCCGCAAAAAGGAACGTCATACCAGTAGTTATGGGATGCGGTTCGTGGCAGTGCACCTGCGGCCAGCAGCATAGCCTTCCTTTCATAACAAGGGGAAAGTGCGGCAGCGTTGAAGTGCTGCTCAAGCCTGCGCCTAAAGGGCTCGGCATAGTCGCAAGCAAGCATGTCAAGCGCATGTTGGAATTGGCTGGCGTAAAGGACGTATGGAGCTTCTCCAAAGGCAGGACAAGGACGACCTATAACGTGCTGATGGCAGTAATGGACGCTTTCAAGCACACGATAAACATGAAGAATCTCGAGGAGCTGAACAAAAACAGGTAAACTTTTTACAAAAGGTTATGCCTTGGGTTTAGCCCTTTTAAATTCTTTCGATGCAAATTATACTGTTTCATGCTAAAAGTGATATAATGAAAGTATACGTAGACAAACCATTATGCACGGGATGCCAGCACTGCAAGGATGTTTGCCCAGTCGCAGTATTCGAGCTTAGGGACAGGGGAAATGTCGAAGAAGTAAACAAGGATTCTGCCCCTGAGAACGCGCAATGGAAGGGCCAAACGGACCAGGCAATATTTGACAAATGGTCAAAGGTCGAGGACGGCCACAAGCACTTTGCCGAAACAAACGATGGCACAAGCGGAGGCATATCGGTCGCAGTAAACGGCGATGCGTGCATACTCTGCCAGGCATGCCTGATCCAATGCGAAGGGGAATGCATACACATAATCGACGATTCCGGAACGGAATACAAGTCAATATACGCGTAATCCCACTGCGCACTTAATTTACATATTTTCGATTCCGGCGTTTTGCCGGAGCAATCTTTTTCTTTGCAAAACTGGCGTTTCCGATGATAGAATATATGGACAAGGGTTTCAGCGACAAGGAATCCCTGAGCGTGCTCAATAAGGACGTCAGCGAATGGTTTACGAAGAACTTCAAGGAGCTGACAATCCCGCAGAGATTTACCTTCAAGCTTGTAAGCGAGCACCGCAATATACTTGTGGCTGCGCCGACAGGTTCGGGAAAGACGATGTCGGGCTTTATTTCGATACTGAGCGACCTGTTCAACAAGGCCGCCGCCGGCTCGCTCTCAGAAGAGGTTTACTGCATATACGTATCGCCCCTTAGGGCGCTCAACAACGATATATACAAAAACCTAAGCAAGCCGCTCGAAGAGATTTATGCTATGGCTTCCAAGGGCTCCAAGCAGTCCCAGGTCACGATCGCTGTGAGGACCGGCGACACTCCACAAAAGGAGCGTGCAAGAATGCTGCGCCATCCACCGAACATACTCGTTACCACTCCAGAAAGCCTCGCGATACTTATAACGTCCGAAAAATTCTCAGAGAAACTCAAAAAAGTAGAATACGTTGTTATAGACGAGATACACGAGCTCGCGAACAACAAGAGAGGAGTCCATCTTTCTCTGTCTCTAGAAAGGCTCGCCAGCATGATAGGCCATGATTTTACAAGGGTCGGCCTCGGTGCCACTCTCTATCCTTTGGACGAAGCAGCCAGGTACCTTGTCGGCTGCAAGGCCAACGGCGAACCGAGGGACTGCATTATTGTAGACGCGTCATGGAGCAAAAAGCTGGAAGTCAAGGCAATAAGCCCAGTAAAGGATATGATATACACCCCTGATGAGAAAATAGAGCAGCAGACATACGGAATAATAAACGACATAATAAAAAAGAGCAAGTCCACGCTCATATTTACTAACACCAGGAGTGGCACGGAGAGAGTGGTCTTCAACCTAAAGAAAAAGTTCGGCTATAACGAAGAGATAGCTGCCCACCACGGCTCCCTTTCCAGGGAATCCAGGCTTGAGGTGGAAGAACTGCTCAAGTCCGGGTCGCTAAAGTGCGCGGTATCCTCCACGAGCCTTGAATTGGGGATAGACGTCGGCAGCATAGATAACGTCGTGCAGCTGGGTTCGCCGAAAAGCGTCACAAGGGCGGTGCAAAGGATAGGCAGGGCAGGGCACAAATACAAGTCAGTTGCAAAAGGCGAGATAATAGTGCTTAACAGGGACGACCTTGTCGAATGCAGCGTTATGCTTGATGCTGCCCTGAAGCGGCACCTGGATTCTTTCAGGGTTCCAATGAATGCATTGGACATACTTTCGCAGCATATTGTCGGAATGTCCATAACGAAGAAGTGGGACGTCAAGGAGGCGTATTCTGTAATAAGGGGTTCGTACCCGTACTCGAAGCTAAGCTTTGAAGATTTCATGGCAACAATAAGGTATCTTTCAGGGGAATACGTCGGCCTCGAAAGCAGGCGCGTATACGGGAAGATATGGTACGACGAGAAGGAGAACGCCTTCGGGAAAAGGGGCAAGATGATAAGGCCCATATACATGCTAAACCTCGGCGCGATTCCCGACGAGGTTTCCGTGAATGTTTTCGATTCGAAGGGCAAGAAATGGATAGGCAATATAGAGGAGGAATTCCTAACTAGGCTTAAGCAAGGGGATATATTCACGTTGGGCGGCAGGCTCTACAGGTTCGAGTATTCCAAGGGGATGAGATGCTACGTATCCGCTGCAAATTCTTCAACGCCTACAATACCGCCGTGGTTTTCCGAGCAGCTCCCGTTAAGCTATGAGCTCGCAATGGAAATAGGGAAATTCAGGGCGGAAATATCCGAAGCGATAATCAAGCAATCCAAAAGGGGCAAGCTCGGCCTCAAAACCAAAATCCCTAAAAACATAAAGGCGATGATAGAATCGCTGCCTGTGGATTCCAACGCGGTGGACGCCATATACGGGTATTTCGTGGAGCAGCTGCTTTTCGCCAAGGTCGTGCCCACCAACAAATCAATGCTTATAGAAATAACAAAGGACCCCAAGAGCGGCCAGAACCTCGTGATATTCCATTCTTTGTACGGCAGAAGGATAAACGACACCCTATCGAGGGTGATAGCGATACACATAGGCCGCAGGCTGGGAATGGACGTCGGTATAATGATAAACGACAACGGTTTCCTGATAAATACGGAATCCCAGCTCAAGCAATCCGATATAGAAGAGGCGATGGCTGCCATAACCTCCAGGGATCCCGAGCCTTTGCTAAGGTCCAATATACGGAAGACCGAAATAATGAAGAGGAGATTCAGGCATGTGGCTTCGCGCAGTTTTATGATTCTTAGGAATTACAAGGGTTATAAACTGCCGGTTGGCAAGCAGCAGATAAACGCCACGCTGCTCATAAAAGCGGTTGAAAGCATAGACAAGGATTTTCCAGTGCTTAAGGAAACATACAGGGAGATATTCGAAGAGGTGATGGACCTGCCAAGGACAAAAGCGCTGCTGAACAGCATAAAATCAGGCGAAACGTCATACAAGGTAATAAAGACGCAAATCCCGAGCCCGTTCGCGCATTCAATGATAACGTTTGGGCATGCAGATGTAGTCCTTATGAAAGAAAGGCACGAATATCTAAAATATCTGCATAAAATGGTAATAAAGAAAATAAACGCTTCAAAATGATAGGATGCTGCTAACCGAGGACATAGAACTTCTTGACGGCATGCCTGTAATCTTTATAAAAAGCCTCAACGCCATAGTCGTCGCCGACATGCATCTCGGGTATGAGGGAGTAATGGCAAAGAAGGGCATGCTCATACCGAAGGTCAACTTCAAGAAAATGACGGAAACAATAACTGCGGCAATAGAAAAGACCAAGGCAAGCAAGCTCATAGTCGATGGGGACATAAAAAACGAATTCTCGAAGGTTGACGAGGAGGAGTTCAACGAGCTTTACGATTTCATAATGTTCTGCAGGAATTCCCAAATAGAACCCATACTGATAAAGGGGAACCACGACAACTTTGTCGAGCGTTACAAGGAACCTTTCAAGCTTTCCGTATTTCGCCAGCAGGCCGTAATCGGCAAATACCTTTTTTTCCACGGGGAGGAGATGCCGAAATTAGACAAAAGCACCAAGGGCATAAAGGCGATGATAATGGGGCACGAACACCCCGCCATCGGCATTGTCGATGCGATAGGAAAGCACGAGCGCCTCAAATGCCTGCTGTACGGAACATACAAGCGCATACCGCTTCTTGTCCTGCCGGCACTGAACTTCTTTGCAGGGGGCACAGAGATAAACGCAGTCCCAAAAGAGGAACTGCTCGCTCCAGTATTCAAGTATTTGGACATTGGCAAAATGCACGCAATAGCCATAGGTTACGGTTCAACGATAGATTTCGGCACCATAAAAGAGCTAAGGAAGATCATATGAAGCCGTTCATATCCACGGAAGCACATTGAGCAGCAGCGCTATTACCACTATCGCAGTCAATACCTTTACGCTCCTTTTGCTCAGGCTGTTGTCATATATCCTCCAGCCGTCGAACCCAGGCACCGGCAGCAGGTTCACAACCGCTATCAGGAAATTAAGCATGAACGATATGCCGAAAAGGGAGTAAAAGAAATATGCCAATCCCTTCTCGAAGGTGTTTGTTATGGGGAAATATTTTTCGTATAGATTGACCCCGATAAGCCCCCTGCTTGTACCGTTGTAAGCCTTTGCGACGAAAGTATAGTTGCCAGTATTTGTTGCAACATCGACTAACGCGCCGGGTTTTTCGTTACCGGCTACGTTTTCAAGCTGCGTCAGGTTGCCTGTCGAAACGCCATCCCATGCAAGTATTTCCGTTCCGGGTTTTATTACGTTATAAGCAGGATAACCCTTTATCGTAGAATACACGAAAACGCCGTGTCCGTAGACGTTGGTAAGTATGTACGGCAGCATTATCAACATCGGTATCAGGAATATTATCATCGCCAGAAAATTCGATGATACGCCTGCCGAGAATATGCGGTTCTGTTTGCTTTTCTCAAGCTTTACCACCTCTGCCTCGTCCGGCTCGACGAATGCGCCAACCGGCACCACGCCGAAAAGCAGCACCCCTACGGATTTAAGCTTGACCTTGAAAGACCTTGCAAGGATTCCGTGCGAGAATTCGTGTATTATCAATATTATTGCAAGAGAAAGAATCCCGCTGAAAAGGGGAAGGTCTATTCCTGGGATTACGGGCGCCACTCCTGGCGTGGAATTATGCAATGGGGCGATAGAACTTATCAAAACCGATTTTATTGCAGCTTCGACTATAGAGGCCGCGTTTGCAATCAGCAGCGCTATTATATAACCAGAGAATCCTGCGACCACTACTATTGCCTTAAGCACATACTCCAGATAGTACGCTCCGGGGTATGTGAAGTTGTAAACCAATGCCGAAATTCCGGGTATTGCGGTCGAGAATTCTGCGCTTGAGATGAGGTTAAAGCGGGATATGTTTATGAAAAGGAGGGAATAAGTGGTAAACGGAAGCACAAACGCCAATATGAGCATGTTGCTTATTATCCCTATGGCGTAAACCTTTTTGGATGCCTTTCCCCTGAGCAGCGGATAAGAAAGCAGCCCGAATCCAAGAACCATGCCCCACATGGCCAAAAGGTTCCAAAAGCGGGAATACCTGTCTGCAAGCATATCTATCTCGGCTATGCCATGCCTCCCGCTAAGCATTACCATGCCATAGCCTCCCTTGAGGCCCAGCAGCTTTTTTATTGCTATGCCGGAAACAGCCAGCACGGCAATCGCCATAATAACTTGCAACGCTATACCAAGATAATTCGCATAATAATCGAAGTATACGAATGCAAAGACCAGCACGGCTATTGCTATCGACGCGATTTCCTTATAAAAGAAAAAGCGCGAATCCGCCTTTTTCAACCCTGCATTTCTTCTGCTTCCCTTTGCCAATAAAACGCCCTGGTGCAACGCAACTAAAATTTCCAGTAAAACTATTTAGCAGTTAGCACATCTTTCGCTTCAAGGCCGCGCCAAATTTGCAAACGTTTCTAAATGTTTGGGAACCATTAGCTTATTGTTTAAACCATTGCGCCGGTGGTTTTTTGGGATTCAGGATATGGTATTTAAAGCATTTCGACAAGGACAAATTGTTGGAGGAGCTTTCCAAGCCTGTGGAAGGCGAGTTTGTAGCGGTAAAAGAGGGCAATATGGTGACAAGGGTAAGGAAGGAAGATCTTGAGGAATACATGCGTTTCTCTAGGGATATGAAGTCGTTTTCGGACCGGGGCCAGTTCGCCAGGAAAGAATAATCTGCACTTATTCTGCACTCTTCAAAGGGGTCCTGCATATAATATATAACTTGCCGAACCATTATACAATGGCGTGGTTTGATGGAAGATTGCGAGCTTTGTGGGAGGAGCACGGAAACGGTTTATATAGTATCTATAGAGGGCGTCGAATTTAGGGTTTGCCCATCATGTGCCAAGGGCAAAAAGATTATCTCTGAGCCCAATTCAAGGAAGCCGAACACCTACGACAACTACTCGAAAAAGGCCAAGGGAGGCCAGGATGAGAATCCGGAACTTGTAGACAACTACGGCAAAACCATAAGGGAAGCGCGCGAGAGGCTGAAGATACCCCTAAAAGTGCTTGCCGAGATGATAAACGAAAAGGAGACGTTCCTGGCAAGGGTTGAAGAGGAAAAGACCGAACCGCCGATGGCACTTGTAAAAAAGCTGGAAAAGGCGTTGATGGTAAACCTCATAGCAAAGACCGATTCCCCCGATGCAAAGACCCATTCAATAGGCCAGTCGGGAAGGGCCACGCTTGGGGATTACAAGACCGAATAATCTCCGAGTGTTGCGAATGGCAGTCGATCTGAGCAAGCTGATAACCAAGGAGAAGATATCGCTCAAGCAGCTTAACGGCAAAACGGTTGCGATAGACGCGTACAATGTGCTGTACCAGTTCCTATCAATAATAAGGCAGCCGGACGGGTCGCCGCTAAAAGATTCAAAAGGCAGGGTAACGAGCCATCTATCCGGCCTGTTTTACAGAAGCATAGACCTTATACAAAATGGCATAACCCCTATATACGTGTTCGATGGCATACCGTCTAAGCTTAAAATGAAGACCATAGAGGCGCGGACAAGGAGGCGCGACGAGGCATACAATGCCTGGATGGAAGCCAAGGCGAAGGGTGCCATGGAAGCCGCGAGAACATACGCACAGGAAAGCACAAGGGTCGACAAGAACATAGTCGCAAGCGCGAAAAAGCTTCTCGAGCTCATGGGTATAGCGCATATAAGCGCCCCGGGAGAAGGCGAAGCCCAAGCCAGCTACATGTGCAGAAAAGGGCTCGTATACGCAGCTGCAAGCCAGGATTACGATACGCTCCTTTTCGGCGCCGACACTATAATAAGGAATCTTACACTTTCCGGCAGGCGCAAACTGCCCAAGAAAAACGTGTACGTTGAAGTGGAACCGGAGCGCATAGTGCTTTCGGAAACGCTTGCAAACCTTGGCATATCCAGGCAGCAGCTCATATGGGTAGGCATAATGCTGGGCAACGATTTCAATGAGGGTATAAAGGGCATAGGCCCTAAAACCGCCCTGAAGATAGCCAAAGGGTCCAAAAGCCTTGAAGAGGTCGAAGCCGCGATAGCGGAGAAATACAATTCCAGTTTCCAGACGGATGTCAGGGAGGTGGAAGAGCTGTTTAACAACCCTGAAGTCATAGATATAAGCCCGTCGGAACTGGAGAAGATGGTCCTGTCAAAGCCCGATACCAAGGGGATAATGGATATGATGTGCGCAGATTACGAGTTCTCGGAAAACAGGATTGCGAAGTTCGCCGAAACATTGGAAAAGCTGAGGAATTCCTCAAGGCAGGAAGGCATATCCAAGTGGTTTTGAAATCCCGTAAAAATAAGGGTAGCTGCAGTTATGAAGTCTCCGGAAAGCTTTTTATATATGGCTCGAAAAGTAAAGGGTGTGGCGATTATATGCCAAGAAAAAAGAAGAGCGACAATCCAAACGATGTTCCAGACATAGAGAACCTTATAAAGCTGATTGCCAAGACGCTAAAAGAAAACATGGGGGATGCCGACATCAAAAACATGGCCAACATAGCCAACGAGTTCGGCATAGACATAAAGCTTTCAGGGGTATCAACAAAGCTAAGCAAGAACCCAAACCCAAAAGAATCAAGGCCCACGCCGCCGCAGCTCCCGCCCCAAATGCCTTTGATGCAGCAGCCTCCCGAGCCTTTCATAGAGACTATATACAAAAAAGACTCGGTTATAATAGATGCAAGCATACCTAACGCAAAAAAGGAGGAGATAGATGTCATAGCTTCCCAGGGCAGCCTTATAATAGAGGTAAGCAACGGGCACATGGTATTCAGCAAGAAGCTCCAGCTGGAAGCGAACGTGGATCCGGAAAAGGCGGTAGCGACATACAAGAACGGCGTGCTAGAGATTGCATTGCCAATAGTGCAGATTGCCTACCAGAAGGATTTCAAGCTGAGCATAAGCTGAACAGCAAAAGCAATAAATATGCAAACGGGAAAATAGAGCTGTAATGGTGTTAACATATGCAGAAGAAAGCCACAAAGTCAAACAGGAAGATCGGCAAGGAGTACAGGAACAAGAAGAAGATAAGCAGGCTTAAGAAGGAGCACAGAAAAAGGCTCAAGGCATCAAGGAAAAAGGGCAAGATTGCAGGCTGATTTTCTATACGATGTCGATGTACATCTTGTCGTTGAACTCGTAGGCTACAGTATCATCAGTAATGCCCAAGTTTTTCAGCAGCTCCTCCCTGCTTTCGAGCTTGGCTATATCGGACTCGAAATTCATGGAATAAAAGCTGCCGTTGAATTCGAAGTATAGCGTGGGCTCCAGCCTTTCGCTTTTTTCCACTATGAGTATCTTAGCCGACGGGTTCCCGAGAGCGATTATCAGGCTGCATAGCAGCGTGTACCTGTCCAGTTTTTCCCCTGCTCCAAATTCCATGGTCTCGTTGGGCTCCAGCCAGAACTCAACAGGCAGCACTATCGGGTATATCTCTTTCCTTACATAATCGTAGGCCATTACGGCAGCGGAATAAAAATCCCTGGAATACTCGTATGGGCTGAAATTGGACATTATGTCCTTAGCCTTCTTGGCCACTGCGGGATCCTTTGGGGTAACAAGCCTTGGAAGCTCTGCTACTGATACGCTCTCGTCGTTGGCTATGTAGCTGCCATACCTGTTTATTATCCTGAGATATATGGCGTTTAGCTTCCTCAGCCTTTCCGTCTCGTTCAACTCTTCCGTGCCGTTAGGCATTGCAACACTGCGCAATATCTATGCTATACCAATGGAAGCAAAATGCTATTACTATTTGCAAAAGCCGCTATCCATTTTAAGTTTTTTTGTTGCAATCTAATAATGGCAAACAAGGAGCTCGCTGAGATATTCAACGAAATGGCGGATATGCTGAGCGTTGACAGCAGGCCAACCGCGCGGTTCGAGGTAAGGGCGTACCAGAACGCCGCAATGCTGCTGCTATCTTTGGACGAAGACGTTTCCGAACTCTACCGCCGCGAAGGGAAAGAAGGCCTGATGTCGATAAAGGGAATAGGCAAAGGATTGGCGGACAAGATTGAAGAATACATCAAGACCGGCCATGTCAAGAAATACGATAAAATGAAGAAGGAGTATCCGATAGATTTTGCCAACCTGACAAAAATAGAGGGCATGGGGGCCAAAAAAGCGATAGCGCTTTACAAAAAGCTTGGGGTAAAGGATATACCCTCTTTGAAATCTGCAATAGAAAAGCATGAGATACGCGAACTGGAGGGTTTTGGCGAGAGGAGCGAACAGCTCCTGGCCAAGGGCGTTGAGATGCTCGAAGTTTCGAAGGGGCGCCTCCTGCTGAGCGACGCCCTCCCTGTTGCGGAATCCATAGTCTCCAATCTTCTTGAGTCCAGGCTCGTCGAAAAAGCTGTGATATGCGGCTCAACGAGGAGGATGAAGGAAACAATAGGCGACATAGACATACTGGCAATATCTAAGGACCCTGAAAAGGTGATGGACCTTTTCGTGAAGCAGAAGTACGTTTCCAATACTGTTGTCAAAGGCCCGACGAAAACAACCGTGTTGCTCGGCATAGGCACAACGTGCGACTTAAGGGTGATATCCCCTGAAAGCTTCGGCGCTGCGATGCAGTATTTCACCGGCAGCAAGGAGCACAACGTCGAGGTAAGGAAAATAGCGATATCCAAGGGCTACAAGCTCAACGAGTACGGGCTGTACGACAAGAATGACAAGGTAATATCCGCCATAGACGAAAGAGACATATATTCAAGGCTAGGCATGGATTGGATAGAGCCGGAGATGCGCGAAAACCGCGGCGAGATTGCCCTGGCTAAAGCGCACAAGCTTCCAAAGCTTGTAAATTTGGAAGACCTAAGGGGAGACCTGCATTCTCACACTGTCGAAACGGACGGAACAAATACCTTGGAGGAAATGGCTAACGCCGCCATTGCAAAGGGGTTCGAATACCTGGCCGTTACGAACCACACAAAAAGCCTCCGGGTCGCGCATGGGATGGATGAGAAGAAATTCACCGAATTTTTCAAGCGGATAGACGCACTAAACGAAAAACTCGACGGTAAAATAAAGATATTAAAAGGCGCCGAAGTGGATATACTCAAGGATGGCAGCCTTGACCTCGACAAATCCGTACTTGGAAAGATGGACTGCGTCATCGGGGCCGTGCATTCAAATTTCAACATGGGTATAAAGGAAATGACCGACAGGGTCAAAAAGGCGATAGGCACAGGTTCCATAAACATACTTGCGCATCCGACCGGGAGGATAATAAACGAGCGCGAGCCATACGCGCTCGACCTGAGATCGGTTGCAGAATCGGCAGAAAAATACGGAGTGGCAATGGAAATAGACGCATATCCTACAAGGCTGGACCTTAACGATTCTTCAATATTCGCGATAAGGGATTACAAGGTAATGTTTTCGGTGGATTCGGACGCGCATAACGCATCGCACTTCGATTACATGAGGTATGGCATAGGCATGGCAAGGAGGGGCTGGCTCCAAGATTCCAACATAATAAATACCATGCGCCTCAAGCAGATGGCAAAGTTCCTTCCAATAAAGGCTACATGAATTTCAGAAGGTTGAACTGCTTGTCGTCCTTTATTTCTATGGCGCCAACGCTCCCGAACACTGCCTCTATTTCCTCCTTGAGCAACAGTATCCTTTGTTTTATGTAGGGTTCGAGCTCGTACCTGTCGGCGAGGTTTATGGCAGTATCTAGGTATTTTTCTATGCCCCCTTTCGATATGGTGAGCAAAAGCTTCCCGCTGCAGCGGGTGCACACCCCTTTTATCGGCACCCTCCTATATTTGGCATTGCATTTTACGCACCTGAATCCCTGCCTTGAATAAGAGTGGAGGTTGCCCATTAAGTCTGGTATGAAGTGGCTCAGTATCAACCTTCTGGCGGTGTCCCTCTTGTCTATGCTGTAAAGCCTGTCCATGAGGTTGAACTGCATGTTTATCTTGTCGTTCATAGTCTTCAAAGTAGTATACGCGCTTCTCTTCGGTGCATCAGCTACCGCCTTTATTCCGGAAAGATGTGTGAACTTTAGGTTGGAATATATGGATTCCTTCTCTAGCCTGTCACCTACCACTTCAATCTTTACGTCGCCAGGTGGAGGGTAAGAGAATGTTTTGTCGTAGAAGTCTATTCCGTAATTGTCGACTACTTCCATCGCGTGCGCTTCGTCGTCAACTTCTTCAGGCTTGACGTTTACAGTCAATATGAGCGGGGCATCCATCGTACCGCCAACCGTAGTTGGCATGTAATGCTTGGAAAAATTTACTAGGGCATCGAGCAGCATCATTGTAGTATCCTCGTCCCCGTCGCAGTTCCTCCTTCTTGCCGATACTAGGTAAGGGTGCGCGAAGCCCACGCTGGCATCGGTGAAGCCTATTATGCGCCCCAAGACCCCTGCCGATGTATGCGGCGACAGCGTTATTACATACTGCCCAACCAACCCTCTGTAATCGTCGATATTATAGAATTTTTCAAGGCCGTAAAGCTTTGTAAGCATGTCATCCATAGACTTTGCTACGTTGACGAAATAGCTAGCACCGCGCATGTTTAGTATTACGTCCTGATGCATCAATTCAACCAACTGGTCCCCGCGTTCAAGCGGGTTTCCAAGGTAGTCCCTATCGTAGCCTAGCTTCCTTATTTCTTCTACGCTGGTCCCTATTTCGTCAGGGTAGAAATGCGTTATTGGCACATCCGTGGCGTCAAACCTGGAAGTTCCGTCCTTAAATATGAATATGCCGTGTATGCTCCTTATTATCCCCTTCTCCAACGGCTCCGCCAGTTTGTCGGCATTGGAAAGGCCCTTGACTCCCTTCATGAGCTTGGGCATTTGGTCCATCCCAAGGTTCTTCAAAGCCTTGTTCATTTCTGCCACGATGTTTATCTGTTTTGTTTCCCCGGCACTCATGTCGCCGCCGCACTTCGGGCATTTCTTCTCTGTTCCGAAGTTGCCGCAAAGCTTGCATTTCCTAACAATCTCCGCCCTGCATTTGTGTTCGGTGCAATAAAACGAGTTTATGTATTCGCCTCCCACTGTGCACAGGTGCCTTGCGAGCTCCACGGTTATATTTGGCGAGTTGAATTTCTTGGACTGCATAATGCAAGCCTTGGTTATGCTTCTCTCTTTGCCCCCGTATTCTCCTATCGGATACAGGATGTGCGGAGCAGGTTTCATCAGCCTTTCCCTGGCCTTTTCCGGCCTTCCCATCCTGCTGCCTATCTTTGTAGAGCGTTTCATTACCTTGAATTCCGCAAGCCTGTTTAGCATGCCTATCGAATCCGGCGCCCTTAGTGCCTCCTGTGGCAGCTCCCTGCCTTGGATTATGTTTTTTCCGTCGGTAAGCCCGCATGCCGATATAAGCGCCTTTGCGTCTTCTCCCATCACTTCTATCCTGTCGTTGCTGTCTTTGTGAGGTATGCATATGCGTTCAAGAAGTTCCCTCGCTTTCATCAGCCTTTCCCCGCTTATGGTTATTTTTTCAATCGCTTCAACGGTCTTGGCTCCGTTAAGGTCGGCCTCCTTGAGCGCCTCTACTATGAAAAGCATGTCCTCCGTGCTTATGTCGGCGTAATCGTATATGTACTTGGGGTGCATTGGCACGGCATATTTCCTCGAAAGCTCAAGCGCTTCCATGAAAGATTTCGGTTCTGGCTTTTCTGCAAGCCCTGCTTTTTCCAGTTGCAAATGCCAATACTCCTCCACGTAACTGGTAGGTGATAACGGCGTGTTTGTCTTCTTGAAATCTCCATACGTTATCAATATGTCCCCTACGGAAAGTATCTTTTTTATATGCGGTTCGAGCCTTTTTGCAGTCTCTACGTCGTTTATCCTTAACGCTTCGCCGGTATCGAGCTTGACGAAAGGCCCCTCTATGCTATCTACTGGAACAGCAACGCATCCCTTTCCGGGTTTCTCGACCTTGAGCTGCGTGCCTGTTGCTATGAACTCGTCAAGCAGGTACATGGTTGCAGGGTTGAACCCCTTCGAAGCTATGCCCGTAAACCTGCTCCTTCCATACCTGAGCCTGAACGCGCCAGGGTGCTCAGGATATGCGAATATCGGCCTCCCGGCAACGAGTTCTTGAAGGAATACCGCGTCTTTTTTTGTATCCTTCTGCTGCCCCTGCTGCGATGATTTTTCCACTTTTATTATCTGGTTGAGCCATGACCAGTCGAGCCCCGCTCCCTTGGTGTACTTTAGCACGCTCTTGGCCTTTTGGGCTATGCCCTCGCAGGAAACCAAGCATATTCCGCTCCTTATCCTGTTCGATATAAGTTGAGGTTTGCCATCTGCATCCAGCCTGGTTACGTTCCTGTGTATGCTTATCTCGAGCTGTTCGGAAGCAAGCCCATCGAGGCACACCGGGCAGTTCTCCAGTATAACCCTTATGTCCTGTTCCGGCGGAAGGTACTGCAGCCTAGCCACCCTCGAATTGTAAATCTGTATTTCCTCAAGGTACCTTTCTATTTCAGGTTTTGTTGCCTTGTAAGCCCCTATCCCGAGCTCTTTCCTCCCATAATCGGCAAGCGCCACAGAAAGTGCAGCGCTTGTGCCTCCAGCCCCCCTTATAGGCCCGGCATATACTATCGCAGCGTAGTCGCTTCCGTCAGGATTCTTGTGCAGTTCCACCCCCTGCAGGCCTTCGGTAGGGGCCACTAATATGCCCTCCGTAAGGACTGCTAGCCCGACTTTTACTGCTGTATAAAGCCTCTTGCTTACTTCATCGGCAAATCTTTCGTTGGTGCAGATTTCCTTTACCATTGTAAACGCTAGCTCCTGCCTTGATTTTCCCTCGGAATTCTTCTTTATAAGCTCCGCTAGCCCCTTTATGCCTATTATGCCTTCAACCCTGGTAGCCAAGTCAGGCGCAGGCGTTATCTCAACGAATGTTTCGGGATCCAGCCCCTTTTCCTTCGCAGCGGTAGCTACGGAAAACGCCTTGTCAAAATTTTTTTGCAGTTCTGCAAAATACTGATGTATGTCCATCCAAGCTACCTGTTGAAATCTATTGACGTCACTGTATAGTCTTTTGATTTGAAAACCGGCATTATGCACGGCGTGGGTATGTGCCCCTGCCTAACCTGAAAATCTGTCCTACCCTGCCATGTGCCGCTGTTTATGACCGTGACCCCGTGGTATTTTGCGGTGCCGTTCTTGTGTATGTGCCCCATGTGCAATATGTCAGGGACCACGTCCATTACAAGATTGTCCTTTTTGGAAGGCACTATTATGTTGCCTCCGTAGATCGGCGAAAGGTGCCTCCTCTTCAGCAATTCGACCATGGCCTTTTCAGGCACCGCATAGCTGTTGTTTGGTATTGCGCTTATTATCGAATCCAATGAAGTTCCGTGGTAACCCAGGACATCGAGCCCGTGAAGCGACATGTAGGTAGGGTTGGAAACTATGTGGACGTTGTCCTTCTTGAAATCGCCTATGAGCTCCTGCGGCAATGGTGGCTGCGGTTCGGCCCTTTGCACTGCGTCATGGTTGCCAGGCATTATGAATATCTGTATATAGTCTGGTATCGCGTCTATGAAGTCGAAAAGCATCTTGTATTGGGTGTACATATCGGATACTGCAAGGTCCTTGTCCTGGTTGGGGTATACTCCAATCCCATCGGCGTCGTCCCCGCTTATGACAAGATATTTTATGCCGCCTACCAGTTCCATCTGGCTATGGTCAGCATCGCCGTTGAGCCACCTTATCATCTTGGAAAAGTTTTTCTCCATAAAGAGCTTGCTGCCTACATGTATATCGGAAAGGAACGCTATGTTTATGTCCTGTTCCAGCTTTTTCTGCTGCTTTATTTGCACATCGGGCCAAACTATCATGCTTGCTATCACGAAAGGCCCGGATATTTTACCTTTTATCGCCAAGACCTCGTCATTGGTTATTGAATTGGCGTTCGTATAGAGCTCCTGCGCTTCCTTGGAGCTCCCGTTCATGAATATTACCTTAGCATAATCCTCCTCGTCCTCGAGCTCTATCATTATGTTGTTGTTTTTCGTTATTATCTTTCTTGACACTATGCCCATTATGTAAACTTCCCTCCCAGAGGCGTAATCGTTTATGTGCGCCAAATTCTGAAGGAACTGGCCGTTGCTGTTGTGCGTCCCTATGATCTGCCTCATCCTGTCGAGCCTGTCCCTGAAATAAAGTACAAAATCGTTAACGGTTCCGTTTGTGTGCTCCGCTTCCCTGGTCATTATTTTGTACTGTGCGTCTATTTCAGCTGCCAATGGCTTATAATCCGACGAGCGGTTTACCTCTATCTTTATCGGCTGCTTCTGCTCCATTATCCTGTCTATGGCTTTTTGAAGCTCCTCCCTTTTGACTATGTGCAAAGTCTCCTCCGAGCTTTTGCCCTCTATCAATTCGTAGGCGAGCGCAGAGGGATCCACTTCTTTAAGCATGTCGTCAGTTATGCTTGCCTCGATGAGCATGCCAGCTTTTGAGAGTGCTGCTGCAAGCTGTTTCAGCGAACCCCTGGCAATTATCTCCTTTTCGCTCTCCATGGTGCTCTTCAATCCTTTATGGATTCAAGTATGCTTAAAACTCCCCAAATTACAGTCCTTGCCTGCGGCGGAAGGTTTATGTCGTTGCTTACGGAATCCAAATTATATATTGCGGAGGATGCCCTTACCGTAAAATCCCCGTCGGCGTTGAGCTTGTTCTTTGCCTCGCTTACCGCATTCCTTACGTTCTTCGGTACGCTTGTATCCCCTATAATCATATCCATCTGCATGTTTGCCTGCTTTATCAACTCCAGTATCTCTTCTTTCTTTGGCATTTTATCACCGATAATTAGCACTTACGTTAACTATTGTTTATTAAGCTATTTATAGCTGAGCCTAGCGGCACCAAAACAATCTTTCCGCGGCATATAAAGGTTAAAAAAGTTTTCAGACATAGAAACTATGCTAACGCAAAAGGGCACTCCGGAAAAAGAGCAGTTGGCCTTGCATCCGCCAATTTCAATCGACACTTCAAGCAAAAAGTTCCTAAGGCAGTCATCCGAGGTTCTTAATCCCAGGGAGGAATCAGTAAAAAGGTCGTTGCTTGACCTTGGGATAGGTTCATACTACGAATACATGGCATACCCGCTAAGCAATTCAAAGGCCTATTTGCCGGATTTTATAACCTCGCTGGCGTTCAACGGAAGGCAAGTGGTTTTGGAGCCCCACGGTTCAATATCTGTTGAGTATATGTCCAAGCTCAATGAGTTCATAAAGACCTACGGCTTTTACCTCATACTGATATCCAACAAGCCATACAAAAGCCTGCTCAGCAGCAACGCAAATCCGGATTACTACATCGACCAGTACTGGTACATAAAGGACTTCGAGAATACGGAAGATAAAATACCAAAAAATTCAAAGGCGGTAAAAAAGAACCTTAAAAAGCTGCTCAGGTCGCCCGAATCTTCAATAATTAAGGATTCTTTTTAATTTCCCGGATTCACGAAGAAACCACGCCGTATTTTAGCTTGCTCTTTACGTTGCGTTCCAGTATCTTGTTGCCTTTTGGGTGCCCATCCTCGAGTACCCTTGTATTGAATCCTGCGCTTTCCAATATCTTTGCCTTTTCTGGGTTGTTTGTCATTAGAGTTATGTTTTTGCCCACATTAAAAAATTTGAGTATTGCTATAAATCCGTCATAGCTCCTTTTATCAACGCTCTTTTTTCCAGAAAGTTCTCTGAACGCTTCTACAGTACCTATGCCAGCTTCTTTTATCAGGGTAAGGGTATTGAGCTTAAATTCGGTTCCGAAGCCCCTCCCATCCTGCCCAAGGCTCATTATGACCATGCCGTTTCCCTTTTTTGCTATCGTTTTCATTGCGTTCTCCAAGAGCGGTCTGCAGTCGCATGTGTCGTCCAGGAATATGTCGCCAGATATGCATCCGGAATCCAGCCTAAGGTAAAAATCATTATTCCCGAATATTGGAAAATAACCTTCGTACCTTTTTGCCTTGAGCAATACCAGATAGTCCTTCCACCTATCGCTAACTTTCATGGCGTTTAAGTAGAATTCGCCATATTTATTTTCTATGTATCCTACGCTCCTTCTCTGGACTATGAGCTTCTTATTGGCAACTGCAATGGTTTTTCTTATGACCCTTAGCTTATTCTTGGTATTTTCAACCACGTTTTTGTTTTGCATTTTTATCCCATCACTTAATCTATCGAAGCCAAATTAGATATTGTTTTGCAATCTGGCAACCATTATGCAAAGCCCAGGAAGCTATAAATATAAGGCATAAGCGAGTACTACCATGCAAAAGGAGCATACGAAAACCAAGCCCAAGGAAATAGAGGTTGTAATTACCTTCCACTGCGCAGAACGCATGAGGGAAAGGCTAGCCTTCATAAGTAACGATAGCTACGAGCAGATAATCGAAAGATTGGGGAAGCAGCTAAGCGAGGGTTTCATACGCCATAATCCAAGGTCGAATTCCATGTTTTTGGGTTTCGAGAATGTGGGTTTCGTCTTCATACTTAAGCAGATTGCCCCAAGTACATACAATGCTGTTACGTTCAAGCACAAGCTTAAGCCCGTTGACAAAGGCACCAACGTTAAAGTATCGTATCTAAGCAGGAAGGAAACATACGGCGGGATAAAGCCAAGGTCAGAAAAGATGCAAGAAGATACTGCTTAAGCCTGGTTGGCGTTAAAAGGCGCCTCGGCCGGGATTCAACCTGGGTCGCAACCGTGACAGGGTCGCATGCTAAGCCTTTAGCCGTCGCATTTTTCAAGCCCTGGTTTTTGCCCCGCCCCAAAGCGGCTTCTTGATTAAACTTTGCAACTTTGTTGCAAATTTTGCAAACAGAGTTTGCAAACCTTCTTCCTAAGAAGTTTAGGTACCTTCGGCTGCTTAGGTTGCTAAGCTTAAAGCCAGTTGTGGCGGAAGGCCTTGCAGGCAAAGCCTGTGAAATCGAAGGTTTCAGGCCGATCTAAGGAATAAATATAAGTATTTAATAAGATAGAAACAACTTCAAAAGGGTTTTAATTTTATATTATTAAGGTGGTTATTTGACTAGGAAAAAGCAAAGGATAAGTTTTCTAGCAAGAACTAAAACTAAAAGAAGAGTATCATTTATATCTCACGGTAGGAAGATATCTTTTATAGCACGCGTGCCTTCAAAGCGCAGAAAACGGGTAAGTTTTAGGGTGTAGGGTAATGGAAACGCCGATCACTGTATATATAGATTCAGACGTTTTCGTTTCTTCAGAAATAAATAATGAACCACACCATGATGAATCATTATCATTTATGGAGTATGTTTTAAAAGAAGAACATCCAGATATTACATTTTATACTTCTATTTTTACTTTTGTGGAATTGGCTTCAGCAATGATGAGAAGAACTAAAAATAAGGACAAAGCTTACTCACTACTTTATAGGATAAGGAATTCCTGGAAGGAAAGTATTCATCCGCTGCCTCTTTCTATAAATAAAAGGCAATCAATAATGGATACTATAGACCAATTAGTAGAAAGCACACTTAATTTTAATACAAGAACAGGGGATACAATTCAGGCGCATACTTTTGCTATAAATGATATAAACATTTTTGTAACATGGAACATAAAAGATTTTTACATACTCCAAGAAAAAATAGAAAACGTAAAAGTATTAACACCAAAAGAAGCTTTAGGGGAATTTAATAAGATTGATATGCTTTCGAGAAAAAGAGCATCTTTAACCAATTTTGAGTTTAGTAAGGAAATAAAAGAACTACTGGAAAATTTAATAGAAAAAGATTTAAGAAACGATTCTGTTCACAGTGTTAAAGGACCTTATAATAAAAATATAGGGATACAGCAATATGGAAAAAAACCTGCTAATTTCTCAAAAATACACAGAAATAAAAGAAAAATTAAGGGGTTAATTCCGCCACAATTACCACAAGAAACACTTAGTCCTCATCCTCAGAAAAGGCTGAATAAAAAGTGAAGCTCTAGGTAACCAACTAAAACTTATTGGGCTCTAGAGCTACCTAGTGAGCTTACGAAGCAAGCGATAGAGCGGGGCTTAAAGGAAACAGGATAAGTAATTGTGCTCTAAGTTAATTAGAATTTTATATATAATTTCGTTGCTTAATGCAAGCATCTCAGCCCATTTATCAGAATAGTCCTTACTACCATGAAATATATTGCACCTTACCTTATAAAGCCATTTTGCAAGGTACTCTAAAACTTTATTATTGTCTTTATATAGCAATGCTTGCCTTAAACATGAAGCTATACCTTCTTTATCTTTATTTTCCCAAAATTCATCGGTCTCTATGGGTATTTTATTAACGTATTCGATTAGTAGTTTGTATATAGAACATACTAATTCTTGCTTGGCTTTGGTCGGCATAAACTTAAACACATTAACTGCTCTGTATCTATCTTTTTTATCCCCTAAGTCTAGATTACAGTTTTGCTTTTTATAATACAAGCTATAGAGCATATTATAAGCAATATAATATGAAATATACTTATCAAATACGTCAGATTCTGATTTTGCTTTTTGAATCCAAGTATCAACCCTTTCTAATTCCAGCTTGTTTGTCATAATAACCAATGCAAATATAAATATGTTAAAAACATAAATTTTCTTGGATTATATCTTAAATTAGAAGTTTGTATAGCTTGAGATTCAGAACGATATAAAAGTAAGAAATAAATACAAACAGAAATATAAAGTAAGTATAAATACTAGTGCGCTTTTATATGAATAATGGAATAGTTAAAATAAAAAGACTTCTTTATCATCTAAACAAAAGTACTGATAGCGATGCTGGCACCTTCATATCAATTTTATTATCAATCCTTGTAGCATCTTCCTCGTATGGTGCTAATGTCGCAACCTATAACGGTATTATAGGAGATGGAATATTCTTATTAGTTATAATTCAATTATTTTATCTATTCTCAATATTACCTGATTTTTTACATTCAGCACAAAACTATGTTAATGAGGCACAAGAACTACTACAGCAAGACGACGAAGTTTATTATTATACTACCTATAGAACGCTCCTATTAATTTCATTGAATGCCATCATACTTATGCCAATAATTTTAGATTTAATTTTCAATGGGGGAAAGGTTTTAACTTTTAATGCCCAAATAACTTATGTTATAGATTCTAGCTTGATTGTCGCTACAACTCTTTTATTAATAGCCTCGCAACTTATAGAGACAGTATATCTAGAAAAAGCCAGAATGTTTCCTTACAAATATAAAAAGTTAGTATTTAATAATCACAACCATGTTAAATTTGCCGTTTTAACATTAATTTTTGCTATATTAAGTTTAGAAGTTTCGGGAGCCAACTTAAGCGAAAATATTTCAATCTTTTTTATGCTAATTGCACTGTACCCGCTTTTTTATGCATTTACAAATTTATTTTATATAGAAAGAATTAGAACTATCTATTACGAAGAAAATAAAGGGACGAATGTATGAGCTTTTCTACACCTCCAAAAGAGGCCCACAGCTTTCTTGAAGCAGTCGTGCTAGGCTTTGTTCTTGCTTTCATAGTTTCTCTCCTATCGTTTTTTGTTGCATACCTCTACGCGCCTTTTGTATTTGTCGTAGTGTTTTTCGCTTACCTAGCTTATGCTTTCTACATTCCCGGCACTAAGCCTGGCGTAAACATTGTAATGCTTGCAACATCAGCTCCGAAGGCTGTGCGTGTGAGAACCAGAACAAGAGAAGAGCATAAGTACAGGCTCGCTCGGGCAAAGCCCTCGCCGCTCGGCTTGAAGGCTTACATCCACTCCAAGGGCAACCGCAACGTGCTCATAACGGGCTCGAGCGGCCAGGGCAAGAGCAAGCTTACCGGGCATTTGCTGGGCGAGATGCCCTACCAAAAGCTCATCTTCTCGTTCAAGGCTGGCGAGGAATACATGAAGATGGGCGATATATGAACCTCATGAACAAAATATATTAGTAATGGCGCCGAAGGGATTGAAATTGCTGAGAAATACTTAAAATACTTAAATTCAGACCTATATGTATTATCACTAGTTAGAAGAATTATGTTAAACTAAGTGGGTATGGTGTCAGAAATGGATTATAATCATGCTTTTGAATTGGTAAAAAACTTGGAATTCGATACAAATAAACAGATAATAAAAACAGATCGGGAGGAACTTTATATATTCCGCCCTTCGAAAATATCAAAAAGATTCAAAAACTACGATATAAACAAAAATTTTCAGATATGGCTCAAAGAGGAAGGGAAAGAGCCTTTCAGGCCTAACCATTTACGCGTAATGCTAGACCTTAACCTACGTGCTAGATCAAGGCCGGATTTAAAGAGGGAAATGTTACTTGTATTTGATAAAATATTTTACCATAATTATCCAGAATCCGAAATAAAAAAATTATCAAAAGAGCATTTCGAGCATTCGCTGAACCCGCTTGAAATCATAGCTAACCTCTCACAGCTCTTCATAATAGAACAAGAATACTGCTATTACAAGGAAAGCAACTACATACCACCTACACTTTTTTATCAGGGGTGGGTTCGGGCGTTTATAGATGGATATAAGGAGGTAGACATAATGAGCCTTAGCTTGGGCAATCGACAGCCACCTCCAAAAGATTATACAAATAAAGAAAATAAAAAGGGCAAGGATTTTGAAGAAAACCTAGAGCCCCTCTGGTATCTGCATTAATTGCGTTCAACAAGCTCTTTGTTTAAGAGCTTCTTTTGCTGGGGCTGCAGTTTCCAGTTTCTCACTATAAACTCTTTTATTTTTCCCCTGCTGTTTCCCTTGCAATTTATCGCCCGGGCGGCAAGTACCTCTTCTATGTAGTAACCGGAATATAGTTCCCTTATCAACTCAGTACTGGAGTTGCTTAACATAACATAACAGCCTTTCCTATCAAGCTCAGAAAATACTCTTGCAAGACGCTTCTGGTCTTCCATTGTAAAAGAGTTTTTGGTATATCCAGTAAAGCTTGATGTTTTAGATAACGGTTGGTATGGAGGATCAAAATATACAAAATCGCCCTTTTTGGCAAAGGAAAGAACATCTGCAAAATCGCCCGCATGCAATTCTGCATTCTTCAAGGCAAAGCTGTCTTTAAGTAAAAGCCCAGCAGAAGGCATGGAAAGCTTCTTGTAATTTCCAAAAGGCACATTAAACCCTCCTTTCGAGTTTACCCTGTAAAGTCCGTTGTAAGCAGTCCTATTGAGATAGATAAACCTGGCAGCATTTTTAACCGATAAATGCGGCTTTGAAGCCCTGATTTTATAATAAATCTCTTTGTTGTTGACGTATATATTAGATTTTAGTTCTTCAATCAGTCGAGTCGGGATCTCCTTAATTATTTTATATGCATTTATCAGATCTTGATTATAATCGTACAAATGCGCTTCGGTTATCAAGCCTTTATTAAATAAGCTAAAAAACAAAGCGCCCCCACCTACGAAGGGCTCGTGGTAACTGCGAAATTTTGGCAAGGAGCTTATTAGCTTGTCCAGTAGTTGCGTTTTACCTCCGGCCCATTTTACAAATGGTTTAGCAAGCACCATATCAAATTCCTTAGTCATAATATCATCCAATTTATTTAAAGCATCTGCTAACAAATACACATTCTTTTTCCTATATGCCCCAGAAACAGTTGGCTATTTATTTAGCGTTGCCTTAACGCTCTATTCATGCCTATTAATCTGCTCATAATTAAAAACCTTTTGTAGCTTCGATTTAACATATATTAAAATAGTTCAAGGCAATACAAAAGTAAGCAGATTCAAACTCAAATCTAATATAAAAGGCGCCTCGGCCGGGATTCGAACCCGGGTCGCAACCGTGACAGGGTCGCATGCTAACCACTACACTACCGAGACTCTGCAGAATATTTCTGCATTGACAGCTATAAATACCTTGTTGTGCGGCGCTACTTCTTCATAAGCCCGAGTATTCCTCCTATTATTCCAAGGATCATTCCGACTATGAAACCCGCTGCCCCTATTATGCTTATAAGCGAGAATATTATAGCTATTATCGAGAATACCTTGAGCCTGTTGCCGCTTGGCCTGTAAACCATAAACCCGCTCAGCATCACCAAGAGCCCGCATATTACGCCTGTCGCAACCACTGCGTATATCGCGTCGTAAAGCACTCCGCTGCTAACCTCGCTGTTTATCAGCTTGAGCTCGGTTGCGTTGTTCGCTAGGGCCGGGTTGCTGGCCGTCAGGTTGCTTATTATGGCGTTTGCCGATATCGCATGTACCGCACTTATTTCGTATACTCCTCCCAAAAGTATTAGGAAACCACCTATTACCATCAATATGAACGGCAGGGTATGCTTCTGTTCTGTCATCGGGGCAACGAACTTTTGCGTTGCGCTTTTCGCTTGCATTAAAACACCTGTATCCCGTTGGAGCGAGTCGAACGCTCAACCTGCCGGTATCTTCTTGACGAAGAATCAAACTACAGCCGGCCGCTCTGCCATTGAGCTACAACGGGTATAACCTATTTTTTAGCAAGAATATTAATAAATTTACCTAATAACTAATAGTCGTATTCCGGATAAGTTTTTGCAGTCTTCGCGCGCAAGGCAATACAATGACAAACATACTGAAATCTTTCTATGAATCAGCTTTTGGCAAGCTCCTTGCGGAGAAATACAGCAACGGTGCCAGGATAAGGATAATAAAAAAAGGCCCCTACAAAGAGCTATTATACAATAACACAGTGTTTTCAAGGCTCATTGAAGGCAGGATTCTCACTGGCAGCTACTGGGACTATTTCTTACCGTTGCCTTCGATGTTCAAAGACCCGAAGATACTTGTGATAGGGCTTGGCGGCGGCACAATACCTTACCAAATAGAGTCCGTATACAAAGATGCAAGGATAGACGTTGTGGAGATAGACGAGGCCATAGCCTCCATGTACAAAATATTCATAGGGAAACCCCTCAGGTCAAACATAATAATGGGTGACGGCATAGAATACATGTCTGCCCATAAAAACGAGTACGACATAATAATACTGGATGCGTACATCGACGACGACATGCCATCGGAATTCCTCTCGAATTCCATGATTGAAAATGCCTACTTCGCGCTAAAGGAAAAGGGCGTCCTTGCAATAAACTATACGCTTACTTCGCTTGGAAGGGCAAGGGCAAAGAGCCTTACTACCGCGCTTGCGAAAAGATTTGGCGTGTACCTTTTGTCAATGCCTCCGATATCGGGCAACAGGGTAGTCCTGTGCTCGAAGGGCATAGAAATGGGCAGTTTTAAGGATGCAGGCAAAATCCCAAAGCTCAAAGAGGACCACCAATACATAGAGAAGGCTTATTGGAACATAAGTACTGACAATCAAGAAGCAATTTAATAAAGGCCCAAGTAAATTATAAATGAACGGTGCCCCATGTGCCAGCAATAAAGATGTACAATACGATGTCGCGTTCGGTAGAGGACTTCAAGCCCATAAAGCCGCCATCCGTAGGAATCTACGCCTGCGGGCCTACAGTGTACTTCTACGCCCACGTAGGCAACATGAGGGCTTATGTTTTCGAGGATGTGCTCAGGAGGGCATTGGCCCATGAGGGCTACCTCGTAACCCATGTCATGAACCTCACTGACGTAGGGCACTTGGCAAGCGACGCCGATACTGGCGAAGACAAATTGCGGAGCGAGGCCACAAAGGAGCACAAGACCATGGCCCAGATAGCGGATTACTACACCAAAGCGTTTATCGACGACATATCAAAGCTGAATATCCTTATGCCTACGCGCATAGTCAAGGCTTCAGACCATATAAACGATATGCTTGCGCTCATAGAATCTTTGGACTCAAAGGGATACATATACCAAATAAAGGACGCTAATGCTGGCTGGTACTTTGACACTTCTAAGTTCAAGGATTACGGCAAGCTGTCAGGCCATACGTTCGCCGAACTAAACTCTACCCAGCAAGCGGGCGCTAGGGTCGACAGGCCTTCCGGGCTAAAGAACATAACGGATTTCGCAGTATGGAGGCTTGCGGATGAAAGTGTAAAGGAGATGGTCTGGGATTCCAAGTTCGGCAGGGGCTTTCCAGGTTGGCACATAGAATGCAGCGCCATGAGCATGAAATACCTCGGAAACACGTTTGACATACATTGCGGAGGCATAGATCACATACCGATACACCACACCAATGAAATAGCGCAGTCGGAATCGGCAACCGGATCAAAGTTCGTCAACTATTGGTTCCATGTTAATTTCCTTACTGTAAACGGGGAAAAGATGTCAAAGTCCAAGGGCAACATATACTCGATGGACGACATAGCAAAGAAAGGCTACACACCCATAGCGTATAGGTACTTCCTTTTGACCTCGCATTACAGGAGCCAGCAGAACTTCACGTTTGATGCACTTACCAATTCACAGAACACGCTGAACTCCATATATGCAGTGGTGCAGAAGCTGTCCAAGGTCTCGTCCAAATTTTCCAAGTCAGATAAATCGACGATAGAATACGCGGAAAACTGCAGGGTCAAGTTCTTCAGCGCCATTAGCAACGATTTCAATACTCCGGAAGCCATAGCGGCAATGCACGACCTGCTATCAAAATCAGCGGGTCTGGTAGAGAACAGCGATATAGGTGTCGACGCTGCCTCCGGAGTGCTCAACGTACTCATGGATTTCGACTCCGTATTAGGTATAGGCTTGGACAACTACACCAAAGCCCGCGAGCTCCCCGAGGGTGCAGCCGAGCTCATAAAGGAAAGGGACTCAGCAAGGGGCTTAAAGGACTTCGCAAAGGCAGACCAGCTGCGCAAGGAGCTTGAGGAGAAATTCGGCATAATAATAGAAGATTCTAACGAGGGTACGCACTGGTACTTCAAGGCGAAATGAGATGCCCAAAAACCCCAAAGACGAGAATTTCGGCCCTGTGACGTCGCGCCTGTATTCGCTTTTCTCAAGGACGTTCCCAAGCATGAAGCAGTTCTATTCTTTCATAAGCAACGACGTCTCAAAACGCGATTTCAAGGCTATGCTGGACATAGGATGCGGCCCTGGCATACTCGATATCGAAATCGCAAAATCGTTTCCTGAAAGGGAGATATTCGGCATAGACCCGTCTGCGACCATGGTCAAAATCGCATCGTCCAAGGCCCAAAAGAACGGGCTCAAGAACATACATTTTGAAATTGGAATGAACACAAATATACCGTTCGATACAAAGTTCGACCTGATAATATCAACGCTGTCGTTCCACCATTGGGCGGTGAAAAGGCAAGCTTTGGAATACATATCGAAATACCTTTCGGACAAAGGAAGTTTGGTTATCTACGAATTTCTAAAGCCCGAAAAGGGTATGGCCATATCCGGAAACCATTCCCTAAGCGTTGCCGAGGCAAACTCCTACTCCGACATAAAAGGGCTAAAGCTAAACGGCGTGCATACTGAAAAAGGTTTCATAAAAGCGGTTTTCTCAAAGGCTTAAGAACTGGAATTCGTCGAATTAGAATAGCTTATCTTGAATATCCTGCTGTCGGAGTTTTGGTATATGAGCTTCATGCTTATTCCTGTCCCTGCGCCGTAGCTGCAGTTGCTATAGCTGCACCCGTAAAGGAAGTCCCAGATGTTGCTTCTTGTGAAGTTTGGCCCCACGAGCGCCGCTCCAGTTATGTTTTTCCCATTGTAGGTCATCATGAACGTGTCGTTGACCGCGTTGCCCGATGCAATCGACTCCTTGTAGCTGTCGTTTGCCATGTCGTAAAGCATTGCGTTCTTGACAAGCTTGTAATTGCCGTTGGAGCCTATTCCGGCGACAATCCTGCTTGGATCGGAAAGGTTTATCAGCATAACTGCGTCAAGCCCTGGAGACAACGGCGACTGGAACGCAATCCTCTCGTAGGTTGAGTTCGCGCTTTCGCTTACCGGGTCGAACTGGTCGTAACCGTAGCTTGCAGATATGCTGTTGCTCAGGTTTCCCTCTATCGCTATGCCGCCCAATTCCTGGAGCCAGTAATACCTTGCGAGAAGGTATTCCGGCTTATGCACCTTGTTTATCAGGTAATTGGTGTCTGGCGTCGTATTGAGTATGAATCTCGCGAATCCTGCTATCAATGGCCCGTTCTGCCCCCCAACGCTGTCCATGGCGCTAGTCCTGTTTGCCCAGCCCTCTATCACAGAACCGTCGGGCCATACCGCAAGGAACGTCGCATTTGCTGGCGTGTTGTTCCTTGCCCACGTTAATGCCGATAGGAAATTTGCGTTTATGCCGTCTGCCTGCACCGAAGTGAACGATTCCCTGTTGGTAAGCACGAGCATGTAGACGAGTATGAATATTGCAACTATGGCAAAGGCAAGCCTGCCGTATGTGGCTATGTTCTTGCCCAGCGTCTTAAGCATGTTGGCATTGACTCCCAAGAGCCTGCCTATCGAGTATATGGCGTATGCTGCGAATATCGCTATGGGCACAGCCACTATGGAATTGAACCTTACTGCATTGAGCTGCAGGTACATGGTCGCAACGAAATAAGCCAACATTACCAAAAACTCTGGAGAGAAGCTAAGCTTTGCGATGCGAGTATACTTCTGCCCTGGGTGCACCTTATAAGCGAAAACAAGGTAGAGGATTATGCCTATCGGGGCGAGGAATAGTTGGTACGAGAAGCTTGCCCACAGGAATCCGAATGTCGGCGGCTGCAGCTCCTGTATCGTAACGTTCAGGTGGCTGCTTGCGATAACCAAGCCATCCCCGGAAGCTATGCTCGTAATGAATCCGCCGAAGAACGCAAGGATTACAACCAAAGCCACAACGACTGTGGCAACCAGGAATCTTGCTCTGGCAAGCGTGTTCATCGTAAGCGCAGGGAATTTCGTCCTGTTGGATACAAGATACCAGCCAAGGAGAGTACCAAGCAATATTGGCAGGTAGAAGATGAAGAAATGCCAAGTCGACAGCGCTTGCGTAGCCCTTATTATGGTCAAAGCCATCCACATGTGCTGCATCGCATACGTCAACAAAAGCGCCAATGTGAGTATCACAGAATCCCTTAGCAAAGAAAGGTCCGCGGTTATGTACCCAAGCACTGCCACGAATATAACGGCAAGCATGTATACTATTATGGTAAAGGGTGCGCCGTTCCAAACTGCTGTTCCAACGCCCAGCACAAAAGCAGCCGCGAGGGCGAATGCGACCTTTCCCTTAAGGCTCTTCTGCTTGAAAACGGCAACGAAGAATATCAACGAGAGTATCATGAAAGAGGTTATAAACCCGTCGCCCCTGTATACGAGCGCAGCAGTCCTTGCTATGTCTCCGCTCGATATGGCAACAAAGAACATTGCAAGGAAACCGAGGACCCTGCTTTTTGCGAAGTATTTCACAAGGAAGTAAGCGCCGATCGCGTCCAATATTCCAAACAGTATTGGAACTAGCCTCATCACGTTGTAGTAGCTAATCCCGAAGTACTGCAACAATGCATAAGGAAAAAGGGTAACGAAATACAGGCCAAGGGGTTCGGTTATCCCGAAATGCGCCGGGAACCCCGAAAGCACAAGAGTTTTCGGTATCGCAAAGCCGTGAGTCACAGCGGCCCTTATCACGGAAAAGTGGTAGAACCCGTCCGGCTCGAAAAAGCCTGCGTACTTTAGCATTCCAGTCCTAAGGTAAATGTCAAGGAGTATTATTACTACGAAAAGTGAGGCGATCAGAAGGCCGTTTTTTGTGAAGGTGAACTTTTTCCCACTTGTTGTGGCGCCCTCCGGTGCCTTTTGCGGTGCGTTTTGTTCGGTTGATTGATGGCTTTGGGTATCGGTTCCACTGGTATTGCCCGGATTGGCAGCCTCTGCGTAATCAGAATCAACCATTCATTTACCCTGTCTAAAGCCTAAAAAGCGACTTAAATGACATACTGCTTTATTCATAAACGTTTTTAATAGTTTTTTTAGCGATGCACCATAATAATAAACAATACTATTTTAATAAACGGCGAGTAAAGGCGTGGCAATTCCACGGCGTACATATATGTGTACGCAAACAGGTGTCCCAGCAGGGCGCCTACTCTTTCGGTCAGTAGAATACAACCTATGCGTACACCACCTGCGTGGCGTTCCTAAATACCGGAGGTATGTTCGGCATACAGAACAGCTGGATAGCAGAGATAGTCCCTAGGGCGTCCTCGACAGTATATCTGGGCGTCGGGATACCCAACACCGACCTCATTCAAGGGCATATACGCAGAAGCTCTGTCTTGTGAGCGACTCGCATGATAAAATAATATACTATCAATATAATATATGCCCATACGCAATACGCCAAATGCCCAATATTCTAAATATGCTCAATACAATAATAAACTATGC
>JAMCYO010000023.1 GCA_023473395.1 Candidatus Martarchaeota archaeon | reverse complement strand
GAGAGGTAGTGCATGGCGACCGTCAGCTCGTGGTGTGAACTGTCCGGTTAAGTCCGGTAAGTCTATGAGTGATGCAATGACACAAAAATTAAGGCTAACGCCAGATACAAGCTACATGCTTGGAATCTACAGGTGCAACATAGGAAAGCGCATTGAGCTCGCCTCAAACTATGATGATTTGATTGCAAGGTTCGCCAAGCTCGCTATGGACGAGTTTGGCATTGAGCCTAACAAGATTATCATCGATAGCGAGGCAAAGCCAATGAGGGCTTTTTTCTACAATTCCACGATCGTGAAAAGGTTTGAGAAGGCGCTTGAAAGAAGGTTGAATATCTTCAAGTACGCCAATGCATATTCCGGAAGCTATTTCGCAGCCATGTTCGATTGCAACGGAGGAAAAGATGCAAAAGGCATTTTCCTTAGAGGCACGGACGAGGCAGACGAGATGGTGCTCGAAAGATTGAACATACATACGATGAAAAGGGGCAGCAAGGTTTACTTTGCGAACCAAACGTCGTTCATTACGCTGATAAAAGATTACAGCCTTAAAATCTCGAGCATCATTCATTGACCCGGAAACGAGCGAGACCCTCGCTTACAGTTGCTATCGGCTTAGAGATAAGCCGAGCACTCTGTTGGGACCGCCTTCGTTTAAGGAGGAGGAAGGAGAGGGCGACGATACGTCAGTATGCTCTGAATCTTCTGGGCTACACGCGGCATACAAAGGTCGGTACAATGAGATGCAACACCGAAAGGTGAAGCCAATCCCCTAAAACCGGCCCAAGTTCGGATTGAGGGCTGAAACTCGCCCTCATGAAGCTGGAATCCCTAGTAATCGCTTGTCACTATCGAGCGGTGAATACGTCCCTGCTCCTTGCACACACCGCCTACCAAGCCACCCAAGTGAGGTCTTAGTGAGGCAACGCCACTGGCGTTTTCGAACTAAGGTTTCGCGAGGTGGGCTAAGGTATAACAAGGTATCCGTAGGGGAACCTGCGGATAGATCACCTCGATAATAAAAAGTGTGCGGGCCATATTTCGGTACCTGCATAAATCCTCAAGACTACAACTACTTTTTCTTTTTAAGGAATCTTAGCGTTAGCGCTCACGCTCTAGGGCTTGCCTTTATCTTCTTTCCATGGAAATGCGCATGAGCACATCCCTTATCCTGCGCTCGTGTTCCCTAACAAAGTTTATGAATTCATTATATGGTTCGGTATGCTGCTTTACATTTATACCGGAATTGAAATTAGTACCACGTTCCTTTATGGCTGTGCCCAATAGTGCTTGCAGCTCGGTAAGTATAGACCTCAGCTCTGGAGCTGAATCAGCCAGCTGCTTCTTGCCAGTCTGCAAGCCAAGGTCCAGCTCGTTCGACATTGATATTGCCTTTTCGATACCGACCTTTTCGTAATATTTGAGGTATATCGCATTTTCGAATTTCGAAAGCCCGCGGTTTCCGCCACCGACGAGTTCCCTCAGCTCCGCGCTTAATGCGCTTACACTCTTGTCATTTTTTACCAACTCTCTGAACATAGGACCACGTTCAACTAGGGGCAATTATGATATTTAGCTGTTTCTAAGAATAAACAGCATAGTTTGGATTGTTTGCGGCAATTGGCATTGCATTATATAACATTTTTATAGGTTAAGAACGCAAATACCTCTGCAAGCTTTAGATTTGGATATGAGTGGTTTCATGAATTTTTCAAAACAAACAGACAATTTTCCGGAAACGTTCTATGCGTTCATAGAAATACCGCAGGGAAGCGGAATCAAATACGAATATAAAGAGGACCTTGAAGCTGTTGTTGTGGACAGGTTCCTTTTCACTTCTATGACATACCCGACAAATTATGGTTTCGCGCTCGGAACGAAGGGCAAGGATGGCGACCCACTAGACGTGCTTGTAATGTCACAGGTCCCTATTTCAAGCGGCATGGTTATAAAAGTAAGGCCGATAGGCATAGCGGTAATGAGCGACGAGGAGGGCTCGGACAACAAGGTAATAGCGGTTCCTGTAGAGAAAGTAGACCCAGCTTTTGCATCTTACAAGGACGCAAACGACATACCGGAATTCATGAAGAACAAAATAAAGCACTTCTTCGAGCACTACAAGGAGCTTGAGAAAGGAAAATTCATGAAGTTCGAGAAGTTCGAAAGCGCCGCAGAAGCAATGAAGGAGCTCAAGGAGTCAAGGCTTTGAACTGCTTCACTTTTTATTTTTTGCATTTTAATCTTTAATGTGGCAATCGTACTTTTTATATGCAAGGAAAACGCTTACAGGAGCCAGATTGCTGAAGCGTTATTTAATAGCATTGCAAAAAAGAATCTAGCAATAAGCGCTTCTGGGGCGGAGCCAGCCAAAGGAGTAAGCGGCGATGCAATACGGCTTCTGAAGGAAAATTATGGCATAGACATGAGCAAGCAGATGCCGAAGATGCTGAGTGAGGAAATGTTAAAAAGGGCAAATCGTGTCATAACGGTTTGCGACCCGAATGATTGCGTGCTGCTTCCGAAAAAGTACAAGGCAGAGCACTGGAACATTCCCAAATTCGAGGGCATGGAAGAAGAGGAAAAGATAAAGAACCTGAAGCTGCTTTATTCGATGGTAAAGGAACTAGTGTCAGAATTGGAATGAGTGAATCCATTTAGGATCTTGACAGCTGCTTGTCCATTTCTATGGCGACTTCACAAGACTTGTCGCTGCAGAACGGCCTGGACCATTTAAGCAGCGGCAGGGAAGCCTTGGCAAGGCTAAACCCTGCTTCTGTCATCGAATATACTATTGCACCTTTTAGCTTCCCCTTAGCTACAAAATCGTTTTCGACCAATACTTTAAGCGTGTCTGCCAGCGCCTTAGGGCTTATAGGCACCAGCCTTTTTAAGAGTTCGTTATACCTTGAAGGCCCGTAGGTGTTTATGCTATTCAGCACAAGCAAGAGCCATTTCTTGGAAACAATTGATAATATTTCCTGCGCACCGCAATGTTCAACTTCCATAAAAACACTATATAACTATAAAGTTTATAGCTTAAATATGTTGGCAGTTGAAATAGCCAATATGGTATATTCGCAAGCCGATACTAAGCTTAGACAGCAGTACTTTACTGCACTCAAGAATGCGATAGCAAATAATGTGGCATATTTTATCTTCATATTTGTAGCAATGTTGCTGTTTTATTCTTATGTTTTTTCGTATTTTGATTTCGGTTTGATACTGTTTGGAAAATATTACGTTTATTATATACTGCTTTCGGCTTTTACTTTATCGCTGCTTGGTTCGCTTTCGATAGTTTCAGGATTGTATTCTAGTAAAGCTTCGGAAAGCACCGTAGGCAAGAATAGGAAAGGCATATATGCTTTCATAATAAGCTTGGTACCTTCAACGATGTGCTGCACACCTGTAATACCGTCGGTAATATTTGCCGCGTTCGGCTCTGGCTCTATGGTCCTTGTCTCTGGGGCAATCCAAGGTACATTGTCTAGTTTCAGCCCAGTTTTCATAGTAACCGCCGCGCTGTTGCTTGTTTATTCGATATTCACCTCATTAAAGCGCAAAGCAAGCCCCATATGCAAATGTTAGGTGTTAAAATGAACAGAAACAAAAAGATAGCTTATATCACTGTTGTTTTTGTGATTGCCGTAATCGCGTATTCCGTTTACTGGGATTCATATAAGGCAAATCCGTCCAATGGTGGTTTTGTGCCGAAAATAGGCAATATTGCACCGAACTATTCGTTTGTATACGCTTCAAATGGGACCATTGCCAACATTTCTTCCCTGCGGGGTAAAACGGTTCTCTTATGGTTTGTGGCTACGTGGTGCAGCGGTTGCGCACAGGGGAACGAAATCTTGAATGGTAATATGAGCTTTTTTGAATCCAGAGGGATAGATGTGATAGAGGTTGAACTTTATAAAGACCTGGGATATTCCGGGGAGCCAATAAGTTCGTTCGTTGCAGAATACGCGCCAAACGCCAGCGCTTTTAGGGATTTCCACAGCGCGATATCCGGTTACAACCTAAGCTTGGCATATGATGGCAGAGGATATCTGGACATCTATTACCTGATAGGCCATAACGGAACTGTAATATACGAGAACAATGGGACATTGGCGGCCACCATGGGGCAGCTCAAGAACACGATAAACCGACTTTGAAATATAGATTTTGGTTGATACTATGACGGAAAAATTTGAATATGTAGTAATTGGTCAAGGGGCAGCAGCATTTTCGGCAGCGATAAAGGCAAACGAACTCGGGATAAAAACAGCAATGATAGGCAAAAACGCAACGAAAGGGGCTGTGCTTGGTGGTACTTGCATAAATGTTGGATGCGTACCCAGTAAACGCCTCATAACAGTCGCGAGATTTGCAAAGGAGTTAAAGGATAAAAAATTCAAAGGACTGGATTACGATTCCGGAAGCGTAGAATACGGCAAAATCGTAGAAGAAAAGGACAACATCGTAAAATCGCTACACGAATCGAAGTATGAAAACGTTATCGGTGTTATGGAAAACGTTTCATACATAAACGAATTTGGATCATTCATTGACACAAAAATGATAAAGGCAGGGAATAAGGAGATAGAAGCGGATAAAATACTGATAGCCACTGGAGCGAGGACTTCGATTCCCGAGATAAATGGGATAGATAAAGTGGATTACCTGGATAATGAAAGTGCGCTTTCGCTTAAGAAGCTTCCCGAAAGCTTGATAGTGGTTGGAGGTAGAGCAATAGGCTTAGAATTTGCACAGATGTTTTCCATGTTCGGAACAAATGTTACGCTGCTCCAGAGGAGCAGCACGATACTGCCAAACTGGGAGCCGACTATCGCAAAACATCTTGAGAAATATTTCAGGGAAGACGGCATAAATATAGTGACAAATGTTAAGCTTAAGGAGGTAAAGAAGCATGGAAAAGGAGTGGATGTATTGGCAGATGTAAACGGCGAGGAAAGGAGTTTTTCGGGGGAAAAAATCTTGATGGCAACAGGGAGAAAACCGAATATCGAAAAGTTAAATGCCCAAAAGGTAGGATTAGGATTGTCAAAAGAGGGCTTTATAGGAATAAATAAGAGCTTGGAGACTAACGTTAAGGGGGTTTACGCCGCAGGCGACGTAACTGGCAACCCGATGCTCGAGACGCTTGCCGCAAAGGAGGGCAATGTAGCTACGGAGATTGCCTTTAGCGATAAGAAACTGGAGATTAATATAAACGAAGTACCAAGCGCGGTTTTTACGGAACCTGAAGCTGCGATGGTGGGTAAGACTGAAGAACAGGTCATAAAGGACTTAAATAATTGCGGATGCAACGCATTGCCGATGGCTTTTGTCGCAAAGGCAAGCATTATATCGAACACAAGAGGGGTTATAAAGATAGTCATAAACCCTAAAACGCACGAGATATTAGGAGTGCACATGCTCGGGCATGGCGCGGCAGACTTAATACATGAAGGCGTTCTTGCAGTTAAATTCCACTTGAGGCTTGAAGACATAATAGATACGGTGCACGTATTCCCGACCATGAGCGAGGGATTCAAGCTTGCATGTCAATCGTTCTTTGCAGACGTTTCCAAGATGAGCTGCTGCACAGTTTGATTCTGTTAACAATTTTTCTGAAGCAAAACCATACAAATCACATAAATAAGTTCAATATAAAACCTGATTGTGGTTATATGGTTGATGAGAGCAAGCAAAAAGTTATTTCACTTATTGAAAGCTACAGGGATTCGATGGTAGGCACAATGTCGAAGATGGTAGCCATACCATCGATATCCCCTTTGAGCGATGGGGAGGGGGAAGGAAAGCGTGCAGATTTCCTTGAAGGTTTGCTCAGGCAATGGGGGTTTGATGTTAAGAGATACGAATACGAGGATGAGACCCGCACCAAAAGGCCAAACCTTGTCGCAAAGCTTGGCAATAAGCAAAAAACAGTTTGGTTCGTAGCACACATGGACACTGTCGCCCCAGGGGACAGGAGCCTGTGGAAAACAGACCCGTTCAGGGCGGAAATAAAGGACGGAAAAATCTACGGAAGGGGCACGAACGACAACGGGCAGGACCTGGTGTCTGCGATTTACGCCCTTAAAGCGCTTAAGGATTCCGGAGTAAGCATGCGATTCAACATGGGAGTTGCCCTCGTGGCAGATGAGGAGCTTGGCAGCAGATACGGCATACAGAAGCTTCTTGAAGAAAGCGGAATATTCGGAAACGATGACATGTTCGTTGTACCTGACTACCTAAGCAAGGATGGGACCATGGTCGAGATAGCAGAAAAGGGCTCGCTTTGGCTTAAGATAAAGGTCAATGGAAAGCAGGTGCATGCCAGCACTCCGGCCTTGGGGGTCAATGCAAACAGGTATGCTTCCAGGCTGATAACGAAAATAGACGAAATGCTGCACCAGAAATACAACGCGACCGATCCTATTTACCAGCCAGAATATTCGACATTTGAGCCAACCAAAAGGGAAAAGAACGTTGACAGCGTAAACATAGTGCCGGGATCCGACGTTTTCTATTTCGATTGCAGGGTATTGCCAAATTACAAGCTTGACGAAGTGCTTAATGACGTAAAGTCGGTCTGTTCGTCTAATGAATTCAAGGAAGTCAAGGTAGATATAGAAACGTTTAGCAGGGAAGACCCGGCAGCACCGACTAGCATGGATTCGGAAGTGGTAAAATTGCTTTTATCTAGCATAAAGGAATTGCGCGGAATAGATGCCAAGCCAATGGGAGTTGGAGGTGGGACATGCGCCGCATTTTTCAGGCACAAAGGTTATCCGTCGGTTGCATGGGGAACGGAATTCGAAGACATGGCGCACCAGCCCAACGAATACTGCAGGATAGATGACATGGTTGCGGATTCAAAGGTTTTTGCCAGTATGTGCCTCTGAATCATTTCAAAAGCATGCCTTGGGCTATGCGCTTGGAGCCGCCGCCCTTGAATGATGAGAATCCGGTCTTTTTTACATTTTCGTTAATGAACTTTGAGGCGTCCTTTCCTGAATCGCTGCCTGCAATGCACACAGCATTGCCTTCGGGATTGTAAAGAAGCGCAATCTTTTCTGGAGACTCGTCTACTATTTTTGTGGCTATCCGCCTAAGAGTTTCAAAATCATAATCCAGGCTTTTTATTATCTCGGCACTCTTTGATTCGGAAAATTCGTTTGCCACCTTTGAAGACTCGATGGATTTTAATGATGATACCTGCTTCCTGTATTCGTCTAACTGTTTTGATGCCAATTCTGCAGATTGTGCAAGCTTTCCGGGATCGGTCTTCAAGGCGTATGATGCTTTCCTTATTTCTTTTTCAATCGACAATACGTATTTGTATGCGGCATTGCCTGCCACATACTCGAGCCTGTCTATGCCATCGTGTATGCGCTGCGAACCTATTACCTTTATCATTCCGATTATGGACTCGCGGCCCATTGCGTGTATGCCTCCGCATGCCTCCGCATCTATCAGATTGCCATCCATGTCGTATATTTCTACTATCCTAGGCATGCTAACAGGGACCCCGTGACCTTGGTATATCGAGAATCCAAACTTCGATTCGGCTTCGGCCCTGCTTATCTCGTGCATTATGACTTTTATACCGTTTTGTAGGTATGCATTTGCCTGTTCCTCTATCGCCCTTATCTGTTCGTCGCTCAGTTTTTCGTAATGCGCTATGTCTATGTGGGCCTTTGAAGCGCTCTTGTGCGCGCCCTCCTGCCATGCGTGCTTGCCAAGCACCTTCCTTGCAGATGCGCTCATGAGATGTGTTGCAGTGTGGTGTGCGATAAGTTGGCTGCGTCTTTTTTCGTTAACAGAGCAATGCACCTTTTCCCCAATTTTGAAATTCGCTGGTTTATCCAAATAATGCAGTATTACTCCGTTTGTTGACTGCACGTCTGTAACCTTTATGCCGTTTATCGTGCCGTGATCTGCTTCTTGGCCACCGCTTTCCGCATAAAAAGGGGTCTTGTCCAACACAACAATGTTTGATTCGGCGAATAAAACCTTCGAATCGGATTCCGTCTCAAAATCATAGAATAGCTTTGTAGTGGGTTTTATTCCGGATATATCTATTTCTGTTTTTTTCTTTTTCTCCTTTTCGGCGAAGTCGCCCTTTATTATGCTTGTGTATGCATTTTCCGGAAGCTCTAGGGTAACGCCTTTTGACGCCGCGACACTGTTTATAAGATCCGGGGTTATCCCGTTGCTCTCATATAAGGTTCTCATCCTTTCAGGGGTTATCTTTTCGTGTTTCTCGATTATTGTTGTAACTGTCTTTATTGCTGCTGACTTTGTATTATCGTATCTCTGTCTTTCTACGCCTATTATCTTGAGCATGTCTTCTATATTTTCGGAAAGTTCGGGGTACATATGGCTCATAGACTTTGCTATCAGGGACAACAGCTCTTTCATGTCAAATTCCATGTGGTATTTGGACACGAAGTCGAATATGCGCCTGAGTATTATCCTTAGGTTGTAGCCTCCACCCACATTGCTGGGAAGGGCCCCATCCGTTACCGCAAAAAGCAGCGTCTTGGCATGATCAACTATGGCATAAGCTGCTTGCATTGGTTTTATTATGTCATAGTAGTCTGCTTTGCTTAGGCCGGCAGTTTCTACTGCCTTAAGTTCCACATCATCAAATGATTTCAATTCGCTTAGGTCTATCTTTCCGAATGCACCCGCAACCTTGGAGTATAAGGCTATGTTGGGCTTAATCCCAGTTGATTTGTGCAAATATGACAAAGCATTCTTAAATACGGGATCGTATGCAGTCTGTGCACCGCTTTTGAACCAAACAAGCCTTTCCAAACCCCAGCCCACATCCACCACTTTGCCTTTGAGCTCTTTTCTTACGCCATTGGAGTACTCGAACTGTGTGAAAACATTGTTTACCATTTCTAATCCTCCAGAGTATGCTTCAAGGCTTGGGCCGAACTCAGAAAAATCGCCCATTGCCCACACGTCCTCTATATAGGTTATATCTTTCTTTTTTACACCTACGATTTTTGTAAGTGCCTCAAAGTTTAGCTCTATTGTCTTGTCCCTCCAATATCCCTCCTTTGGGTAATTGAATGCGGTCTGCCCTGCCATTATGAAAGAGGTAAAATGCCTTCCGGTCACCCCAACATTTGGTATGTCATTGAAACGGAGGCACATCTGTGGCACCAGCAATGGGTTTGCATTATATTCGAAGCTCATATTGCCGTTCTCTATTCTTTGGAAATCCTGTATGCTTGCTATAGTGAAATAGAGGTCCTGCCTCCATCTGCTCACAACAGGATATCTGTCTATTATCTCATGGCCGTTGTCCTTGAAAAACTTGGAGAACTTTGACCAGAATCCCTCAAGAGATACATCTTCCGGATTCTGCTTCATAAAGCTGTAGCCTTCGTGTTCGGAGTCGCCGCAGTACTCCCTTGATTCGTCTGCCGTCCAGAAGAATTTACCGCATCCTTTGCACTTTTTCCTTACGAAACCTTCAGTTTCGAAAAGTTTTGTATTGTAATAGAGCTCCGGCTTTTTTGAAAATTCACCGATAAGCTCGTTTTTTGTTATCATTAACTCGCCTTCAAGGTTCTTTGTGGGAACCACACCTTGCATTCCTTGCCGAAGAACGCGCACCACTCGCATTTCCATTTTTCTTCGTATGGAACCGGAAGCGCTTCCCTTTCCCCTTTCCAATATTTAAGGGCGAAATCTATAGTGCCTCTTACTTCCTCGTCGGAAGCCTTGAACTTGTAATTGTCTATCTTCTTGCCGGTAAACTGGTTTATGTACCTTATTACTAGAGTATCGCTAAGTTTTCCCAAGCTCCTGTAAGACTTGAAAAACTTTTCTGTAATTTGTACGAGATTTTGCATGTGCTTTGGGATCTGGAGCGCATCAAGCTGTCTTTCGAATTCCCTTGTGACAGCAAGCCTGGCTATGCCATACTGCTTTGAGAATATGTCTTCATTGTATTCTCCAGAAAGGATGTCAGAAAGCAGCTTCTTGTAAAGCATTACTTGCGCCCTGTGGGATTTTGTCTGCGCCTCGGAGGGCATGTTGTCTGTAGCCCTCGTCTTGTCTTCCACTATAACAACGCTGCCGTTCGATATGAGCAGTTCGTCCATTTTCCCAACGACCTTGTACCTGCCTAGGCTGCCATACAGAAGAAGTTCCCTTGACCTATTGTTTTTCTTTAATGTTTCCAAGGCTTCGCATGTGGTGTAAAGGCTCTTGTACATGAAATCCGCATAGCTCTTGGTTTGCAATACGACAGGGACGTTTGCCTCGTTCTCAAGCTCTTCGTGTATTTCTTTTCCCTTGAGTATTTCCTTGGTTATTTCCGGGCCCTTGAGGTAGTTGAGTTCCATCTGCTTCTCGCACCAGTACTGCGCAGCTATGTCCGTAGCCCTTATGCTTTTCTTGCCCAGCCTTTCCAACGCATCCAATAAATCAGCCCGCCTACCTTTCGTCATAGCCTAAGCTCAGCGATTACCTCATTCATCATTTGCTTATTGATTGGATTATAGATTATAAATAGTTTTGCAGGGGCTATTTCTTCATCATCTTCGAGACCGCAAAAGCATATACGAGATACAAGGCTATCGCAAAAACGCCTATCGATGTCAGAGTTATTACTGCATTGTTTGTAGAAAGCGCCTTTAGGCCGAATAGTATAAGGACTATGTCGTAGATTCCAGTACCTAATATCGAATATGCGTAGAACTTCTTTTGTGACATGCGCGCGAACCCAGCAGGAAAGCTCATCAATGTCCTTAGGACAGGTATGAACCTAGTAAAGAAAACAGAGGCTACGCCATTCTTCTCGAACCACCTGTCAAATGCGTCGAGGCTTTCCTTTTTAATGTGGAAGATTGAAAGGTGTTTATATACGACGTCCTTGCCAAGGAAATAGCCTATGTAGTAATCGATTGCAAGGCCCGCTATGCTCCCCAATAATGCCGCCAGATACGCTGGCGCCAGGGAAAGCGTATGTTGCGCCACAAGGACTCCTGCCAGCGGCAGAACAACCTCGCTAGGCACAGGAAGCGATGAACCCTCAAGAAGCATGAGGCCGAATATGGCAAGATAGCCATACTCTGCCATCAATAAGGATATGCTTTTGTATGTCGTTGCTATTATAGACAGTGTTATAAAATCGAGCATGTTGACCAATGATTAATTTAACGTTTCGCTACTATTTTTGAGCAAAGGCTTTTATATACAGTTATCATACTCGAGCGGGGCATGGCAGCGGGCGGGTTTTTACGACTTTGAAAATAACGTATTGTTGTGTGTAGTTGGTTGCTGATAGGACAGCGTAGTAACCGCTGCATTCGAAGCCTACAGTTTCGCCTTTTGAAAAAACTTCGGATTTTGGAGTTATGGTAACGTTAGTAAGCATCTGGTAGTATGGATAAACATCTGCAGTTATGGTGTTATTGTAGTTGACGTGTAACAATACAGAATTTAGAAGCCTGGAATTGTCGTAGCATTTTATGTATGAGTAGTTGCTTGCTATTATTGGAAAGCCCGTACATGAACTGGTTGCGTTGCTTGCAGGCGTTGGTTGCGGAATTACGTTTATGCTTAGGTTTATAGCCGAATCGGAAGGGCCGGTGCTAAAAAGGTATGTGTTTGAAAGTTTTATTATGAAAAGAGGGCACGCCAGGGTTGGAAAGCAATAAGGAGATTCCGAGCCGCTAATGGTTATTTTATAGCTAGACATTGGCTCCAGCCCGGTAAATACCATAGTTGTAGAATTTTCAGGGACAAGGACCGTTCCATTTAAGTCTGTTTTAGAGGTCACATTGATTGGAGCGGAGATGGAAACTATTCCGTCGATTGGCATTTTGGATTCGGAATAAAGCTTTGGACCGAAGCTTACGTTTGTCGTATACAAAATCCCTTTTCCAGATACTGTAAGCTTGAAATTTTCTACATCCAGCGCAGGAGCGCTTAACTTCAGATATAGGGATGCAGGACTGGAGTAATTGCCATTGGAAATGGTGGTCTTATTTGCGTTCGTTGGAGTGATATACGAATTTATGAGCAGCATCCCGGCTAAGCCCAATATTATTAAGCCGATTATTATGAGATGTTTAGATGCATCGTCCATACTTCAACACGCACTGAAACTATTTATTGGCTTAAGCATTAATTATATTAAAGAAACCGAAATATAATAAGTCAGGCTCAGAGTAAGGTTTTGAAGATGCAAATAGTCAAGTTTTACCATGTTGAAGGAGTTCTCAGGCTTAAGTTGGACACGCTTGAGGATCTCTGGACGGTACAACGGATAGTTTTCCCAAATGACTTGGTTAAATCCAAGAGCCTGAGGAAATTCAAGGCCAACGAAAGCGACACCGGGGAGCTCAAGGAGGTAATAATAACGCTTAGGGTTGAAAAAACCGAGCTTGACAAGAACGCTTCGAGGCTAAGGATAATGGGGAAGATAGTGGAAGGAAAACCTGAACAGTATATAAAGCTGAACAGCTACCACACGCTTAACATAGCGCCGCTGGATACCCTAGACATAATAAAGCCGGAATGGCCGGATTACATTGTTGATGTAGTAAAAAACGCGGTTGGCGATACTAAAAAACCAAGATTGGGGATAATAGTTGTTGACGATGAAAAGGCTTTGCCAGCGTACCTGCTTGGCTATGGGGTAGAATTCAGGAACGAGATATACAGCAACCTAAGCAAGAGGATGACCCAAAAAGACTTCCAGGAGCAGCAGAAAAAGTTTTACGAAAACATAATCAATATTATAAAAGGCATGGATGTAGACAACGTAATAGTTGCCGGGCCAGGATTTACAAAAGACGACATAAAGGCTTACGCAGAATCCAAGCAGGAAAAAATAGGCAAGAATGTGATATACAAACAGGCGAGCAATGCCGAACGCTCCGGGGTATACGAGATAATACGAAGCCCAGAAGTCGAAAGCCTGCTCCACGATGAACACATACGCAAGGAATTCGCAATCATGGAAGAATTTTTGAAAGGGCTTTCTACCGGAACTTCGAAATACGGGATAGAAAATGTAAGGAATGCAATCGAAGACTACATGTGCAAAACTGTGATAGTGAACGATTCAGCCCTTGGAAATCCTGAAGTGCAGAAGATCCTCGCAAAAGCGGAGTCGATGCATATACCGATAGAGATTTTCAATTCTGCAGACGAAGTGGGAACCCAATTATCCGGGTTTAAGGATATAGCGTCGATAGGTTAATCGAAATTCATTGCCTCGATTGCGGCTGAACGCGTATCCCCGTTATAATACTCTTCAAGCATCCACGAAAGATTGTATTTTTCCCAGTCTGATTTAGTCAGCTTTAAAAGGGTTACACCCGTAGCCCCTGAAAGCCATTTTACCGCCCTCACTCTTGTCTTTTTATCTATGAAGAGAAGTTTTGGAGGTGTTTGAACCTGCCATATGTTAAAACCCTTTATCGCGATGGACAGCGCCAATGCAGTTGCGGAATTCTTAATTTCAGATTCTGCTGGGGTTTGGTCAGACCAAGTATGTTGCACGTAATAATCCATGATGCCGGACATCCCAAAAGTTTCAAAATCCTTGTAGGAAACCTTGTACGCATCCCCAACCCTAGATGCTACGAACCTTATCGCCGCAATCCTTTTTTTCTCGTTCAAAAGAAACGCCTTGTCCATGTACATGCTAGCAAGTTCCGAGATGGTTTCTGGATTTACCTCGGCAGTTTCAGAGAAGATAACCGCGTCAAAAACGTTATTGTAGATTGATAACACGAATTCCATGTTGTTTTTTCTGAGCAGTTCTTCCGATATTTTCCCGCCGTTGTTTTTTGCCACCCACCTCACTGCTTCATGCGCTACCTCAATGTTTTTGGATATCGTAGGCCTTACGCTGCTTATGTCCCACAGGTTTATATTCTCTTCGGGATAGGCCTCTTTCAAGGCGTTGAAAACAGCAGGGAATTGGGTTTTCCTAGTAGAATACGATTTAAGTAGCTCGAATGCGCCAATTTCAAAAAAGTCGGAATTTGTAAGTTCAGTTGGTTTTATCCCAAGAAGCTCTATAATTTTCCTTACGGCGGCAATACGGTCTTCCTTTACGTTCCATGCGGGAAGGCGCCACTTCCCGTTTTCATCCTTTTTAAGGTAGCCTTTCTGCTCCATCCAATAAACAAATTCCTTCTTTTTGTTCTTTGCTTCGGTCCTCAAGCCCGGACCCATGCTGTTCTTGCCAAATGCGTTCAGTTCTTGAGCGTTCTTGCTGACTTCCATGAAAACCATTTCCCCTTTGAATTTATTTAATATTTATTTGTTGTGAGTTGAGGAAAAACGGGATCCTGTTGCCAGATCCCTGTACATAAGGTTTAAATATTGTTGCCATAATTTAAGATTAACACAAAATGCTTTCGTGGAAAAGCAATATAAAGCGGCAAATGGAACTGGTGTGAAAAAATGCAATTCGCAATGATGTGGAGATGCTTCTCATCCTTTATAGGCAGCCACAGCTTTGCAAATAATTCAGTAATTATTAAGTACACACCATTGAACCATTTGGCTGCATAAACCCTGTAAAAAATTTTTGAGGTGTTTATGTGGGCCAAATGGTAGTTAGTTTAGAGAAGGGTTTATTGAAGCTTACGGAGCGTGAGCAGCTCGTAATCCTTGAAGTAGGGCTTGACGACATAGACAGCGCGAGCAGCTTCGTCGGATACATGAGCGAGACCTACGGCATATCGAAAAGCTCGGTATGGTACCTGCTCAACAGGCTCAAGGAGAAAGAAATTATGGACTTCGCGAGCAAGGACGAGCTCGGCAAGCCGCTTAGGCTTACGCAGGCTGGCAGGAAGAGCTACGATGCCTTGATAAAGGACGGCATAGAGCTTAGGGCAAGGTACGAAAATGTTTCAATGGCAGTCAGCGCGAAGAATGAAAGCTTTGGAGCTTACAGGTTTTAGCCTTGGGTGGATAGGATGCGGGGCAGGATTGGTTCCTGCCCGCATCATGCTTAGACCTCAACCTTCCCTTGCCTGATTTTGACTCCCTCGCTTTCGAGAAGGAGTTTTTTCCGTGGACCTGATTTGCCCGAATATTTTCCAAGTCTGCCATCGCTTTTTATCACGCGGTGGCACGGTATTTTTATGGGAAACGGGTTTTTCCTGAGGGAGGTTCCTACGGCCCTATATGCCTTCGGGCTACCTATGGCTTTTGCGATTTCTTTATAAGTTCGCACTTCCCCTTTAGGTATTTTTGCGGTTTCCTCAAGCACCTTTATTTGGAATCTTGTAAGGCCCGAGCGTTCAAGCATTATTTTTGTTTTGGCTCTGATTTGCATAAAAATAAAAGTTATGCAAGCTTAATATATCTGTGGTTTGATTGCAATAGGTGTAAAAATGGAAAACACAAATCCCAAGGTTTGGCTTAACGGAAAAATGCTGGATTATGCTGACGCCAAGGTTCCGATATTGACGCATTCGCTGCAATACGGGAGTGGAATATTCGAGGGCATAAGGGCTTATAAGACAAAAAAGGGAAGGGCCATATTCAGGCTCAAGGACCACGTAAAAAGGTTCTTCGAGACAGCCAAGATATATTCCATGGAGCTGGGCTACAGGCCCGAGGAGATAGAGTCTGCCATAATAGAGGTAGTGAAAGTCAACAAACTGGACTCGTGCTACATAAGGCCTTTCGCCTTCTACGGCGACGACAAGATAGGAATGAGCACTTCTAACAAAAAGGTCAGCGTCTTTATCGCGGCGGTGCCTTTCGGGGCTTATTTCGGCAGCGGCTTGGACAAGGGAATAAGGTGCAAAATTTCCTCATGGCGCAGGATAAACTCGGAGATACTGCCGATACGGGCAAAGGCGAGTGGGAACTACATAAACTCCATAATTGCAGGCAACGAGGCGCATGCAGCTGGATTCGACGAGGCGATACTGCTTTCGTGCAACGGCTACGTGGCCGAAGGCCCAGGCGAGAATATATTCTTGGTAAAGAACGGAAGGCTGTTGACGCCAGGCGAGGAATCCGATATACTTTTTGGGATAACAAGGTACAGCCTCATAGAAATGGCAAAAAACGAAGGGATAGAAGTGCGGGAAGGCAGCATACATAAGGAGGAGCTTTATATAGCCGATGAGGCATTCTTTGCGGGGACGGCCGCAGAGATAACCCCGATAACCAACATAGACGGAATAAGCATAGGAAATGGGAAAGTAGGTCCCATCACGGCAAGGCTGGCGAACGAATACAGGGAAATTGTTAGCGGCAATAACACGAAATACAAGAACTGGCTTACCGAGGTCTGATTTGAATATGTCAAAAAATTTGCGATTGGCGAAGGCAACGGAAAAGGATATAAACAGCTTGTAGCAATAATGGTTGTGGCACGATGGAAAAGCTCATACTGATAAAATTGGGAGGGAGCGTAATAAGCGACGTAAAAAGGGCCAATACCCCAAGGATAAAGTTGATAGACAGGCTCGTTAAGGAGATAAAGCAAGGCGGCAAAAATGCAAAGGTGGTGGTCGGCCACGGAAGCGGCTCCTTCGGACATATACCGGCGCACGAATACGAGCTCCAAAAAGGCATACGCAACAAAAAAAGCCTTGTGGGAGCATCGGTAACGCAGGAGATAGCAGGAAGGCTGCACGCAATAGTTCTCAAGTCAATGGTAAACAACGGAGTCAATGCCCTCTCGTTTAGGCCTTCGGCGGGCGGTGTCGCTTCCGAAGGCAAGCTGGTTGAATGGAACATAGACCCGTTACAAAAGGCCTTAGAAAGGGGATTCATACCTTTGACCATGGGCGATGTTGTCATTGATTTGAAAAAAGGCATTTGCGTGATACCAACCGAGGAAGCACTTGAATATCTCGCAGCCAGGCTAAAACCGCACAAAGTTATAATAGGCGGGGACATAGATGGGGTGTTTACTGCCAACCCGATGATTTACAAGGATGCCAAGCTCATAACAAAAATAGACAGCAGCAACATTGGAGAGGCCATGAAGGGCGCAGGAGCATCGTTGAAAGTCGATGTCACTGGGGGCATGGCAAGCAAACTTTCCTATTTATACTGCATTTCGAAGAGGTACAAAACCACGTGCGAGATAGTCAACGCGACAGTGCCAGGAAGGCTGCGCGACGCAATGCTTGACAAGAAGGTTATAGGGACAATGATTGAGGCCTGAGGCTCAAAGAAGCTTAAGCTGTTTTGTGAACAGGTCTATTTCTTCGCTTTTCCAGGGGCCTATCCCAAGGGCAGTCTTGCTCCCAGGCGGAATTTCGGTTAGGCCAGCGTCGGTTACAAGGGCGCACGGTATCTTCTTGAACTTGTATGCATTGTAGAGCTTTACTAGCGATTCCTCGTCGCTGACCTTGAGCACTATCTTTTTCTCCCCCGTGTCGAGCCATTCCTTAGCTATTCCCGGATCTTGCTTCTCGGCCTGGAAATAGCTCATTAGCGAAGCGTGCGCTGCCTGCGCTGCGGTCTTCCCCTTGCTCATCTGCAGGTCGGAGCGTATTATTATTGCCTGTTTTATTTCTCCCACGCAAACACTTGACGCTACTATTTATTGGCTCCTTATTTATAATTGTTTTCTGCTAAGATTATTTGCTTTGGAGTGTTAGGATGTACCAGTTGCTTGAAGCCTTTTGGTCAATAATTGTATACCCAATAATATACATTTTCCCTGCTTATGCCGCAAACGGGGCGCCGGTGCTTTTTGGCGGAGGCAAGCCGTTAGACATGGGGCGCAAGTTTAGGGGGCGCAGGGTCTTCGGGGACCATAAAACAATCAGGGGAACAGCTTCAAGCCTCATTGCAGGCTTAGCCGTTGGCATAATCGAATACCCGTTCTTCCATTACATGATAATAGTCGCGGTGCTGCTTACTGTCGGAGCCAACTTCGGGGATCTCATAGGCAGCTTCGTCAAAAGGCAGATAGGCATAAAATCCGGAAAAAGTTTCCCGGTTATGGACCAGTACGGGTTTTTTGTTTTTGCGCTTATATTCGCGCTTGGGATATACAGGACTGGCATGCCTTCGGTTTACGGCCTGATTTTCATAACGTTGCTTACAGGCATAACGCACCTGCTCACCAATGTCGGCGCGTACAGGCTAAAGCTTAAGGATGTACCGTGGTAAACCATAACTGCAAGGTTTAAATTCTAAAGAATATAAAATTAATTGGATTCGATGATAATGCATGGGATTGCAGTATTGCAAAACAGGTTAATGCGATGCCTAAGATAAAACAGGATGAAATAAAAAGCGAAAGGGTCCGCAAGATACTGAAGCAGGCAAAGCATGGGCCGCTTTGGTATTACAGGCTCAAGGACATTTTAATGGTTATAAGGTCTAACAAAAACTTCCTTGATGCGATACTCGTTGCCGTCGCTTTCGTATCTCTGGTCGCAGCGTTTCCTTTCTATCCGTATCTGCTCGTCGTCCTTATACTCATAGGGCTTTTCGCCGCTACTGAAATCCATCCATTCCTGGGCTTCGTAGTTTTGATGCTGGTAATGCTCCCGATGCTGATATACCAAACCCCAGCGCTTGCATGGATATTCCTTTTTATACTGAGCTTTTCGCTCATATACGGGTATTTGCATTACAGGACAATACTATTCATGTATATACTCATAGCTTCCAGTTTTTCGATATTGGGTGCCATAATAGCGATACCTGTCGCAATATTCGCAGTTCTTACCGTAGGTTTCAAGAGATCAGTTTTGATGTTCATACTAGTCGTTTTCGCAGTGGCAATATTTTCTGGAGTCATGGGAATAATCCCAAGCGCTATGGTGCCTTATAATGGGCACTTAGTACACGAATCATTCAGCCCAAAAAACTTCGGGAACGATTTGAATTACACGAATGAAAAATTGCCAGTCTTAAATCTGTTGAACTTCGAATCTGGAACGTCAAAGGCACTTTCCAGATTTGACGGGCACAACGTAATAGGCAACATTGACCTTACGTTCGGGATGATGGTGAGCGCAGCAATAAAAGAACCGCTTTATACGTTGATGCTTTTGGCCGATTTGGCCGGAGCGTTTGTGATAGAACAATTGGCAGTCAACAGCCGTTCCAAGTATAAAGGAAGCAGGGCAGCCATTGCAGGGGTCGCAATACCAATCGGGTATCTGGTAATTGGGACATTGCAGCCAATAAGCTTAAACTATGTTTACCCCATATTGAGTTTCGCAATTGCGCCGATAGGATTGGGCATATTGGAGTTATACAACGTAAAAGTCGTAAAGGCATTGGATGTAAAGAAACAGGACACAAGGATGAAGTTTGGGGAGGCATTCGAAGATTTGCAGCAGGGGAACGTCACTGAGACTTTTGATGACATAGGGAATTACGAAAATACAAAATCCGAATTGAAGGATGCCATAATCGCACCTATAGAACGCAAGGGTATATCGCGCGCTTACAACATAAAGCCGTTGAAAGGCATAATATTTTTCGGGCCGCCAGGAACCGGAAAGACCTTAATGATGAGGGCCTTGGCAAACGAGATACATGCAAATTTCTTTTATATAAAGGGAACCAGCATAGTATCTGCATATACCGGGGAGTCGGAAAAAGTGCTAAGCAACATATTCAGCGTGGCGAATAAAAACACGCCCTGCGTTCTTTTCATAGATGAGATAGACTCTCTGGCCATGAGCAGGGACTTTGAAACGGACGAGGTCCACAGGCACATACTTTCACAGCTTTTGCAGGAACTTGACGGTTTCCAGAAGCTCGAACACGTTATTGTTGTAGGGGCAACAAACGTCCCAGACAAGCTCGACCCTGCACTGCTTAGGCCCGGGAGGATGGATAGGGCGATATACATGCAGTTGCCCGATTTCAACGGCAGAAAAAAGATATTTGAGATATACCTTAAGAAGTTGCCAGTTTCTTCGGAGATAGACCTTGATACGCTCGCCGAAAAAACGCCAAGGTATTCGGGAGCCGACATAAAGGCAGTATGCCAAAGCGTCGCGCAGATGGTCGCTTCGGAAGCTGCGAACGAGCACAAGATATTGGAAATTACAATGGACGACCTGTTGAGCGTCATAAAATCGACAAAGCCGTCAACGACCTTGGCGCAGATAGAAAAATATAACACGTTCAAGGTAGACTTCGAAAGGCGTATGGGAAATGACACGACGACTTCTAAAGACGATGATAGCATAACCCTTGATAAGGTAATAGGGCTCGATTCCGCAAAAAAGGCGATAGTCGAAGCGATACAGATACCGTTGATGCACCCGGACCTCATAGAAAAATACGATATCAAAACGATAAACGGCATGCTGTTGTTCGGGCCGCCAGGAACCGGAAAAACAATGCTGATGCGTGCGGTGGCTAACGAGCTTAAAGGAGTCACTATGCTAGAAATAGACGCCCCCACACTCCAAAATGAGGGGATAGAAAATGCGAACGCAAAGCTCAAGGCAATATTTTACAGGGCGATAGAAAACAAGCCCGCGATAATATTCATAGACGAGATAGATGGTATAATAGTAAACAGGCAGAACGCAAGCGAGATTAGCGCGCAAATAACAACCGAAATGCTCAAAGACATGGACGGCCTGAAGCAGACGAGCAATGTGATTGTAGTAGGTGCCACAAACAGGCCTGACGTTTTGGATCCGGCTATACTTAGGCCGGGAAGGTTTGACAAACTCATTTTCATAAGGCCACCAGATGAAGAGGCTAGGGTAAAGCTATTCCAGGAGTATCTGGAAAAGGCACCGAAAGCTAACGATATCGACTTCAAGGCCCTAGCGGGATTGTCAAAGAATTTTACAGGAGCCGACATAGCGAGTGTGTGCAGGGAAGCCAAGACTAAGGCCATGCAGAGAGCGCTGAAGAGCGGGCAGGAGTCGAGCATAACCATGAGCGACATAGAAAATATAATAAAAAGCACAAAGCCTTCTGCCCCTGATGTTGTAATGAGCCAGTACCTTTCGTTCTACGCCAAGTATGGGCAGAGGTAAGAGGCTTTCAAAGCACCAATACCCTTGATGTGTCGTCTGCATACAATTCTATGGTGCCTTTCTTTTCACGAGTATTGCAGAACTCCAACTTTATTTTAGAGTTCAATGGAGTGTCTTTTAGCTGCATTGCAGGCAATCCGAAGCACACCACTTTTAGTGCCACTTTTCCATCGCTTAGCAGTATATGGGAAACCGGTAAATCGTTGCGGCCGTTTGCAGTTGCGATTCTCTTTAGTGGCGAAGCTTCGACAATTGTGCCTATGACATCTATGCTGTGCTTGCTGCTTGATATTTTTGAAAAATTGTTAATTCCCGAATTTGATTCCAAAACCTTCAGTACCTTTGTGGATGTTGTAGATTTTAATGTTGACGACTTGAGATCTATCATTAAGGATTTTAGGGCGACAACGCAACCCCGTCCTATTTTTTCGCGGTCTATGCTCTCAGAGGCTTTCTTTGATAGTATTATGTTTATCGTATTTCCCTCTTCTCCAAGTATTATAAAACGCGATACGGTTTTCTTCTCCCCGAAGCTCCTTGTAACGGGATTAAAAACCCTATATACTTTGTCCATCACGTCTATTTTGCTCCTTGCAAGACCCTCAACTATGCCATTGGCAGAATTGTGAAGCATTCTTGAGACCGCATCGGCGTTTAATGGAATCCCTTTTTGGGCCGTAGCGTCTCTGTATTCTGAATATATCCTGCTTGCCTGTTCCCTTGTAAGCAAGCCGTCAAAACCGTCGATTATGTCTTTTGTGTTTTTCATAGCGTGTTCACTTGGCGGCAAGTGGAGGTAAAACGAGAGTGCCGACGAATTCTTTATAGGTGACCGGGTCCTTTACATATTTTTTAAGTACACTGTCGCCCCTGTAGAAATCATATTCCAACATTTTTATCTGTTCGGAACTAACTATTCCAGCATGTTCGAGCACAGGTGACAAAACCTTGAACAGAGCCATAGGGGCCTGTGGGACGCCTTTCCGCCCAAATCTTTCCCTGAAAATGTTGAACATGTCACCGAACCTTATTTTTTCTTCGCTGCATACATTGAAAGAGCCGTCAAGGTGCATAAGGGATTCAACGACTGTTACCATGTCTTTTACGCTCACAGGGCATATTATACCGGACCTCGGAAACACAGGTATGTTCCTGTTCAATAAGGAAAAGAATTGTTTAGTTAGAAAATCGTCTTTGCCGTACAGGATCGAAGGCCTTATCACCGTATGTTTTTTATATCCTGAAAGCAGGTTTTCAGCCTCGTGTTTTGTCTTGAAATATTCCGTTGTCCCATTCTCGGCGTTTATCGCAGATATGTAGATTACGCGTGGCTCTGTCCCTAAGGAAACTGCTGTATCGATTATGTTTTTGATGCCGCCAACATTGACCGCCCTGTGCTTTTGCTCTTTTTGTGTTATCAAGCCCACGAAATCGAATACCACGTCGTAGCCGCGGTCCATAACCCTCTCAACGTCGGCTTTTGATGTTATGTCGCCTTCAATCCATGCTTTCCCGTCAACGGATGAATCCGCATGCTTGAAGCGGGACATTACTTCCACAGAGTAGTTCTGCGAAAGTTTTGAATAGACCTCACTACCGAAAAACCCCGAACCGCCAATTAAAAGCACTTTTTCCATAACGCAACACTCCAATGGATTTATCCCATATTCAGATTTTACTTTGTTATGACACGTATTAAGGCTTTTATATATTTTCAGGATAAAATAGTCTAACTGTTTCATGATGGGCTCGTAACTCAGTTTGGCCAGAGTGGGAGGCTTTTAACCTCTAAGTCGAGGGTCCAAATCCCTCCGAGCCCGCATTTGATTTATCTCTTGTTTTAGGGTGTAGAAATGGAAGAGAAAAAATTCAGCATAAAGGAAACGGCTTTGGTAGTGATAGACCTCCAAAAGGGCATTGCAGCCGCCGGTAGAAAAACCGAGCCCCATGAAACTTCAAAAGTTGTCACCAACGCAGCAAAACTCGCAGAGAAGTTCAGAAGCATGGGCGGAACTGTGTGCCTCGTGCACGTATCGTCGCTAGACGGGAAAGACATGCTCAATCCGATAGTAGACAGCGCTCCGAACTGGGGCGGGCAGAGGCCTGCAGACTGGGACGAATTCGTGAAGGAGCTCAATGTGCAGAAAAGCGACATCGTAATAACGAAAAGGCAATGGGGCGCATTCCACGGGACGGAATTGGACCTGCAGCTCAGGAGGAGGGGAATAAAGAACATAGTGCTCTGTGGAATATCAACGAACATAGGAGTAGAGTCAACAGCTAGGGAAGCCTACCAGCATGGCTACAACCAGATATTCGCCGAGGACGCAATGGCCGCCATGAGCAAAGAGGAACACGATTCCACGGTAAAAAACATTTTCCCTAAGATAGGATTAGTAAGGAAAACCGACGATATAATCAATATTATTTACTGAGTTAGAGAAACGCCGATGATAAGATGCCACAGACTCTTGTATTCGAAGCGCTGAAATACGCTTTCCTTTGGCTGCACCTATTCAGCGCCATACTTTTCATAGGTGGATCGTTTTTCATGTGGTTAGTATTGGTCCCTGGTTCAAAAGATGCAATCCACGACGAAGCAGAGAGGAGCACATTTGTAGCAAAAATTTCGAAGAGGTTCGCGAGGCTTACGTGGATGCTGCTGCTTACGCTGGTGTTGACCGGTATAATAAACGCCTATTGGTACCTGCCTCAAAATAGGGTAAACCCATTCGATACCTATCTTGTTTATTCAATGGTTATATGCACTGCCGTGCTCGTGGTGCTGCTTTACGGACCAGGAAGGTACTACGGCAAACGCATATCCAAACTCGCCAAGGAAAAGGATGTGGAAGGACTGAAAAGGCTGCGCAAGAAAAGCACGTTGATATCGTATACCAACCTTGCCATTATGGTGTTGATAACAATAATAGCTGTTCTTATGTAAAGATTGTGTATGTCAATACCGTTTGAAAACAAACCGATGCTGGTTTTCTGGGAGACTACCAAAGCGTGCCCGTTGAACTGCGTGCACTGCAGGGCGGAAGCCATAAGGAACCCGGGACCGGGCGAGCTCGATACGGAAGAAGGTAAAAACCTCATAGACAACATCGCAGGTTTTGGGGAGCATTCGCCGGTGTTGGTAATGACCGGAGGGGACCCGCTTTCAAGGGCCGACATATACGAGCTCATAGGATATGCAAAATCGAAAGGAGTTAACGTAGCGGTTTCTCCGGCAGTATCGGAAAACCTTAATGAAAAGGCGATTGGAAGATTAAAACAGTTGGGTGTCCACTCTATATCCATAAGCTTGGATAGCGCCAATGGGGATGTCCACGATTCTATAAGGCAGGTAGAGGGAACCTACAACAGGACTTTGGAAGCGATAAGGATGGCTGAAAGCACGGGGATTGACGTGCAAGTCAATAGCGTAGTCATGAAGGACACTGTGGAAGGGCTGCCGGAGCTATTAAGCCTTGTTAAAGGGCTAGGCATAAGGACGTGGGAGGTTTTCTTTATTATCCCAATAGGCAGGGGCAATATGGGGCAGGACATGGAACCGCAAGAATATGAAGACGTATGCAATTTTCTTTACGATGCGTCGAGATATGGAATTGTTATAAGGAGCGTAGAAGGCCCATTCATACGCAGGGTCGCGGCTCAGCGAAAAGACGGGATACAACACACTTCCAAACTGTATGACATTCTGCACGACAAGCTCCTGGCCCGCATGGGGAAGCCCGAAGGCCAAAGCAGCATAGGCAGCAGGGGCACATTAGATGGCGACGGGATAGTGTTCGTATCGAGTAGCGGAGATATATACCCAGGCGGGTTCTTGCCCATAAGGTTGGGCAACGCCAGAAAGGACAGCTTGGCAAAAGTATACAGGGAAAACGAATTGCTGAACTCGATAAGGCAAAGGGCGCTAGCAGGGAAATGCGGGATATGCGCTTATTCGTCAGCCTGCGGAGGCAGCAGGGCAAGGGCATACTCTAGGTTTGGCGATCCGCTTGCACCGGATACTGCATGCATATATGCAGCGGGAAACACAGAGATTGCGCCCTAGCGCACCCTATGGCTCCACGCGTGCTTTAAAAGAAACGCCGGGAGTGGGAATCGAACCCACGGAAGCTTATACAGCTAAACAGCTTAGCAGGCTGCCGCCCTACCGCTAGGCGACCCCGGCATGTTATTCGTTTTGTCGTTTCTTGTTTTTAAGCTTAGCGGCGGAAGCCGGCTTTGCCATGCAGGCAGTTGCAGCGTTGACCATACATCAGCTCAGCCCCGTATCTTAGGAGCGTAGCCCGAATGTGCTTAAGGTTGCTCCTTCCGGCCTGGCCTGGTTCACGCACCAAGCTACCACCTAAGGCAAGGCCTCAAAGCCTCCGTGTGGGCGCAACAGCCGCCTGCATGACGCAGCCGGCATTGGCCCGCCAGAAAGGGATTTGCGAGCGGGAAACCCTTAGCTTCCCAGCCTATCCGCCAAGGCTAATATTCAATAAAGAGTTATAAATAAGTTTGCGGAAATAAGAATAGGTAGCGGCAAAAAGCATATGCTAAATATCTTATTAACGAAAATATCTTGCTGGTGATTGATATAAGCGACAAGGAATATATGGAACTGCTTGACAGGGCATTTTCGAAGCTTCCCTCTTTGGAGGCTGAAAAATCGGACTTCGTCATACCTAAAGTAGAGTCTATGATACAGGGGAACAAGACTACGATAAGAAACATAGCGTCGATAGCCGACAAGGCGCGAAGGAAAGTCGAGGACATCGCAAGGTACCTTAGCAAGGAATTTGGAGTCCCGACCAGCATGGAGGAGCAGAGGCTTGTGCTAACTGGAAAGTTCTCGCAGGAGCAGCTCGACAAAGAGATGTTGAAATACTTTGAAACCTACGTGATATGCAGGGAGTGCCATAAGCCGGACACGCACTTGGAAAATGCAGGGAGAGGAATGCTTATGCTAGTATGCGAGGCCTGCGGCGCTAGGTATGGATTAAAGAACTATTGATGGTTTAACATGGGCAAAAACGAAGGAAGGACGCACGACAGCAGAAGGGGGGCACCCATTTCATATCAGACAAAAATGCCCCAGAACGGCGAGGTAGTAGGAAGGGTCCAAAAGCTTGTAGGAGCCACAAGATTCCTAGTGGATTGCAGCGATGGGAACCAAAGGCTTTGCATAATACCTGGAAGGTTGAGGCGAAGGTTCTGGATAAAGGAAAACGACGTAGTGCTCGTCAAGCCTTGGACGGTGCAGGAAAAGGAGCGCGGCGACATAGTATGGAGGTACAGCCTCATGGACATAAACAAACTGAAGAGCATGAATATGATAAGTTGAAGATAAATCAAGCACGGCGCAAGAGGCGCGGGGGTAAAGCATGCAGACCTTGAAGGACCTTATAGGCGAATCAAAAATATTTGCCCAGCGTGAGGTGTTGTCGCCGCATTACACCCCGGAAAAGCTTGTTTTCAGGGAAAAGGAAATAAGCAGCATAGAAAAGGCAATAAAACCTGCACTCGAAGGGGAGAAGGGAAGGAACCTGTTCGTATACGGCAGGGCAGGTACCGGGAAGACCTCGTGCGCGAAATATGTAATAAGCGAGATTAAGGAGATACCAAACACAAAGGCAAGGGTAAGCTACATAAACTGCAGGATGTACAATACCAGGTTCAGGGTGCTCAACAAGGTAATAGCGGACCACATGCCAAATTATGCAAGGAGGGGCTATGGTACCGTCGACTTATACGAAAAGCTCATGGGATGGATAGAAGAAGACAACAAGATACTCATATTGGTACTCGACGAGATAGACATGGTAAAGGACCTTGACGACCTCGTATATATAATGACGCGCATAAACAGCGAGATAAGGGCTGGAGGCGTAGCCATGATAGGGATATCGAACAAAGTATCCTTTAAAGAGGAGCTTGACCCAAGGAGCCTGTCTGCTCTCAACGAAAGCGAACTGGTATTCCCATCTTACTATTCCGACGAGATATACGAAATAATAAAAGCCAGGGCGGAAAAGGGGTTCAAGAAGGGCGCAATTAGCGATGAAATATTGCATTTCATAGCGGCTTCGGCCGCAAAGGAAGGCGGTGATGCGAGGCTCTCCCTTAAAATATTGTCAAAATCGGGAGAGCTTGCGGAAGACAAGGGAAAGGAGTCAGTGGGGATGGAGGAGGCAGACGAAGCTGTAAAAATGGCTGAGAGCGAGATCGTCTACGAAGTGATATCCTCGCTCCCGGAACACCAGAAGCTGGTTTTGTATTCTATAGTGCTGCTGGCGCAAAGCGGCGGCTCTTATAAGAAACTCACCGATGGGAGGGACACGTACCTTTTCAGCGGAGAGGTCTACAACAGGTATAAGTCAATAGCTGAGGGGCTCAAAAGGGCACCGAAAAGCGAGAGGTGGTACAGGAACTACATATCGGAGCTGGAGATGCAGGGACTCATTGCCTCATTCGATTCCAGCAAGGGCATACGCGGGCATACCAAGCTAATCAAATTGCTTTATCCGACGCAGAAGACCAGGGCGGTGCTTGAAAGAAACATATTCGGATTAGAAAGGGGAAAGGAAAAAAACGATACGGGGGAAAGCAAAGAATAGGTGCTAACTTGAATCTTTACGACGCCGTAAGAAGCGCGAATGTCGTAAGCTCCGATTTTGGCAGAAGGCTAGGCTTCGATAAGGTATTCGAAGAAAGCAAGGACTTTAAGCTCGCTTCAGATGCTGGCTCTTCCAACGGCAGGCCTGTAATCCTCAAGGCCAAAGGGGAGAATATAACCGCATACCTGAAAAACGGGGCTTCCGCCCTCATACCGCAGAACCCTGAAGCTTATGCTGAAATTGGGAAGTACGCGAAACAGATGCTCGATTACGGAAGTGCTGTTGTCGTCGATGTTTCTGTTATCGAGAACGCCTACGGGACGTACAGGGCGCTGCTCCTCGGAAAGGCTTCGGAATGCGTGGCGCTCATCGAACGCAAGGGCATAGGCTTGGGAATCGCGACTCTCGCAGCAAGGAGTACTGAAGTTCTTTCGTCCATACAGCTGATTGCAATTGCAAAAACCCTCGGGATCGGCGAGGATGGCGCAAGGAACGCGTTGGCATTCAACCGCAAGATTTTTTCAATGGGATAAGTGCTGGAATGATAAGGGACAAAAAGCGCTACATACTTGTCGAGGCTTCGAGTGAGCTAGGGCTGCAGAAGGAAGAGCTGGACAAGCTTTTCAAACAGGCGATGATGGCGGTTGTGGGGCAGTTGTCGTATTATGAAGTTTCCCCCAAAGTGGTAAGCCTTCCGGATAAAAACAGCTTCGTCGTAAGGTGCAGGCTCAAGGGTTATGATAAAGCGCTCACGGCCACAGCGCTGATAAAAAGGCTGGGAAACCTCGAGGTAGGCCTTTACACAATAAAAAGCTCAGGAACCATAAAGGCCCTGATGAAAGGTGCCAAGGCTTAAAATATCTCTCCGACAAGCGCAGTTATGCCGCCCTTGAGGTTGAACGTCTCTATGCCATGGTTCTCTTTTAGCATTTCCGAAACGAACGCCGAGGTATTGCCATGGTAGCACATAAATACGTGGCCTTCATATTTGAGCAGCTCTTCTTTTGAGGCGCGCAACAATTCCATAGGATTTGCCGCTGTAAGCAGTTCTCCCTCAAGATTGAGCATGTTTTTTATGTAGTCGAGGGGTTCATTGCCCAGCCACACTATTTTAGTGCCTTTTGACTTAACAGTTTCCAAAGCCTGTTCAAATTCGAGGTTTTCCATAATGGCAGTTTTGAATGAAAGAATTTTTAAGCACGGGCAGATTTTTCTTATTCGAGACTACAAAAGTTGGCATTGGCAAGTTTTATATATTAATTAATGCGCTTAGATAATATTTGCAGTATAAAAGCTACATCAGGCAAGGTAATACATTGGAAAAACAGTCACGTGCAGTTGCAAACGCAGAGGAAAATGAGGAAAACGTTAGCGTAAGCATAAACAACAGGCAGTACAATACCATCATGAGGACCGAAGACGCCAAAGTCTACAAAGCCACAACCGACTTCATAGCGAAGCATGAACCGATTATCAGCAAGGCTTTTGAGAAGCTGCTTGAAAATTACGGCAAAGCGCTAGCGAGGGAAAAGGTGCCTGAAAGCGTTTCGAAAAGGCTCCTAAACAACCAATACTCGTTATATACTGATTATTTAAAACCCCTTTTCAAGCTCAAGGTATCTAGAATATGTTCAGGGGCAAGGGACGATCCTAAATCTGACGAAGTAAGCGGAAGCATACAGGAGCTTGCGGGAAGCATATGCGAAAGCATAAGCTCCGCTTCGGAAAACATAGGGAAGGCAGAAAACTTCACCAAAATTTTGGATGCTGCTTATGCGGAACTGAAGAAATCGCTTGCCGGGAAGCTTGAAGGCAACGGTATACAGACGCAACAGTGAATCAGAAAGCGTTAAAAAGTTATAAGGGAATAGATAACTGCCGCTGCCGTATATGGATGGCAGAGCTTTAATCTAGATAAAACTTTTTTAATGTCATGTTTAAAAACCATTAATCCTAAATTAGTAAGAATATTAATTGGTGAATAGATGTACCCGAATATACAGGCTTACGACAGAGGAGTGATGTTCAGCCCGGATGGAAGGCTTTTCCAAGTAGAATACGCCAAGGAAGCAGTAAGGAAGGGAGCCACTTCGGTAGGCATAGTTGCGGAGGATGGCGTTGTCCTTATAGCGCACAAGAACATAGTAGAACCTTTGATAATACCAAGCACGGTGCAGAAGATATTCAAGATAGACTCTTTCATAGGAACAACCTACAGCGGGCTTGTTTCAGACGGCCTGCACGTAGTCGGCATGATGCGCTCTAAAACGCAGACGCACAGGATGGTCTATGACGAAACCGAATCCGTGGAGACTGTTGCCAGGGAAATAAGCGAAGAGATGCAGATGGCGACCCAATACGGGGGGCTTAGGCCTTATGCAATTTCATTGCTCATAGGCGGCTACGATTCCGATTACAGGCTTTTTGAGGTCGAGCCTGGAGCCTCGTTTTCAGGCTACAAGGCCGATGCCATAGGTATAGGCAAAAAGGTGGCGGAAGACATATTAGTAAAAGAATATAAAGAGGGGATGAAACTTAACGACGCACTGAACCTAGGAGTAAGCATACTTAAGAAAATAAACGAGAAAAAGCTTTCTCCGGAAAACATGGACATTTCTACAGTAGTGAAGAGCAAGGGTTACAAGCAATTCAGCATAAAGGAGATAAGCTCG
>JAMCYO010000015.1 GCA_023473395.1 Candidatus Martarchaeota archaeon | reverse complement strand
GAAAACGTAATACCTGCCATAGGCATGGAGGTAGAGCGCGAGGATGGCGGCGAAATAACGGTAGATATAACCCCGAACAGGCCAGACCTGCTGGACATAACAGGCCTTGCAAGGGAGCTTGCCCTGCATTCCGGCTTGAGAAAACCAAGGCGCTATGGCATAAAGGGCAGCAGCGGAATGTCCATATCCGTGGGCCGAGGGGTAAAGTCGATAAGGCCTTTCATAGCCGGGCTGGTCGTAAAGAAAGCAAACCTCAATGGCGACAATCTCAAGTACCTGATAAACTTTTCCGAAAAGCTTTCAGCCACGCTTGGGAGGAACAGGAAAAAGCTCGCCATAGGCATACACGACCTGTCTGCGATAAATGGCAACCTTAGATACGATGCAGCCAATGACGGCAGGATTTTTCCATTGAATTACGGCGGCGAAATCTCTTTCAAAGAGGTCATGGGAAAGCATGATAAAGGTATAGAGTATTCATTTACCGTAATGACAAAGGCGGGAAAACAGCTGTTTCCGTACCTTGCCGATTCGGAAAAGACGATTTCGCTGATACCAATTACAAACTGCAACCAGACAAAAATTACGACTTCTACGGAATCGCTTTTCATAGACATAACCGGCACTGACGAATTTACGGTATCAAAGGTGGCTGACATATTCGCATGCAGTTTCATAGACAGGGGATTTGACGTCTATTCTGTTAGCGTTGAAACGGACAGCGGCAAAAAGGAGCTCCCAAAACTTTCGGAAAGGAAAATAAAGGCAAAGCCAAACGGCCTTTACGGGATAATCGGCTATAAGCCGGAAAATATCAAATTCGCATCCCTATGCTTAAGGGCAGGTTACATTGCTTCAGAAACCAAGGGCGGTTTTAATCTCATAATCCCGCCATACAGGTACGACGTGTTCAACGACCAGGACGTTTACGAGGACCTGCTCTTCGCCTACGGTTACGACGAAGTAAAGACGTTGCCGGTCTCAAGCATTAACCCGGGTGGCGTATCGAGCTCCTCCGAGCTTGAAGAAAGGCTTACGGAGGTCATGTTGGGCCTTGGTTATACAGAAGCCTATAACAACCATCTGGCAAACGAGAAAACGGAATTCGCCAATATGGGAAAAGATTTCGATCAAGGTTCCGTGGTAAAGATAAAATATGCAAAAACGGAGAACATAAGCATAATGAGGGATTCGCTTCTGCCGGGGCTGCTCCAGAACCTGGCAGATTCTTCATCTGAACAGATGCCGTATAAAATCTTCGAGATAGGGAAGGTCTTCGGCGTAGCCGGAGGCAAGCCATTGGAAGAAAGGTTCGTTGCCTTTGTTTCGGAGCATTCTAAGGCGGACTTTGCCGAGGCAAAGGCGTCGGTTTTGGCATTTCTAAAATCGATTGGGGTAGAACCGGAGCTTGAAAATTCATCTGCAAGCTATTTCATAACCGGGAGGTGCGCCTCGATCACAGTAAAAGGCAAACAAGTAGGGTTGTTCGGGGAGATACACCCGAAAGTGCTCAAAAATTTCGGAATCGAGGAGCCGGTTGTCGCGTGCGAGATATCGATCGACAGGATTCAAGCAAAGGCTCAAGCTTGATAACAAGTATTTAACCTTTTGGCTGGAATAAAAGTATGTAACGATGAAACCTATGGAAAACGGAACAGGCAATAAGAAAGCCCAAAGCGCAATGGAATACCTGATAACCTATGGCTGGGCCATACTGATTATCGCCATAGCCTTGGGCGTTCTCTTTGAGCTTGGGCTTTTCAATCCCAGCTCTTTCGTGAGCACGAGCTGCATATTCCCTGCGGACTTCAGCTGCATATACAGCAATCTCGCTTCGAATGGAACGCTCACCATCAACATGGAGCAGTCAACTTCATCTCCGATAAACATAACTGCGATAGGCTGCAACAGCAACGCATCGCTTACAAACATGGTCTCGTTTCCGAACGGGATAGTGGTACAGATAGGCTCGAATGTTACGATAAGCGGCAATACAACGGAAGCGCTCAGCTGCTGGTCCAATTCTACAATATTCACGGGAAAACCAGGCTCGATATTTCATGGCTATGTGCTTATAAACTATACTGACGAACAGACTGGATTTCCACACACTATATCTGGCACCGTTTTAGAAAAAGTCACTTGAAGCCATCAAGCCCGGAAGCATTGGTTTAACAAAACCGCAAAGCAAATTTCAAGACGCGTAAACACAATTTTATTATCGCCGCGATGGCAGGTTATGCTTTTTCCTCAACCAAAGGCATTTCGCTTCCATTCTTCAAAGTGCTTATAGTCCTTTTTCTGTTGCTTGCAAAAGGTCTGAATTCATTGCCGTTGCCAGTGAAGAATTTGGAAAAGAATTCCACATATATAAGCCTGGCCCCTTGGATCCCTGGTTCAAAAAGCGCTATTGCTATGTTGAACAGTTGCCCAATTATAAGTATGAATATCCCCAATATTGCCAAAGGTATCGAATGCAGCGAATGCTCGAATATGAAATCTATTACCTGCGCAAGTATCACCGAGGCGAGCAATATGCCTATAAGCCTGGTGTAAGATAGTATGTGGCTTATCAACGATGGCAGTTCCATGAGCGATTCGAAACCCTCAGTAATGAGGAAAATTATTATACCGCCTATCAAGAGGAAGTAAGCCAAGACGACAGGGTAGTTTGGTATCCATAACGGCTGCCTGTGCAGTACGGCAAGCCCGAATATGACTATGCCCCAAGCTGCCATGAGCCAGCCTATCTTGCCAACTGCGTGCTTGTTGTGGCCTATTGCGAGGTTGTTCAGGAATCCCAGTATGAAACCGAACGATACCATGGCAACGCCTATCCAGCCTGAAATCAAGAGGAGGGTCGGCAATCCTGTTTCAACGCTGAAAATCGCAGTATATGGCAGCTGGAAACCGAAGTATTCGTTGAATATTATGCCAAGCACTATCGCTATTACTGCCCCGGGCATTATCGACCTGGCGAGCACCGAAAGCCCGTTGTCGCTTATTATGGTGTGCACGAACTTGCTTACCTTGCCCGGTATGCGGCTTTTCTTCGGCGGGTTCTTGAGCCTGTGGATGAGCCATATGGACCCCAAAAGCATGATGGCGCCATAACCTACATCCCCTATCATAAAGCCGAAAAATATCGGGAACACGATTGCAAATATAAGCGTAGGGTCGAATTCGTTGCTTTTCGGGAGCGAATAAAACCTTATGAAAAATTCGTAGAGCTTTGCTGTTACGGGGTTGACAAGCTTGGTAGGGGGAATTTCCTTGGTATGTATCTTTTCCATTATGAACGCGTCGTTTGTTATTCTTTTGAGCGTGGACCTTAGCCTTTGAACTTCCGATTCGGGAACCCAGCCTTCGAACGCGACAACGTTGGAACCGAATCCGAATTTTGATACCACTTCCGCCTTTTCCATTTCTAAATCCAATTCCTCCCTTATTGCGCTTACAAGCGGGTAGTATATTTCCGATATGCTGTTAAGTTCTGCCTTGAGCGAATCGTAATCCGCTTTCTTTTTATTGGCAGCTTCTTCCAATGCCTTTTCGTTTTCTGTGATGCTGCCATTCATTTTTGGAATTGCCTCTACATCCACCTTTAAGCCGCGCACGTAGCTTCCGAATTCCTTTTCACCCTGTTTTTCCATGCTTATTATTGTCGAATATTCTCCCTTTACCAAAACGCAATCCTTGATCTTAGCGTGCGCTTCGGAATTGAATCTCTGGAGATCCCTGCCGCTTACGACGAACGATACCACCATTTCGGTCGAGAATATGGAAAGGTCATGCCTGGTATGCGGCATTTTCTTAAGAAGCGCAAGCCTGCCATTGTCCTCGTTAATAGAAGCAGACAGGGCAGACATTTGCCTTGTCAGTTCCACAACCCTTTCCGTTATTTTTATTGATTTCGCCTTTTCCAGGACTTCCCTAGTGTTGGAGAATGCGAACTGCTCTCTGGGCTCGTATCTGTAAAGCATGGCCTCCAGGCTCCTGAATTTTTGGTCATAATCTCCAAGCTCCTTGTAGTCATAGTCATCGGCCTTGTCAAGTACCTTTACAATGCTTTCGGGCAGCTGCTCTATTTGCATTACGCCAAGGTCGTGCAGAGCCGTTATGGCGCTGCTTCGCATGTCCTTGTGTATGATTATGCGCTCCCTAGACATTTTGGCAGGTTTTAGTACCATATTTGCACCGTCATTTCTTAGCGTTCCTTTGCTTTTTAGCGCTTAACCCGAATACATCGGCCAAAGCTTCAGAAAAGCTCTTGAATACGTAACCCTTGTCGGCATCCGAAAGCTTTCCCACCTCATTTTCCTGTTTCGCTATAGTGTCCTCATAATTTTTCTTTGCAGCTTTTATTGCGTCTACCTTAATCGAATCCGCATTTTCAATGCCCCTATCGTGCGCATCGTGCATTATTATCTCAGCTTCGGAACGCGCCTCCTTCAATATCCTGTCCGCTTCCGCCTTGGCTTTTTCTATCGCCTTGGCATATGCGTCTTCGCTTTCCTTTATTTTTTCAAGTGTTGAAGCATCGCTCATTTTATCAGCCCTGTCAAAAACATTATTATCGCTATCGCAGCTACTGCCGCAGCCACGTTAATTGCCATTATTACGTAAGCTACGCGCTGGAATTTCGCCAATGCCGCGGAATTATGCTCGGTCACCTTTATGCCCCGTGTTTTATGCGTCAGCTTGTCCAATGTATAATTGCTCCTCATTCGATGGCCTCCTGCGCCTCAAGCTTTGCCTTTATGTATTTTATGGAAACTATCTGGTCCCTTTCCATGTCATCGAGCCTTTGCTTTATGTACGAAGCCTTTTCCTTCAGTTTTGGTATGGCGACGTTCTCTATCGCATTGCTCCTCCTGTTCAGCTTTTCTATCTCGTAAAGCAGCAGCCTCAGCGCGTTCTCTTTTTCCGCGACCTCTATCAAAAGCCTGAACACCTCCTCGTAATCCTTTTTTGCGTCAAATACTGGTGTCGGTATGGATATCACTTCGTATCCCGGATCCGAAGCCGATTCCGAACCTACCTCTAAATCCGGTATCTTTACCCCCATTATATTTTTTGACGACGCCCTGGCGGAAGCTTCGGTGTTTTCCGCAGCTATGCGCTCTATGGTTATCCTTCCGGACATCAGCTCAGCCATCTTCAGGGAATCTTGGGCTTTAACCACGCTCTCGAGCATGCTCCCGCGCATGAGCTTTATCTGCCTTACCATTTCAAAGAAAGCAAGCACCAAGCTGGACCTTTTCATCTTGAGCAGGTTAAGCCCCTTGGCTGCGACCTTTATGCGGGCCTTGGTCCTTATTAGCTCCAGCCTTGTCGTCCTTATGTTACTTTGCGCCATTGACATCGTTCCATTTTCCGTATTTCTTTATAAATTCCTCCTTTACCCTTTTCACTTCGGTTATATCTATGTTCGAAAGCAGCTCCCAGCCAAGGTCAAGCGTCTTTTCTATGCCCCTGTCTTCATAATACCCCTGGTTGACGAACTTTCCCTCGAACAAGTCTGCGAACTTCAGGTATGCCTTGTCGCTAGGGCTCAGGGCCTCCTCGCCGACAATTTCCGTCAGGCTTCTAAGGTCTTTTCCCTTTGCGTAAGCGGCGTAAAGCTGGTCCACTACTCCGCGGTGGTCTTCCCTTGTGCTATTCTTGCCTATTCCTTGGTTCATGAGCCTCGACAGCGAAAGAAGCACGTCGACATTTGGATAGACGCCTTTCCTGTAAAGCTCCCTGCTGAGCACTATCTGGCCTTCGGTTATATACCCGGTAAGGTCCGGTATCGGATGCGTTATGTCGTCGCCGGGCATTGTCAATATCGGAACCTGTGTTATGGAGCCCTTCCTGCCCCTTATCTTTCCTGCCCTTTCGTATATTGTCGAAAGGTCGGTGTACATGTAACCTGGGAAGCCCCTCCTTCCGGGAACCTCCTGCCTTGCGGCTGATATCTCCCTAAGCGCCTCGCAGTAGTTTGTCATATCTGTCAATATGACAAGTACGTGCATGTCCTCCTTGTAAGCGAGGTATTCCGCAGTTGTGAGCGCCAGCCTTGGCAATATTATCCTTTCCATGGACGGGTCTGAAGACAGATTCATGAACATGACTGCGCGATCTATGGCTCCAGTCTCCTCGAACTCGTTCTTGAAGAAGTTAGCCTCCTCGCTGTTTATTCCTATGCCTCCGAAGACAACGCTGAATCCCTCGTCGTTGTTGAGTATTTTCGCCTGCCTTGCAATCTGCGCGGCTAGCCTGTTGTGCGGAAGCCCTGATGCCGAGAATATCGGGAGCTTTTGGCCCCTTACCAGCGTGTTCATTCCGTCTATTGTGGATATGCCCGTTTCTATGAACTCCGATGGCTCCTCCCTGGAATACGGGTTTATCGCGCTGCCGTTTATATCGAGCTCTTCACCCTGCAGTATTTCCGGGCCGCCGTCCCTTGGTTTTCCCATTCCGTTGAATGTTCTGCCGAGCATCTCCTTGCTGACCCTGAGCTTTGCCGTGGTGCCCGTGAGCCTCACCGCGGTGTTGCCGGTGTTCATTCCTCTTGTCTCTCCGAACGATTGGACTATTGCAAGGTTGTCCCTCGTGTCGAGGACCTGCCCGGTTACCAGGCGCCCGTCGTCAAGTTTTATGTCGACGAGCTCGTTGTAAGCCGCGTTCTTTATCCCCTCAACAAAAAGCAGCACGCTTGTTATCTGGTTTATCGTCTTGTAATAAACATCGCTCATTCAAACACCTAATCATTCTTCAGAAACTTTTATGTTTCGCATCTCCTCGGCAAGCTTTGAGACATCTTTTGCATAATCCTCTATCTGCGCCTCTGGCACGAACTTCATCTTTGCCACCTTCTGCTTTACCTCGAGCTTCGCCATCTTCTCTACAGGTACCTTGTGGTCTACGGCAAGCGCTTCTTCGTCGCCAACCTTTAGTATGGATTTCAGCATAAGGTACTGTTTCTTCATGGATGCGTAAGTATCAACCTCGTCGAACGCGTTTTGCTGCAGGAAATCCTCCCTCAGGCTCTTTGCAGTGTCAAGCGTGACCTTATCGTGTTCTGGAAGCGCGTCGTAGCCCACGAGCTGCACTATTTCATTTATCTCAGCCTCTTTCTGCAGCATGGCCATCGCTTTTTTGTAAAGTTCTGCCCAGTCAGGGCTTATGTTTACCTCGTACCACTTTGCCAAGTCGTCTACATACAACGAGTAGCTGTTGAGCCAGTTTATTGACGGGAAGTGCCTTGCGTTTGCAAGCGATGCATCCAGCGCCCAGAATACCCTGGTAACCCTTAGCGTGTTCTGAGAAACGGGTTCCGATATGTCCCCTCCGGGCGGCGAGACCGCGCCTATGGCGGTTATCGAACCCACGCTTCCATTGAGCACATGAACCCTTCCAGCCCTTTCGTAGAATTCCGCGACCTTTCTGCCCAAATAAGCAGGATAGCCTTCTTCTCCAGGCATCTCCTCGAGCCTTCCCGAAATCTCCCTCAGCGCTTCAGCCCACCTGCTTGTGGAATCTGCCATCAATGCAACGTCATATCCCATGTCCCTATAATACTCCGCAAGCGTTATGGCAGTGTATATGCTAGCTTCCCTGGCCGCTACCGGCATATTGGAAGTGTTTGCTAT
>JAMCYO010000006.1 GCA_023473395.1 Candidatus Martarchaeota archaeon | reverse complement strand
TATTTCCTTCCTTATTATGCCCCCGCCGCATAGCTCTATCCAATCCCCGTGCTCCTCGTCATAGTAGCTGGCTTCAAGGCCTGGCTCGACGAACGGGAAATACGACGGCTTGAACTTTATCTTGAACCCGAGCTTGGAGTAGAATTGCTCAAGGACCCATTTTAGGTGCGATACCCCGAGGTTTTTTCCTATAACTATGCCATCCAGCTGGTGCAGCTCGGCTAGGTGCTTGTAGTCTATGCTCTCGTTCCTGAACACTTTCCCTATCGAAAAGAGCTTTATAGGGTATTCCAATTCTTCGGTATTTCCGTAATTGAATATGTTGTGCGCCGAAACGCTAGTCGTATGGGTTCTCAGCACCGTCTGCTCCGAAGCCTTGGCGTTCCAGCTTTTCCAGCCCTTTTTGTGCATGGACCCAACGCGCTTTAGCAGTTCCTTTTCTGCAATATCCAATGATTCGGGATTTGAAAGGAAAAACGTGTCCTGCATGTCCCTCGTAGGGTGGTCCTGCGGCGAGAACAGCACGTCGAAATTCCAGAACGACGACTCTATCATCGGGCCGTTGGTTTCGATGAAGCCCTGGCTTACCCATACGCGCCTGACCAGTTCCATGAATTCTTTCATCGGATGCCTTCTTGCTGGGTAAACATCTGCGACAGGGGCATCTACGTCGTATGGCCTGAACGGAACGCCTTCCCACGATCCGTCCCTTATCATTTCCCTTGTCAGCTGGGCTATGCTTTTCTCATTGGATATTTTTGAAAGAGCAGCCAACCCTATTTCCGTTGCCTTTACCGATTTTATCCTGCTCCTGGCTTTTTCTTCTATGAGCTTCCTGCCCTTCAACTCCGCGATTTCTTTGGCATACGGCGAGAGTTCCTTTTCCGTTGCATAAGCGGTTCCAGATCTTGAGGCGCCGATTTTTGAGAGTATGAAATTTAGTGCCACCCTCTGCTTGTAATCGCCTGCAAACCTTTTTCCTAAATCAGTAATCCTAAGCTCGTTGTTTGATATTTCGGCCCAACCGTTCCTTTTGCACCAGGAAATCGCAATCCCGTTGACTTCTGGGCTTATTTTTACCGGGCCTGACTTCAGTTTTCTCAGCAGCGCCTCCTCGGGAAATTCATTTGCGTATCCGAGCGCCTCGACGCTTGGCGTGAATTCAAAACCTTTTTCTTCCTCTACGCTTACCTCTTCCGCGGCCTTCAGATTTTCTATCGCCCACATTGCTTCGGCCGGGCTTAGAGCCGTACCTTCGCATAGGCTTTCCAGGCTTGCACTGCCTGAATCCTTAAGGTATTTCAGAATCTTTACTTCGTATTCGTGCAACTCGCTCAACCATTCATAAAGACTTGAAATAGGCGTAAGCTATGAATCCAGCTATTACCAATCCTATTATCACGTAGGAGAAGATACCTAGCGCGGCATACACTCCGGAAAAAAATGTTTCGACCTCCTTGCTCAAGCTTTCGTGTATAATGAAAACGAAGCTGAATTTCGAAAGCGGCTCCCCGTCGAACCATGAAAATTTAGTTGTGTTGGAATAGCCGGTGGTGAAATTTGCAACGGGGGAATCTGGGACGGGGTACACCGTAGATATCTGCGCACCATTTGGAATTATTATGTTAAGTGTGGTATTGGGAGGCAGAACCTCTCCGCTTGCCGCATGCTCGAAGTTGAAAACATTCTTGTTGAACGAGTAAACGAATTCCCTTGGTGCGGTTTGCTTGACTGTAGTAACATTGTTGACATAATAGCTCATTATAAGCTTGGCGGTGCCACCGTCATAGTCCGGAACAAGCGGGCCTGGAAGGTACTTGAAGTTATAAACCCCGCTCTTCGGATTTATTATGTGCTGGACCAGCAAAGGCCCGATAAGCCCCTGCCACGTGCTCAGCGTTAGGTTAAGCGCAATCCTGTCGGTTTGGTATTGATTAACCGAGCTATTGCTGACGTGCACCGTTAGAACTTCGGTTACCTGCGCGCTGGTGTTTGCATTAAGCACAACAGTGGTATTTAGGTTCGTAACAGTATAGGAGGCATAGCCATAGCCCTGCAACATGATTGCTAAAAGCGAAGCAACTACCAGTAGAACGGCTGTTTTCATTATAACCACTAGGCATTATTGATTACGAAATAAGCGCTTAAATAACTTAGCACAGTGTGCGGAAAGCCCATTATAACCCGGGCATGGTAACTTGGATCTGGTAACTAGCCCATATACAAAGATTTAAATATGAAGAATGCTGCAATATTGTTATATATGTAGTAAGGGAAATCCAATTCTACATATGAGCAAAGATACAGATGGAAGAAGACGAAGGTTTTGAAAGAAACGATGAAAGAGGAGAAGAAAGAAGGCCAAGGCATGAAGGAAGGGACAGAGGAGTATCAATAAAACCCTCATACTTTTTGGAAAAGCCAGTAAAGGCTGGAGACGAAGTAGACGTAACCATAGAGGCTGTCGCATCAAAGGGTGACGGCATAGCTAAGGTGAACGGCTTTGTAGTCTTCGTAAAAGGTGCAAAGCAGGGAGAAACCATGAAGGTCAGGATAACTGACGTAAAGGCAAGGTTCGCATTGGCAGAAAAGCTTTGATTTCCTGTTAAAGGAATTTTGAGATTTTATTTTTATTTTCCCTATTTTTATTTATTTGATTTTGTTTCGCGGTTTATTTATAATCAAATTCGTTCAGCGCCAGCTAGGCAGCATGGCCGAAATGCTGGCCTTAAAATAAAAAAAGGCGGCCATAAATCAAATTGCTTGGATTACGCCCGCATGTTGCAGCTTGCTTTTGCGTATGCGGCACCAGCCGCACCCAGCACAAAGCCTATAACAGCAACCGCCACAAGGCCGAAGTTCCCGGCAGTCATTGCGATGAACGAGAACGCACCTATCGCTACCGGAGCCATGCCGGCCTTGCCCATAGGGTTGCCTTTGATAAGGTTTGTGAAGCTTAGCAGGAACAACGATACCGCGCTAAGAACCCCTGCAGCATACAGCAATGGAAGCCATACCCCGATAACCGCGGTGGAAAACGAACCGACAGCAGTCAAACCGGACGATGTCAAATACACCAGTGCCAGATATATTATGCTCCCGACAAATTCCAGGGCGAACGCACCCGGGTTGGATTTATTAGGTATTGATTTTGCCATGATAACACCATTTAAGCTCTCATTATGCATTTTTATTTGATATCTAAACGCGCATTTACACGATTACATTTTTACACACGCGTTTTTGTTGCTGCGCCGTTTTGTTTGGCCTACTGTAAAGAGGTAAAAGCACGCGTATGAAACACTCTTATTGCTTATTCCAAATAAATAATTGTGGTTAATATGAAAGCACTGGTTTTTGAGAAGCAGGGTACTGAAAATCTCAAGGTGGTAGATGTTGAAAAGCCAGAACCGAAAGAGGGGGAAGCGCTTATAAAAGTAAAAATGGCCGGTATGAACCCGATAGACAATATGATAATAAACGCAATACCTGGAATAAAACCGATGCCGCACATAGCGGGGGCGGAGTTCGCAGGCGTTGTAGAAAAAATAGGAGATGGAGTCACGTCGGTTTCTAAAGGCAACAGAGTTGCTGTTTATAATAGGCATTTCGATGGCAGTTGCGATATGTGCAGGAACGGCATGGAGATGCTGTGCAGGAACGGCTACATAATGGGCGTGCTAAGCAATGGGGGCTTTTCCGAATACGTATCGGTAAGGCAGGAGAACCTGGCAAAACTGCAGGATGGAACCAGTTGGGAAATTGCGGCTTCGCTTCCGGTAGCCGCACTTACGGCATACCACGCCGTAAAAAGGGGAGGTCTGAAAAACGGCGAGACCGCGGTAGTTTTGGGCGCTTCGGGAAACACCGGGCAGTTTGCGCTTCAGTTCTCCAAGGAGATTGGGGCAAAAACGATAGCGGTTTCGCGCAAGGAATCGCTTGCGGAATTCGGGGCAGACGAAACAATACCGATGCAGAATGCCCAAGACAGGATAAATACCATTACGAATGGCAGAATGGCAGACTTTGTGATAAACTCGCTCGGGGAAAAGTTTTGGAATGAAAGCTTCTTGATGCTCGGCAGCAACGGAAGGCTTGCCACGTTTGGCACGCTTACCGGAGCGCAGGTGAATTTTGACATTTCCGGGTTGTATTCCAAGCATGCTACGCTTATAGGCTCGACCGGAGGCTCTTTGGCTGAATTCAAGGAGCTTGCCTCAAAAGCGAACAGTTACAAGGTCAGGGTATGGAAAAAGTTCAAGCTTGAGGAGGGAATGGAAGCGGTAAAAGAATTATCGGCACCGGAAAGAAACGGAAGGATAATGCTAGAAATAGGCTGATTAAAAAGCCTCGAGAGGGATTTGAACCCTCGGCCTCCTGTTTTCCAAGTTGCCGTGCGCGTGCATTGGCAGCATACGAGACAGGCGCTCTACCAGACTGAGCTACCGAGGCGCAGTATATAGCTCTAATTATTCAAACAACAAACTATAAATTCATTTATAAGAAAATCTAAACTAGCTTAAGGGCAGAGTCAAAGGTAGTATAGTGGCCATACCAGAAAATAACGGAATACCGAATCCAGGTTCTCCCCAAAACGGGTGGAACGAAGTACCGAACGGAACGCCAGGCACAGGGCAGGGTGGCTACAAGGTAGATGTGACACCGCAAAGCCCATTCGGGCAGCAAAAGCCAATACAAGCACCGAAAATAGCGACGAATAAAGGCCAGGCAAAGCTCCCGATAAAATACCTTTTGATTGCGATACTTGTCGTATTCATAGCGGTTGTTGCGCTTGTTTCGCTTCATAAACCCGCCCAGACAACCACCATAGTGACCACGTCAATAAAACCAAACGTATACACATTCTCTGCATGCGGGGCCATAAACTCACCAGGTTCGTATTATGTAAATTCCAACATACGTACTAATGTGACCTCTGGGCCGTGCATTTCGATAGATTCCAACGACGTTAGCCTGGTATGCAACGGCAAATCAGTAACTGGTTCTGGGCCGTATAGTGATGCGGTTCCCTATTCGTATGCCATTTATTTAGATGGAAAAAGCAATGTCAGCATAAGCGGTTGCGAGCTGTCCGATTTTTCCTATGGCGTGATGGCAATAAACTCCACGTCCCTCAACATAGAAAACAACAATATTTACAACAACACGATGTCGGGCATATACTTTTCAGGCACAACGGATTCTTATGTATCCTCGAATAAGGTAATGGGCTCTTCGAGCGGGCAGGGGGCCATACACATTGGCTCCGGCTCTACAGCAGACAGATTAAGCAATAATACGGTCTTATCCAACGGCGAGGTTGGCATAACCCTTAACGCTTCTGCGGAAACTGTAGACAACAACTATGTGAATTCTACACCAACATCGTTCCTGTGCAAGGGCAGCACGGGCTTGATAAATTCCAGCTCTGCCCTTTCAAACAAATGCACGGTAAATAATGGGTGCAACTTCCTTTCCTGTTCCGTAACGAATTATCCGGTCAACATCTCCCAGATATCGCTGGGTCACGTGTTTGACAGCTGCGGCGTAATATCGGTCCCTGGAAATTACCATGTCTCACAATCAATAAACGCAAATATTTATTATAAGGCAGTCGGGGCAGTAAACGAAACATCGACTCCATGCATAAGCATAGACGCATCGGATGTCCACCTTGATTGCGACGGCGTGAACATAACCAATGTATCGGACAGCTATGCGATATATGCAAATTCCGAATCAGGGCTTGTAATTGACAACTGCAACGTATATTCATCAAGATACGGGATAATGCTTTACAATGTAAGCGGCGCGAACGTATCGAACGTAAATATATATTCCACAAATGCGGGCGTAACCCTGCTGGATTCTAAGGGCAACATATTGTCTAAGATAAAGGAACGCAACGGGAAAGTTGGCATGTTCATAAACTCATCAACGCTTAACACGCTGACCCAATTTTCCATATCTAACAACAGCTATGGATTGTATATAGACAACTCTGTGGGAAACGTGTATTCAAATGGAACCGTAATCGGAAATTCGCGCATGGACATTTACGCTTCCAACAATTCGGCAAAATCAGGTTACTCGCTCATGGCCAACACCAACTGCGGCCTCACAAATGCGGACTGGACCACATGCAGCAACGTGGAAAAGCCCCAACTGAAGTATTATCCAATAAATTCTTGCATGACAATAGGGTATTCCGGCAATTATTCGCTGAGTTCCAACCTGCTCATGACGTCTTCACCGTGCCTGAGGATAACCGCAAACAACGTTAGCCTATCGTGCAATGGGCACAGGATATCGGCTGCAACCAATGGCAAAGGGACCGGAATATACGCGAACAACGTTGACAATGTCAGCATATCTGGGTGCAGCATAAACAACGCCGAATACGGCTATTACATAAGCAATTCATCGGATTCATCGATCCTCGGCGGTAATTCAACGGGAAATAGCTTCGGGATCTACATTTATGAATCAAACAGTATAAGGATAAACGGCACCAGCCAGGCAAGTGTGGGCAATGTCGGGCTTTACCTAAACAACTCTTACAGGAATATTGTAACTTACAGCAACTTCAATTCTGGGGAATACGGAATTTATTCCAAAAATTCCAAAGATAACGTACTGCAGAACAATAATGGAACAAGCAATGGAATCGGGATGTACTTCGACACAAGCTCGACGAACAACACAGTTTCTAAAAATGATTTTTCAGGATCTTCGAAGTACGACTATTCCTGCTCCGGAAGCTCCTCTGGAATAGATTCGGAAATAGGGGGGTTGAACTACGGGCAAAAGGTATCGAATTGCGAATGGGCTTCCGGCGTATCTGTTAATTCAGGTCCGATAGCGTGCGATGCGTTCTTCAGCCCAAGCACGTATTACGTCGGTGCAGATTCCTACTATGGACTGGGGGCGACATGCGAAGGGGTATACTCAAATTCGACGACAATAAATTGCGGTTACAACGTGATTACAGCAACAAACGGCGGAACTTTCGCAATTTTCAAGAACGTTAAAAACGGCGTGATAAAGGACTGCATACTGCGCGGTTTCAGCACCCCGATAGTAATAGACAACTCAAGCGTAAAGGCTTACAACAACATTATATACGTAAACGCATCCAATCCCGCAACAGAGGTAAGCGACTACGGCATAGGAGTATTCTCATCGCAGGGTTTCTCGCTATCCAACGATACCATAATCAATACGAATTCCAGCGGAGCGGTAATAGAAAATTCCGTTGGGGGATCGGTAAGCACAATGAACGTTAGTGCACCGCTCGGCTATTACATAAAGAACACGAGCTCAACATACTTCAATTCAAACTACGCCAATACGATAGGCGTAGGGATAGCTGTTGTTAACTCAACGCAAAACAGCTTCGTCAAGAATTCTTTCAGCGGGGCGATTGCAGGGGCTTTGTGCAGTGGATCTTCCAAGGACAATTCTTCGAATACGAACCTGGGCTCTAACTACTGCAGCATCAACTCTGGCTGCGCGTGGTTTGGCAGCGACAGCTGCTAAGGTAATGCGAATGCTATTCTCAAAGCTGGCGGAATACTACGATTCCCTTGAAAAAGTATCCTCAAGGCTGAAGATGATAGAAATAATGGCGGAGGTTTTCAAGGGAATCGTAGT
>JAMCYO010000034.1 GCA_023473395.1 Candidatus Martarchaeota archaeon | reverse complement strand
TTCTGTTGCTGTTTTTGTTCCTTATTTTTCCCCTTACAATGTATTCCATTATTACACCTTTTTAATCGTCTATTTTAAGTGCTTCCGTTATCCTGGCGATTTCAAAGCCCGTTGTCTCGGAGCCTATTACGGCGCCGTTTGAATTGGCTATTACTGAAAGGCCTATGCTCAGCGAGCCCATGTTTGCGGTTGTCCTTATGGATTCCATCCCGGTTATCCTTTCCATTTCTGCCTGTTCCGCGTCGTCGCACCTGTTATTGATGAGCAGGCCCTTGTTGGTGAGTATATTGCCTGCACCGACTGTCTTGAAGCTGCCGCCGTCGTACTTGACTACCTCAACGCCGAGTATGTCCCTTATCTCTTTTGCATCCTGAGCGGAATATTCCGGGTTTATTATCGCTACCTTGTCGTTGGCGAGTATGTTGTTCCCTATCGCGTTTAGGCTGCTTTTTATTATTCCGACGTTTATGTCTGGTGCCGCTTCCTTTATCGCCTTTATCTCGTTTTCGGTTGCGAGGTTCGATAACACTATCCCGTAGGAATTTGCCCTTGAGAATATGCCAACAAGATACGAGAGCGCGACTGTGATTGGCGTGCACTCGATCCCAAGGGCAGAGCCTATCGCCTTCAGTCCTGCCTTATTTATAGTGCTGCTTACGAAAATATGGTTGTCGGTAGCAGTACCGAAGGCGCCCACATATCCGCTTTCGTGTATTGAGTATTTTATTATGGGCATGGCAAGCACCTCTGGTTGGTTACCTTGCCGGATCATTCTTCCTTTTTGGGCTTCTGTTCTTGCTCCTTTTGCTTTTGATCCGGCTTTTTGGCTTCGGAAGGTTTTTCAGCGGCCTTTTGGTCCTGTTTCTTTTCCGGAGCCTTCTGTTGCTGTTTTTGTTCCTTTGCAGCTGCCTTGCCCTTGGGAACAACAGGAGCTTCGGGCTTCTTTTCGGAATAGAGAGATGCCTTTGCCACGCCGTTTTCCACGTTTACGCTAGTCTTTATTGGAAGCATGTGCTTCGAATAGAATTTTACAAGCGCCTTGTTCATCTCTAGATCCAATTTTACGTTCTCCTCCTTGAGCTTGGTATAATGTGCTATCCTTTCCCTGACGTAGCTGCTGAGGCGCTTTTGCCTCCTTGACCTTGGCTGTGTGACAAGGTACCTCCTTATATTAATCGTGATTAGTTTTGCAGGCATTTCAATCGTCCTTTATTTTTAGTTTAGTCCTTCTCCAATTCCTCGAGAAGAGGTTTTGCTGTATCCTCCTGTGCGTCCTTACCATGGCAAGGACAGGTATTCTCCTCGACCTCTTTATCTGCTTGCCGAGGCGCTCCTTTTTAATCTTGCTCTTTTTTGACATTATAACACCGTAATCATAATAGTTTTCATTTGTGCTTGAATTCTATCTTGGGTTCTGGCTTGTACGTGAGCCTGTTGAGCAGCGACACGAGCTGCGCGTCTGATATCCTTCCAGATATCTGGTTCGACTGCGCCAGTTGCACAATCATGTTGGACAGCTGTATGTATAGGTCGTGGTTCGACACGCTTATGTTCATGATGCGCTCGTACGCTTCCGGCTCCATGAGCTGCCTGAGCAGCGACTTCAACTGCTGTTCGCGCTGCATGTCCTTGTACATCTTCGCCAAGACCTTCTTTGCCTCCTTGTCATCAGAACCTTCATAGCTTTCCGGCATTTACATTCCTTGCAAAAACAATTCAATTTGCTTCCTGATTGTGGCCGCTGAGCTCGTTGCTTAGCTTGTCCATGAAGGATTTCCCCTTCGGGGTTATGATCCTGCCTTTATCCGTCTTTTTGACGTATTCGAGCGTTTCCAGCTCCTTGAAGGCGTCGCTTATTATGCTGCCGCTTGCCGGCATGTGGTGATGGTGGTGTATGACGTGGTCCTTCCTTGAGCCGTACCTTGTCCTGAGCTTAGATACCCCTACCGGTCCGTTCAGGTATATCTGCCTTAGTATCGAGGCAGTCCTCATGTACCAGAAATCAGGATCCTCTGGCACCCTTTCCTTCGATGCTCCGCTTTTCACGTAGTTTATGTACTCGGGCTTCTTTACCTTTCCCTTGAGCTTTTCTGCAGCGAGCTTTACGAGTTCGGATGCGTCAACGTCATATACGTTTGCCATTAAATCATCTTTGAGTATACATTTTAGCTTATCTAGATACAATATCAGGCATTTGGCGCCCTTGCGGCACTACCAAATAAGGCTTCAGCACTCATTTTTGCCCTAATTATTATAAATAGTTTTTGTTATTTGTGTTTTTATACCTTTTGCTAATGCGCTCTCCTTGGGTTCTCTCGGCTTTTTGGAGCACTGGCGGAGTGCATCGCCCTGTCGGTTTCCGCTACTGCGCGCTCGAGTATGTCCAGGCCGGCCTCTATGTTCCTTACGGACATGGTTAGCGGAGGTATTATCCTTATTGTGGAAGTGCCGGCTGGAAGCATCAAGAGCCCGTCGTAGAAGCACTTTTCCATTATGCTGTCGCGTTCCTCTATTGCAGGAACCTTGGTTTTCCTGTCCTTTACGAGTTCTATGGCAAGCATCATGCCGAGACCCCTCACGTCGCCTATGAGCTCGTAATGCTCCTTCATCTTCTCGAGCCTTGATTTTATCATGCGGCCCTTCGAATGCACCTGCTCTTCTATGGAATGCATATTGCCCTTTATGTGTTTTGCAAGAGCGTAGGCTCCCGCCATTACGGCAAGGTTGCCTCCGAATGTGGTTGCGTGCGCCCCTGCAGGTATGTCAGGAAGCGAACGCTTGAGCATCGTTATCCCCAACGGAAGACCTGCTCCGACCGATTTAGCAAATGTGTATATGTCGGCATGGACCCCGAAATTGTCCAGGGCCGCAGGTTTGCCCGCCCTGAAGTATCCAGCTTGTACCTCGTCCGAAACAAAAAGCATGCCATAGCTGTCGGTAAGGGACTTGAGCTCTTTGAAGTAGTCTTTTGGCGGCACGACATAGCCGCCTTCCCCTTGTATTGGCTCTGCAACGAATGCCGCGACTTCGTGGCCTGAAACCTCTTTGCTTAGTGGGTAATCCTTTATGTAATCTATGCATGCAAAGCCGCAATCAGGGTAGCTCTGGTGCAGCGGGCACCTGTAGCAATACGGGTATAGTACATGCGTTGTGTTAACAAAAGGGCCCATATGTTCCCTTTGTACCAGCTTTGAGGACGTCAAAGAAAGCGACCCGTTTGTCCTGCCATGGAAGGAGTTGTAAAAAGCCATTATGTTATTGCGCTTTGTTATTACTTTGGAAAATTTTATCGCCGCTTCATTCGCTTCCGTCCCGGAGTTGGAAAAGAAAAGCTTGCCGTACTGCTTGGGAAACAAAGAGGTGAACTCCTCCGCGAACTTTACGGGGAGCTCTGCGTAGTAGTCAGTAAATGCGGAATGCATCAGCTTATCTACTTGGTTTTTTATTGCAGTGCGCACTTTTGCATTGGCGTTTACGCCGAAATTGTATACCGATATGAAGCTTGAGAAGTCTATGAACCTGTTTCCATCTATATCGTAGGTAAAGTCTCCGTCGCCGCTTTCCGCGACGAAAGGATAGCTTTCCCTGGTGGTTGTTACTATGAATTTTTTATCCTTTTCAATCACATTTTTTGCTTTTGATGATATTTTTACCTTAGGCATTTTAAGACCCGTATCAGCAATCTCATTACCTTTTATTAAGCATTGCTTTGGAGTTGGACGGCCGCTTATCTGCAAGGTTTTTCGTTATCCGCTTTTTGAGTGCCTCTCCCTGTATTCCGAATACTTTATCAGCGCTGCGAGAGCCTTCGACGCATCTTCCGGGGACGGATATACCGGAACTCCCGAACTCTCCATCATGTTGTTGTGTACCTCGGCGTAGTTGCCGCCAGGGCTTACGACGACAATAGGTTTTTCGCTCTCAGTTCCGTATTTTATTATGGTTGATGCCACCCTCGAATCTGCTCCCGGAGTCTGGAAAAGGCTTATTATCATGAGAGCGTCGACATTCGGATCCTTTGAAAACACGTCTATGGCAGTGCCGAACCTTTTGTCATCGGCGTCGCCGGCCATGTCCATCGGCATCGACATGTTTACTATGGGAGGCATTGCTTTCCTAAGTATTTTCTCTGATTCCTTGGAAAGCGTTGCCATCTCCAGGCCATTAAGGTAAAGCGAGTCCGCAGCCAGAACGCCGACCCCTCCGCCGTTAGTTATTACAGCCACGCGCTTCTTTGTGGTTAGCGGCTGCGCCTCGAATATCTTTGCGTAATACAGCATTTCGTCGAGGCTTTTTGCTTGTATGAAGCCGAACTGCTCGAATACGGCTTCGTACGCCTGGTAGCTGCCGGCAAGCGATGCAGTGTGCGAATGCGCTGCGCTGGAACCAGCAGGGGTTATCCCGCCTTTTATTATTATGACTGGCTTGAGCTTCGTCACTTCCCTCGCGACCTCTATGAATTCTTTGCCCCTCTTTACGCCTTCAATGTAAAATATTATCACCTTCGTGTCCGGGTCATGGCCGAGGTAGTTAAGTATGTCGGCTTCGTCTATTACCGCTGCGTTTCCGTACGATATGAATTTTGAAAGGCCGAAATTTTCATGCGATATCAAATCCAGCACCGTGCTGCCAACCGCACCGCTTTGGGAAGCGAAGCTGACGCCGCCTATGCTGGGTTTGTCAATTTTGAAAGTCGGAAGGAACATCGTATCCACCCTGGAACGCAGGTCCATTACGCCCAGGCAGTTTGGTCCAAGCACAGGCAACGAATATTTTTTGGCTATGGAAACAAGCTTCTCCTGGAGTTCGCTGTCTCCTACTTCGGAAAAACCGCTGCTCACTATTATAACGCTCTTTACCTTAGCCTTTCCGCATTCCTCAAGCGCATCCGCAACAAATTTTGCAGGTATAGCTATTACTGCGAGGTCTATGGGCTTTTTCACGTCCAATACGCTTTTGTACGATTTCTTCCCCAAAATAGTCCCGGTTGAGGATACGTTAACAGGATAGATCTCGCCGCTGTAGCCAACGTTGAGGTAATTTTGCATTATTATATGGCCCACTTTTTCAGGGCTTTGCGAAGCGCCTATTATCGCGACGCTTTTTGGTTTTAGCATGTTGTCTAGGTTATAGTATTTTCCAGCCATTTAATCAACCCTTCATAAGCCTCAAGTCTACCGCATCGTATGTACCATCATGCAGGATTATTGGATTTAGATCAAGCTCCTGTACTTCAGGATTTTTGGTGAGCAGTTCCGATACCTTAAGCAGCAGCCCCTTGACTATCTTTTCGTTCCTAGGGTCTTGGAGCATTATCTGCTTGGATTTGAGGGTGTTTATCATTTCAGACGCGTCGTATTCGGTTATCGGGCATACCCTTATGGATACGTCCTTGAATACCTCGACGTATATGCCACCGAGCCCCAGGAGTATCAGCTTCCCGAACTGAACATCAGTATTGCCACCGACAATTATTTCAGTACCGTTTGACACCTGTTCCTGCACTAGAATCTTGTATGGCTTAAGATTCTCGCCGAGCTTTGCGAGCGCGTTATAAGCCGATGCAATCTCGCTTTCGGACGACAGATTAAGCTTTACCAAGCCGCTTTTCGATTTGTGGAGCGCCTTGTCCGAAATCAGTTTCATTACTATTTTCTTTCCGTTTGAAAATTTAATCGCTTCAGACGCGCTCGAAACATAGCTTGCCCTTAATGCTTTTATCCCATATTTGTTTAGCAGTGCGTATGCTTCCATATAATCCATTAGCGAACCCATGTCAACTACCTATTGTTATTATAATACGCCCTTTGCGAATAGCGCTATCAATATTATGATTATCACTACGATTATGCCTATCAGGTAAACGCTCTTTGAGCCTGTTTTTTTAGTTGATGTGGATGAAAGCTGTTTTTGCATTTCTGCAAGTTCCTTGTCCTCCGGGGGATGCGTCTGCTGTTGCGGTTGGGAGGACATAGGCTGCGAGGCTTGGGCTGGCTGCTGTGCACCCTGGGTTAGGGCGGGGGCCTGCTGTTGTGCCTGTTGCGGTTGCAATGGCTGGGGCTGCATAGGTTTTGCCTGTTGGGGCGGAACTGCTTGTGGCACACTCTGCAGATGTTGAGGTTGCTGATTCTGCGCGCCGGATTGCGGGTTTTGTTGCGGCTGCGGCCTTGGCGCCTGCGCTGTTTGCGCAGGCTGGGAGACCTGCTGCGGCATGCCTGCCTTTGCCTGCATGAAACCTTTTTCCGTGAGCGACATGTCCAAAGAACCGTTCCTTATATCGGCAGAAATGTATTGTTGTTCGCTTAGCTTATACAGGTGCATCCCAAGATCCTTTGGGCTTATGTTTACTGCTGTGCTCAAATCGGCCAAATTCCTTTTGCCAGTTGACAATTGGGTCAGTATGGCAAAATCCAGTTGGTCGAATGGCATTTTCTCCTTGGTATCCGCTTCTTCTATTAGCTTTTTTCCCATTTCTGTGACAGTAATTGCGTTTTGGCCTGGGACGTATGTGGTAAAATCCACAAGGCCTTTTATTTTTAAGGTACCCAAGGCATTGGATGCATCAAAGAAAGAGGAATTTATCAAAGCACCGAATTTCTCTACAGTCGTGTCCGGCTTTATTCTTTTCAAAACAGTCAAATCCATGAAGTTTATTTCGTTCGCCATTTAATCATTCGCAATCGTTGACATTTATAAAACGTTATTATACCTTAAATATCTTTCCAATTTTTATAGGAAATTTACGCCGTTGCCAGCGGCGCGCAGTGCCGATTTCCGTCATTGCAAACCCTTTTTATAGTTTCGCGGGAAATCTATCTTGGCGGTTTTTCTGCCATTAAGGTATTTTAATGAAATTAAGTTTTTATGGAGGCGCACACGAGGTTGGGCGCTCAGCGATATTTCTCAAAGACAAAAGAAATTTGCTGTTTGACTACGGCACCAAAATCGACGAGGGTGCCGAATATCCCACTGTCGTTCCGAAAGCGGATGCTTTCATTCTGAGCCATGCGCATCTGGACCATAGCGGTTCTGCGCCTGCGCTGTACAATGAAATGTCAATGCCGACGATAGGAACCAGCCCCACGCTCGGGCTCTCGGAACTTTTGCTGAACGACACGATAAAGATATCGAGAAAAGAGCATACGAAGATAAATTTCCATAAAAGGCAGCTCGAAAAATTTTCGAAAAGGTTCATGCAAGTAGATTACAAAAAACGCATACAGCTTGGTAATTTCGACATAGAGCTTTTCGACGCCGGGCACATTGCTGGCAGCGCGCTGACGCTTGTTGAACGCAACGGCGCGAAGGACAACAAAAGAATATTGTATACTGGAGATTTCAAGGCATCGCCGCAGCTGTTGCACGAGGGCGCGAAACCGGTAAGGTGCGACGTAATGATAATAGAGTCAACGTACGCAACAAGGGAGCACCCTGACAGGAAACAGTTGGTCAAAGACTTTATTGAAAATGTAAAGGAAGTTACGGACAATGGCGGCATTGCGCTGGTTCCGGCATTTGCAGTTGGAAGGAGCCAGGAGCTGCTTGCAGTGCTGTACAAAAACGGATTGATAGAAAGGACTTATATAGACGGAATGGCAAGGGAAGCTACCGAAATAGTGCTCTCCAACAGGAAGTTCATAGCCAATGCCGACATGCTCGCCAAGGCGGCCAACGAATGCAACTGGGTAACCGACGTGGCGGATAGAAGGGAGGCATTGCAGGGTGGTTCTGTGGTGGTAACTACCGCAGGCATGCTGAGCGGTGGGCCTGCGATGCATTACATAACAAGGCTGAACAACGAATCTAAAGTATTCCTTACTGGTTACCAGGTAGAGGGAACCAACGGAAGGAGGCTTATGGACACTGGAAAGATATATGTTGAAGAAGTTGACAGAGAATTCAGGATACCGGTAGGCTTTTATGATTTTTCTGCGCATTCAGGGATGAGTGACCTTTACAATTTCGTAAGGGAAAGCGCTCCGAACAAGGTCGTGTGCGTGCATGGAAGCCCGGAAAATACAGAAGCTTTCGCCGACGGTTTGCGAGGCGAAGGGTTCGAGGCTTATGCACCGAAAGTTGGGGATACCATAGATTTGGGCGAGTGAACGGGAACCATAGCGATTTCGCTTGGAGGAAGCACGCTTACAAAGGAAGACGGAGAACTTGATGTCGAATTCATAAGGGACTTCGCCGGGCTCATAAACAAGCATGCTTCTTCGGGTACAAAATTCGTAATAGTAGTTGGCGGCGGCTTTACGAGTAAAAAATATATCTCAGCTGCCGCAAAGTTCGGCGTTTCTGAATTCATAAAGGATAACATAGGCATACAGACGACATACCTCAATGCTTGGTTAATCCATGCTGCGCTCGGGAGTATTTCAACAGTATATGTGGGAAGCGCAAACGGTATAAGAAAGGAACTTGGCAGCAGCAGCGTGATAGTTACTGGGGGGCTTATACCTGGAATAAGCACAGATACCGTCACCATGCTTATAGCGGAGTCGGCCGATGCGACGCACGTGATAAACGTAAGCACTCCGAAAGGGCTTTATGACGAAAAAGGCAACTTCGTTGAGGAAATGGCAATGGACAAGCTAATAGAACTTGCAATGAAGGGGGATGACAGGGTTGCCCGGTCGAGCTTTATATTCGATGTAATAGCGTGCAAGATAGCGAAAAGGTCTAAGGCGGAGCTGCACTTTCTGGACAAAAGCATAGAAGGAATAGAAAAAGCAATAAAAAGGGAAAAGCACAGCGGAACCGTGGTAAGGTAGCCTTTTATTCTATTCCCAAAGCCGCCATCATGAAAGGCAATATTATCGTGGCATCGCCGTCAATCGTCACGTATTTCGCGTCCTCTTTTATCTTGCCCCATGAAACCGCTTCGGTAAGCCTTGCACCGGAAAGGCTTCCATCGAACTGCGTGGCCGTGGTTATGTAAACGGCGTAATCTAGGCCGCCCTTGAACTGGTTCCACCATATGACATGGTGCTTGCTTATGCCGCCTCCAATCATCAATGCCCCAGTGACTTTGTTGTCGAACGATATGTTGCTTAGCTCCAGCTCGTCCTTTATAAGGTTAAGCTTGAAGTCATGATCCTGCGAATATATCGCAAGCTGCGTACCGAACGCGCCGTCCAAGATTCCCGGATTGAATATCTTGACGTTGTGCAGGTATGCCTGCCTTAATATCGAGCCTTCATCCTTTATCCTCTTGCCGAATTCATAAAGCAGCTCGCTGGCGCTGTACTCCTTCTTATAGTCCTTCGAAGTATATATGTCGTCCATTATCTTTTTGAAGCTATTCTCTACCTTCAAGCCATATTCGTCATTCTCTATGAACACGTTCCCCAGCCTATATACCTTTTGCGAATGCAGATAAGCGTCGTCGGCATTAAAAGTGCCAAGAGAATACACACCTCCGAACGCGCGGGCTAGATCGTGGTCCACGGTTCCGCCAGTAGTGATTATTGCGTCGAAATGTTTTGTCATAGATGCAAGGACTCCTCTAAGGCCTGTCGACACTATGTCAGCAGGAAAAGAAAGGAAATTGAACGAATCCTTGTCTGCGAACATATTCTCGACTATGTGCGTTCCGATAACCATGTGTTGCGCCGAAAACCCGCCTATGTGTTCCATCTCTTTGAAAAGCTCCTTTACGCTAATGTTCTTCTTCAGCTTTATGTCCTTTACAGGTACGGATACAAGACTTTTTTTACTGGGATTTTTTGTTCCTGCCATTGACTCGCCATATTGCAATTTATAGATTTGAATCGGTAAATGTTTTATTGGCAGAATAGATTTTTAACCTTTTCAGGAGCATAATAAGTAGCGACCGTGATGTTATGAGTGAATTTACCAGCGTTGATGATGAAGAGATATTGCGTTTTATAGAAGGTGCGAAACCAAAAATATATGTGGTAGGCACTGGTGGGAGCGGAAGCAATACAGTCAATAGGCTTTCGGCGTTAGGGATTGACGGTGCCACCCTTATTGCAATGAATACTGACGCACCGCATCTGATCAAGACAAAGGCCGAAAGGAAGCTGCTTCTGGGAAAGAGGGTTACCAAAGGATTGGGAGCCGGAAGCGACATGAAGGTTGGCGAAGAAGCCGCAATGGAGAGCAAGGACGAGATAAAGCACCTGCTTTCCGATGCAAATCTCGTATTTATAACCTGCGGGCTCGGGGGAGGCACCGGAACAGGTTCAGTATCGACAATAGCGCACGAGGCAAAGGAAAACGGTGCGCTAACCGTTGCAATAGTAACGCTGCCTTTCTCTAGTGAAGGAAGGACAAGGATGCACAACGCGCTTGAAGGGCTGGCAAAGCTGAAGAAGGTGTGCGATACCGTAATAATCATACACAACGACAAGCTGCTTTCCGTAGCCCCGGATCTGCCGTTGAACATGGCTTTCAGAGTTTCCGACGAGGTTCTCGCAAGCGCGACGAAGGGAATAGTCGAAATGGTAACCAAACCGGGAATGGTAAATATAGACTTCGCAGACCTGAGAATGGTGCTTAAGGATTCTGGCTACGCCGTCATAGGCTCGGGAGAGGGCATGGCGACGTCTACACAGCAGAACAGGGCGATGATAGCGCTTGAAAACGCCATACAGAGCCCGATGCTCGATGCAGACCTTGCAACATCCAAGAAGGCGCTCATAAACATCATAGGAGGGGAAAGCCTTACACTTAGGGAAGCCGAGACGATATTCCAAGAGGTAGCCAGCAGGATAAGCAGCGACGCGCTGATAAAATGGGGCGCAAGGATCGACGGTGAGATGGCAAAAGACTCAATAAGAATAATGCTCGTAGTAAGCGGGGTTGAATTCCCGGAGTACAGCGAAAGCAGCATAAAGAAGGAGATAAAGAACCTCGAAAAGGTCGAACTCGACGACCTTTTCTGATTCGCCGAGCCAATGCAAGGCCTGATCTTTGCCTAGCCTGGCACCGGATGCGGCATTGGTTCATTCTTCATATAGGAATTCGAACAGGCCCAATTGCCCTTTCACCCTACTAGGGAACATACCTACCCAAGGCTCCCTTATCGATATTGCTTTCATGCCTATCTAGCGAAAGGGGGACTTCTCGCTCGCATAAGTTAAAAAGGATAAGAATTAGAAAAAATAGGAAAAATTGGAATCACTTTTTTGGAGTGAATTCCTTCTTGCTTACCTTCCTGTGGAGGATTATGTCGTACTTGTAGCATCTGCTGCTGCAGTAGTAGTTTATTTTACCGGTCTTGAAGACGTAGGCTGTGCCTGTGCCCTTCGGGATTTCCTTTGAACAATATGAGCATTTCATGCGGCACGCCTCACTTTACCTTTATCTCCCTTGCTTCCCTGCTTGTGTCCGGAAGCCTTATCACGTCTCCAACTTTTATGGGACCGATTTCGTTCCTCCTTATAATCCTGCTTTTGTCTTTTCCTTCGAGAATCCTGCACGTGACCTGATAAACCTCGCCGTACATGCCAGTTTTTACCTTGTTGTTTACCTCAACAACTTCTGCCAGGAATCCTGAGAACTGCTGTTCGGAATTGGCGGGCTGCAAAGGTGCAGCGGCCGGCGCGGGAGCCTTTGGTCCTTTTGGAGTCGGTTTATCTTCCATTTTTACCATTCCCTTTAAGCTTCAATCACTCCTTCTTTTCCTCTTTGTGCTCTTCCTTTTTCTCTGCATGCTGTTCCTTGTGCTCTTCTTTCTTTTCCTCCTTGTGCTCAGGCTTTGGTTCGGCCTTTGCCTTCTGCGAGGTTCCTGTCGTCTTTGATATTATATCTTTTATGGCCTGGGATGCGCTTCCTTGCGACTCCACGGCTATAGCAGCGCACTGCACCGTAAGCCCTATGGACTTCCCAAGCTCGAGCTTGCTTGGAACATACGAAAACGGAACCTTCTTCTGCTCGCAGAGCTGCGGTATGTGCATCGCAATCTCTTCCGGCTCTATGTCTTCGGCCATTACAACGAACGTGGCAGCGCCGCGTTCGACGCTTTTCGTGACCTCGTTGATGCCCTTCTTGAGCTTTCCTGACTGTTTAGCCATCTGCAGGGCTTCGTATGTCTTTGAAGCCAGATCCTTAGATACTTCGAACTTCACGTAAGATTTTGCCATTTAAAACACCGTCGGTTTTGCACTTCATCCAGTATATGAAGAAGTTTGTATTAGCATTTTACATCTAATCTTATTTAAAGCTTTCTGAATTTTTGCCATGGACCCTAAGCATCGAGGCCAACTTCTTTCCAGCGGGCTTGTAAAGCCTATCGTAAAGCCCAGATTCTATCTTGTATATTATTGGAAATGATATTACAAGTGCAGAAACAAAAAGGGCTATTGATGTGTCGTGCATGTATGCGGCCGACACCTGTAGCTGTATGCTGTTGCCCATCAGGTGCGCAGTCTCGAATGGTTCGAGCTTTGCCAATATTGGTTCTGAGGCTACAGTTGCCGCAGAAAGCTCAGCAAGGGTTATGTCAGCCACTATAAGGCGCTCCACATTGCTGTGCTTTTGCGCCTTCGTACGCTTTTGCATGGCAAGACGTGGGATTTCCAAATATATATGTTTTGGCTTCCAGGGCTTAGGCAAGGAACTGGTCCGGCGTAGGCGGTTCTGGGTTCTGGCCCTTGCGTTCCCTTATCTCGCGCACCACCTTGTTCTGTAGCTCTGTTGGCAGTTTTTCGTAGCCAGCGAACTCCGTATACCATATGGCCCTTCCCTGCGTAAGGCCCCTAAGATCGTTTGAGAAACCCTTGAGCGTCTCCGCAACCGGCATCTTTGCCACTATTGAAACCTGCTCGTTTTCTTGGGTTACGCTTGTAACAGTGCCGCGTTTGCTCTGCACGAACGTTATCACTCCGGACATGTATTCCTGTGGTATGTTTATCGTAAAGTTCTGCTTCGGCTCGTAAAGCGACACCCCTGCAGTAAGCATTCCTGCGTATATTGCGTTCCTTATGGCTGGGATTATCTGCGCCGGGCCCCTGTGCACAGGGTCTTCGTGTATCGTTGCGTCTACGACGCTGACAAGCACCCCTGAGCAGCGCTCCCTTGCCAATGGGCCGTCCTTTACGGCTTCCCTGAATCCGTCTATGAGCAATTCCATTACTTCGTTCATGTACTGGACTCCGTGGGTTACGTCTGCGAGCATGCACTTGTTTGATATGTCCTCGACGTTCTTAGCTATCGCCCTGTCGAGGCCAGCAGCCACCATTACCTCTATTGCTGCTTGGCCCTTTGGCTTGCCCTCGCGAAGCGTCCCCTCATCTATCGCGTTCTGCAAGCCTTCTGGGAGCGGTTCTACGGTAACGTAGAATTTCGAATGCTTGTTTGGGGTCTTTCCTTCTATCGGGCCTGCCTTTTTGGTTATGGTCTCCCTGTATATCACAATCGGCGGGCTCGTTATTATCGGTATCTTAAACTCGTCCCTGAGCTTGGTCTCTATGACTTCTAGGTGTAATTCGCCCATTCCGCTGACGAGGTGTTCGCCTGTCTGCTGGTTTATTTCGGTTATTATGGTGGGATCCTGCTTTGAGAGCTCCCTTAGCGCCTCTATGAGCTTGGTCGTATCCCTTGAATCCTTGGCTTCGACAGCCTTGGTGACTACCGGCTTAGAATAGTGCGTTATCTGCTCGAACGGCTCTATTATGCCAGTGCTTAGAGTGTCGCCGATGCTGACGTCCTTTAGCCCTATGAGCGCAGCGATGTTTCCGGCAGGTATTGCATCTACCGGCACCCTGTCAGGGCCCATGTATATTCCGACCTGCTGTATTTTCTGCGTATTATTCAATCCAGATATGTGCAATTCAGTGCCTTTCTTGACAGTGCCTGAAAATACCCTTCCGACCGGGACCTCCCCGCTGTGCGGGTCGTAAACCATGTTGAACACAACTATGTTTGTATTGGCATTTGGGTCCGTATTGAGCATTGCCTTGCCGTCTTCCGATTCCAGGTCTCCGTGCCATATCTGAGGTATCCTATACTTCTGGGCCACGCGCGGGCTCGGGAGGTGGTCTATCATCATGACAAGCGTCGATTCGTCTATTGGCGCAACTTCCTGCAGCTTCTTCTCGTCCCCTGCTGCGGTAAGGGCGAATATGTCCTTAAACGTGACCTTGTATTTGTCCATTATCGGCTTCGATATCGCCCATTTCTTTGCTGCGGAGCCAAAGGCAACGCTTCCCTTTTCAACGCTCACCTGCCATTTCTCGGCGAATTCCTCGGGTGCAAACTGGGATATCAACTTGTTTATGTCGTTTATGAGCTTCAACAGCCTTTCGAAAGTCTGTTCTGGGGTCAGCCTTAGCTCGGTCAGGAGCCTATCCACTTTATTGACGAAAAGCACCGGTTTGGCTTTTTCCTTAAGCGCCTGCCTTAGCACTGTTTCGGTCTGCGGCATTACGCCCTCGACAGGGTCGACTACGAGCACTACGCCGTCTACCGCGCGCATTGACCTTGTGACGTGGCCACCAAAGTCGACGTGCCCCGGCGTATCTATAAGGTTTATTATGTAGTCCTTCTCGTTGTATGCGAAACCCAGGGATATGTTTGCAGATTTTATCGTCATTCTCCTGTCCTTTTCTATGGCTTCGTAGTTGGTATAGAGTGCGTCGCCTGCGACTGCTTTTGATATGAGGCCTGCCCTAGCCAGCAGAGAATCCGTCAGCGTTGTCTTTCCATGGTGGACGTGCGCTATTATCGCAACGTTCCTTATATTGTCCAGCTCGCCCATTATCTTGGCTATTTCTTCTACTACGTACTCTTTCCTTACCATTATAAAACACCGATTACTTTGCGCTCCTGGCCATGCGCTCTATTTCGTTCTTCCTCTTTAGCGCGTAGCTGTTTATGTCGTTGTTTGCAGCTAGTATCATCTCGTTTGCCAGAGCTTCCGAGATGCTCTTCTTGTTGTTAAACGCACCTATTATCGATGCAGTTGAAATATTCCTAAGTGCCGTGTCGAGCCTCCTGCTGGCGCTTATGTCCACCGGTATGTTTGAAACGGTACCTCCTTGCCTTATTCTTGTCGTGTCCTCTATGGGGGCGCTGTTTTCCAATGCCCTTATGAACACTTCAAGCGGGTTTTTCTTCGTCGTTTCGTTTACCATGTCGAAAGCGCTTTCGACTATATGCATTACCTTAAGCTTCTTGCCCTGCAGCCTTCCTTCGGTCCTTATTACCCTTCCGCCGACCTTCTTTCCGGTGCCTCCCCTCATGAGCGCGTTCTCCAGCCTTTCGACTATGTTTATGTTCGCCTTCGAAAACATCTTGGAGCTCGTGCTCCTGTACGATGACGGAAATTCCTCAGGTTTCAGGTTTATGTAGTTCTTCAGGCTGAGGTCTAGCACTTCCACATTGTAGTCGTACTTGTTGAAAAGCTTGTGCGCGTTGCCGTAGGAAGTGGCAACGGCCCTGCGTTTCGGGGCAGCCTTCTTCTTTGGTTTTGCCGCCTTTTTTTGCTGGTGTTCTGCTTCTTCTGCCATAAAAATCATCTCTTAGGCTTTTCCTTCTTGCCCTTTATTATTTGCACCATGTTGGCACCGTTTACCTCGACTACCTTGTATTTCATTCCAGGTATGCAGCCCATCTGGCCCCTTTGGGAGCCTCCGAGACCTTCTATCGTGACTTCGTCGTGCTCGTCTATGTAGTTGACTGCGCCGTCGCCAGGAACGAATGCGCCCACGGTCTTGCCGTTCTTTATCAGCTGCACCCTCACGCATTTTATTTGGCCGGAGTGCGGTTGCTTCTGTTCCACAGCGAACTTCTGCAGCACTAGGCCCTTTGCCCTAGGGACGGTTCCCATAGGGTCGTATTTCTGTTTAAGCTTAAGCTTTTTTCTCTTTAGCCATTTCTTTAGCATCCTCTGATGCTTCCTTTGCTTTACGAGTTTTCTAGCGGCAAATTCTCCATTAGGCAAATTATCCCCTTCATTCTTTTTTATTCGTTTTAAGTATGTTAGAGTTTCCTGCTTCTATCACGGAAACCGCAGATACGGAAAAAGGCTTTCCGCAGACCGCGCCCAATTCCAACGGGTTGCCCTCGAACACAGCAACTGGCACGTTTGCCACCTTTGCCATGTGGGTTACGTCCTGGGTGGTGCTTTCCTTATTCTTAGAAGCTATAACTATGAGCTTAGCCTTTGCGTCCCTTATCGACTTTATGACTTCGTTCACACCAAGGGCTGTCTCTCCGCTGTCAACGGCCAGCCTTATGTCGCTCGATAAATCTGCCATACATATCAACTGCATAACGGCGCAACTCGACAGTAGACCTTATAGCTTAGAATACCACAGGTACTACTGCAGCAACCGTATAGCAGTATATTTGAAATAGGAAAATATATATAAGCTATCCCCCAATCGGGCTTTGATCTGCTGCGTTGCCATGATTGCGGATAAGAAACTTTAAATAGATTGCAGAAATAACTAAATACGCTTAATTTTGCATATGTGTTTAATATGGAAGCTAAGGAATCCTATGACTTAATAGTAGCAGGAGCAGGAATGGCGGGCAACCTTGCCGCGGCCGTTGCAGCGAAGAAGGGCTTGGAGGTTTTGCTCCTGGACAGGAACGATTCGGATAACGTCGGAAAGAAGACCAATTGGGGATGGACGTGCGGCGATGCTGTTGCGGGGTCGCACCTTGACTACATAACGTCCAAAACTGGCATAAACTTTTCCAAGCCGGAGCTTGACGTGAAGGTCGACGGAGTATACGCTCTTTCCCCGGACCTCAACTCGAAATTCCTGTTCGATGGCGTCGGTTACGTACTAGACAGGCCGGAATTCGAAAGGAAAATAAGGGATGTTGCAGTCAAGAACGGCGCACATTACGTGACGCAGTTCGAAGTTGAGGGGCCGGTTTTGGAAGGCAACAAAGTTGCAGGGGTCTACGGCAAGGATAAGGACAAGAACCACACGATTTACAAATCCAAGTTGGTAATAGACGCGCTTGGCATATCTACGGTTCTCCGCAGGAGGCTTCCCGACAACAATTTCGTTGAGAAAAACGTAGACATAGACGACGTGGAAACAACCGGAAGGTACATAATAGAATTCGAACTAGACCATGAGGACGAAAGGTATTACGACCCAAAGAACGCCCTCATACACCTGAACCAGGAAATGGCACCTGGCGGTTATGGCTGGGTTTTCCCAAAAAGCGGAAACAAGATGAACGTAGGGCTTGGCGTGCAGAAGCGCAGCCTTGACATAAGGAACAAGGCCCTAAAAAGGAACGACACGCTTCAGAACCTTATAGACCAGTACATAGCATGGCTGCCAGTCATAAAGAACAAGGAGTACAAGATTTTCAACAAGGACAATAACGGGAAGGGCATATGGTCCGTTGCTGTAAGGAGGCAGATGGAGAGCCTTGTTTATGACGGCTACATGGGCGCCGGGGACAGCATGGTAATGCCAAATCCGATAAGCGCAGGAGGCATAGGTCCCGCTATGGTTTCCGGTATACTCGCGGGGGAGAATGCAGTAAGGGCGATAGAAGCCAACGACACCAGCACGAAAGGGCTTTGGCAGTACAACCTCGATTTCAACAAGGAATACGGATACAAGACAGCTGGGCTTGAGGTATTCAGGATATACCTGCAGTCGCTCAACAACGACGTTCTCAATTATGGTTTCAAGAACTTCTTAAGCGTAAAGGAGGCAAACCAGCTTGCGCTAGGCATGATGCCGGAGCTAAGCCTTGCGTCCAAATTCTCCATGGTGCTTAAGGGAACAAAGAACATAGGCGCATTCAGGGACCTCTTGTACGCGGTCGGCAAGATGAAAGAGCTCAATGCGATTTACATGAAATACCCGGAAAAGCCTGAGGATTTCGAGCAGTGGAAAAGCAAGGTTTCGAAGAGCATGCACGAAGCCAAGGAGAGGTTCAAACCAAGTCCGATATAGGCGGTTGAATGGAAGAATACACAAAATTCGAAAAAGCGAGAGTCATTGGCGCCAGGGCATTGCAGCTCGCACACGGTGCACCACCTTTGATAAAGGTGCCGGAAGGGGTAAGCGAACCGCTAGACTTGGCGGAAATGGAGTTTGAAAAAGGAGTAATACCAATAACGATAATCAGAGACTGACGTGCCTTTTTTTCTTTGGCAGTTGCGCCCTTGGCTTTGCTGCGCTTAGATTCTTTACTTTCCCCATGTACGAGCCGTTTATCGAATACACGTCGGCTTCGCCATAATTGAAAAGCCCGTTCCTCAGCAGTGGGTTTATGTTCTCCTTGTCAGGGCGCTCCTTGCTTACCGGCATTCCCATTATGAGGGGGTTGAAAGCCGGCATCACGATAAGCTTTTCCGCTTTCGAATTTGCGTAGAATTCCTTTATCTTGTCCTTGTCCGCTTTGGCTATTATGTAGGCTTTTTCCGAGTACACCGCCCCGTTCTCATCGATTATGTTGACCGCTATGTGGTTGTGGCCTGTTATTATGTTGCGCTTTTTCATAGCTTTTTCCGATGGCCATTTGTTCCCATGCAAGAGCGCATAGTCGCCTACCATTAGCTCTTCATGCGTTTCCATGCTTAGCAGATCGTTTATGTGGCCGTCGTGGTTGCCCTTGAGCATCTTGACCTCGAGGCCCGAAAGCTCGCCGAAAAAGAGCTTTATGTCACGCTGCTCCCACGACTCTGGGTATAATATGCTGTCTTTTATGTCCCCAAGCAATATGACGCCAGTAACGGAAAAGGTTTTCGACAGCGTGAGTATTTTTGAGGCCATCGCCTTCCAAACCTCATACACCCTTACCCCTTTTTCTGAAAGCCTGCGCTCTGCGCCGATGTGCACGTCTCCGATGACCAGCCAATTCCTCTTTTTGTCTTTTAGGATAAGGGCCGGCTCTCCGTAAACGAACTTTAACGTTGTTTCATTGCTGTTGCCTGACGCATGACCACCTTTGCCTTAGTATACTTGATTAAGCACAGAAATATTATTATAGGTAGGAACGAAAAACCAATTATGGCAGGAGCCTCGCCGAACATAGGGAGCATTTACGGCATACCCATAGAATTGCACTGGACATTCATACTCATGATGCTGCTTGCCCTTGTAATAAGCGTAAATCTTTTCATAATATTCGTGCTTCTTTTCGTCTGCGTTTTCCTCCATGAGCTTGCGCATTCGGTAACCGCGATAAGGAACAAGATAAGCGTAAAGAAGATAATATTGTACCCGTTGGGGGGCGGTTCCGTAATAGATATGGATGACATACCGCCGAAACTGGAATTCAGGATCGCGATAGCTGGGCCGGTATCGAGTTTCCTCCTGAGCTTCATATTCGGGGCGCTCGTGATATTCATACCTGCAGGGACGATAAAGCTCTTCGTGCAGCTGCTGTTCGTACTTAACTTGCTATTGGCAGTATTCAACATACTGCCGTGGTTCCCTCTAGACGGGGGGCGCGTCCTCAGGAGCTACCTGGAAAAGAAGAGGGACTTCATGAGCGCGACAAAGCTCACAGTAAACATAAGCAACGCCATAATAGTGCTTTTCATAATAGGCACGTTGGCTTTCGTGGCAGTCGAAAATGGCTATTCGCTGCTTTACAAGGAATTCATAGTCCTTTGGGACGTTTTCATAGCAGTGTTCCTTTACGGCGGTGCGAAAGCTGAACTGCAGAACGCCTATGTAAGGGAGTACACGAAAGACATGAAAGTGGGCGCTGCCGTGAGCAAGAATTACGCGATGCTTGGAGGAAGGCCTACGCTTTATGATGTATACTCCGCAATAATCAAGAGCCACAAGCATATAGTGCTTTTCAAGTATGGCATGAAGATTTACGCTGTGGCGAGGATGCCGCAGAACATGATAAACAACCCCAAACTCGAAAACATCGACATAAGCAGGCTGAGCACACAGCTCGAGGAATTCGATTACAACGAACCCATATACAAGGCATACAGCAAGATGCAAACAGACGGCATTGGAATCGCGGCAGTGATGCGCCGCGGGAGGTTCGTTGGAATACTGCAAATGCAGCACATGGAATCGCTAATATCCCTGCATATGATGCACAGTAAGGGAAACTCTAAAAAGATTAATAACTAAGTGCTATTAGGCGACGGTGTTAGTCAATGCTGTATCTAGACAAGCTCATTATTCACAATTTCAAGTCATTCAGAAACGCAACAATAATGTTCAACAAGGGCTTCAACTGCATTGTGGGGCCGAACGGCTCAGGAAAGTCCAACATTTGCGATTCATTGCTTTTCGTGCTAGGGGAAACCTCATTGCGAAGAATAAGGGCAACTTCTACACCGCAATTGGTAAGCGAGGTCGGGAGCCAGAATAAGAAGCAGGAGCGGAAGGCCTATGTGAGCCTTGTGCTAAAAGGGGATGGCGAAGCCACAGTCACAAGGATCATAAAGCCGAACGGCAAGATTGCCTACAGGCTAAACGGCAAGAGAATGACAAGGCAGGAGGTTACGGATTACCTTAGATCAAACAACTGCCTGATAAGCGATACGAACACAATAACACAGGGGGAGATAGTAAAGATACTCAACCTAAACCCGAAGGAGCGCAGGGAGCTCATAGACACTGCTGCGGGCATAAAAGAATTTGATGACAAGAAAAACGCATCCCAGAAGGAACTCGATGCAGTAGAGGAAAAGATAACGAACACCAAGGTAATGCTTGGGGAGAGGCTCGGATTCCTGGAGGAACTAAAGAAGGAAAAAGAAGCGGCGGAGAAATACTCCACAATAAATGAAATGCTCAAGCGCACAAATTATACCATACTGTTCAAAAGGGGCGAAGCGATAGGCAAGGAGCTTCAGGAAATAATAAGAAAGCTGTCAGAGTATGACGCAGCTGCAAAGCAATTGGGATCTAAGATACTTGAGCTTGACTCCATTTCGGAGAGTTTGTCAAGCAAAAGGAACGAGGCGGCACGGGCGCTGAATGAAAGGTCCTCAGAGCTCAACGAATCCAACAGGAAGCTCGAGGAATTGAAAAGGAACATAGCAGTATCCGAATCCGAGGTGGAATCGCTAAAGCACTATGCTACGGAGATAGAAGCAGAGATAAAATCGCTTTCCGAAGAGAACAAAAACGGAAAAGCCAAGCTTGAAGAAAACATTAGGTCAATACCAAGGCTTGAATCGGAAATATTATCATTAAAGGCGGAGATAGAGCACTTGAAACCCGGGGCGCTATCGGAAGAGGGAAAAGCAGACATGGAAGCTTACGAGAACGGAATGAAAAACTTTGAGAAGATTTCTTCCGAGCTCGAATCCGCAAAGAAAACCGCAATGGCGGCAAGGCTCTCAATCTTGGAGCTTGAGTCAAGTAAAAAGGCGCTAGGCACTGAGCTGGAAAGGATATCTAAAGCGCTTTCGGAATACAGGAAAAGCGAACAGGAGATTATATCCACGTCAAACAAGGCCAACAGGGATCAGTCTTCCGCAAGGGAAGAATTGGAATCGATTAAATCCAGAAAGAGGAGCGCCGAGGCCGAACTGCAGAAGCTTTCTGAGCGCAAGATTTCGCTTAGGGAGGCGATAGCAACGCATGGTGGTGACAGCAACAGGGCAGGTAAAGTGCTATCGGAAAAGCTTGCTTCTGGATTCTATGGCAGGGCAATGGAATTATTGAAATATGACGACAGGTATTCAGAAGCGATAAACGCCGCGGCGGGAGGCAGGCTAAGCTATTTTGTTGTGGAGAGCATAGAGGTGGCTGATAGGGCAGTTAAAATATTGAAGGAAAACAAGCTTGGCAGGGCATCTTTCATACCATTGAACGCGATAAGCTATGCGGAGACGCAAAAGATAGCGGAGGGGGACCCGTTAATAGATTATGTTGAATTCGACAGCAAGTTCGGCAAGGCTTTCAAGTTTATATTCTCAAACACATATCTTGTAGGTGACATAAGGGGCTTGGAGAAAGGCAACAGGCACAGGTTCGTAACCATTGATGGGGAAATTTTGGAACAGTCTGGAGTTGTGTCCGGTGGATTTAGCAAAAACTTTAGCTATGCCAAAGCGGTTTCCGAATTGAAATCCATAGAGGAAAACGAAAAAGGCATAAGGAATGATATCGAAAACATGCAGAGCCTCGAAGAGGATGCAAGACAGCGTTTCGGAAAGGCAGAGACTATAGTCATGAGTTCCTCAATGGAATTGGAAGCGATAAGGGCAAACATAAAAAGCATAGAAGAAGAAAAAAGGTCTGCAGAGGCAAAACTTGCGTCATTAGAAAAGGAACTCAATGCAAAATCCGAATCAGCAACCAATATCGAAACAATTATAGAAAAGCTTGCAAAGGAACTGGAAAGGATAAAGTCAGAGAACTCGTCCAACTATGGGAGGATAAGCGACAGGTTCTTGGCTTCGAAGGACGGGCAGAGGGCAAAAGAAATAGATGATAAGATCAAGGCTTGCACTTCGAAGCTTGAAAAAGCCATGACGGAAAAGGCTGCGCTTGGCAAGGAATGCGACATACTTAACTCCAGGATTGCCGAATTGGAAAAGGGCATAGAATCGAAAAATGCTTCGCTTGAACAGAACAACAGAAAGCGCAGCGAACTGGAGAAGAAGATAAAGGAACTGAAAGTAGAGGCAGGGACCATAGAAGAGAGCATAAAAGCGCACGACAAGAAATCGGCAGGCTTGTACGGAGAAATCAAAAAAATGGAGGAAGAGCTTTCAAAAAACGGTTTTGAGAAAGGAAAGCTTGCCAGCGAGAAGGAACGCATAGAGAGGGAAGCGATAGGCATGCAGGCGACAAAAGGCCAGCTTCAAACTAGGCTGTCAGACATAAAAGCCGAACTCGCCAGTTATGATAGGATGGAAGTGGTCGACGGCGAAATCGAACACCTGGAAAAGGAGTCGTACAGGCTCAGGGCGGAGCTCGAGGGAATGGGCAGCGTCAATATGAGGGCGCCTGAGATGTACATGGAGAAAAGCAAAGATGTCGAAGGAGTACAGGAAAAGATAATGACGCTCGAAACCGAAAGAAACTCGATATTGTCGATGATAAGCCAGCTGGAAGCCAGAAAGCTGGAGGTGTTCAACGACACTTTTGACAAAGTAAACAAGAAGTTTATGGAGCTTTACAAGTCTGTTTTCAAGGATGGGGAAGGCAACATCGTGCTTGACGAACCGAAGGACCCGTTCAATTCCGGGTTGAGTTTCAACATGTTCGAGGGAAAAAGCAGAAGGAGGGCGGAAAGGCTTTCCGGCGGCGAAAAATCGATGCTCATGCTGATAATGCTGTTTTCGATACAGATGTGCAGGCCGTTGTCGTTCTACATATTCGATGAGATAGATACGGCGCTCGACAAGCAAAATTCCAAGACATTGTCGGCACTGATAAAGAAACTAAGCTCAATATCGCAGTTCGTAGTTGTAAGCCACAACGATACGCTAATATCCTATGCGGATACCGCGATAGGCGTTGCGAAAAAAGAAGGCGAATCCAATGTCTTTGGCGTTGAGATAGTCAGTGCTAAGGAACAGTCCAAGTGATTTTTTGGCAAAGAGCAAGAAACATGGCAGAAAAGGAGACAACAATAGAGACAAGGACAAAGGGCTTACAGTATGGCCCATATACCTGCTTATAGTAGTGGCGCTTGTCTTATACGTCTTTTTCGAAAGGATAAAAGTAATAGCCATAGCGTTGGGTGTTGCCACATTTTTCCTAATAATAATAGCGATAGTCCTAGAAGTGATAAGCGGCGGCAAGGACATAGGTTACAAAAAGAGCCTGGCAGAGATTGTAATTGCAATAGTAGTGGTTGTTGCTTTCTGGTACGCGCTAAAGTTTGTTCTGGCTACGAATAATCCTGTCGATGTAGTCCCAAGTTGCAGCATGCTCCCTTACTTGCATAGGGGCGACCTTATTTTCCTGCATGGGGTTTCCAACATTTCACAGATAAAGGCGCCAATAGTTGACGTAACCAATGTTGAGATGGCAAAGATACTTTCAAGTCCAGATTCGGAGTCGCTGAGCTGCATAGCTTACATGACAAATGCAAACGGAACTTACATAAGGCAGACATTGGCGCCAGGGTATAAAGTGGGCCTGATAGAGGACTCAAATGGGGTTTATAGCTTAGTAAACGCGGTGGAACAGAAAGCGAACCCCATACAGTATACATGTGGCACAAGAGCAGTAAAACTGTCCACTGGACAAATACTCAACGAAGCCTATACCACTAGCATAACTATAAATAACGTAACCATAAGCGGGGATAGGAACAACAGTATAATAGTGTACGCGACACGCCCGGAAGACCTTTTTTATAGCGAGGGGGATTCCTACATAGTGCACAGGGCTTATGCAATACTCAACGACAGTGGAGATTACTTTGTACTGACCAAGGGAGACAACAATCCTGGGCTCGACATACAGTATGGAAATTATCCGCCCAATATGACCGCAGTAAGCGGAAAAGTCATAGGGGTTATACCGTATTTGGGTTATTTGAAGCTTATAATAAGCGGTAATTTGGTTGTGCCGCAGGGATGCAATTCTACTGTAATACATTGAACCGAACTGATTTTATGTGCAGGGGGTGAGATTTGAACTCACGAAGGCGCTAGGCCACAGGATCTTAAGTCCTGCGCGTTTTTCTGTGGCTTTTTACCTTGAGCCAGACCAGACTCTGCCACCCCTGCAATAAAAATAAAAATCAAGCGTACATGGACGGTCCGGCATCCTCGTTCGCAGCCTTGAGGCTTTCGTGCGAAGCCTTATTCTTTTTTATTATATCTCGCACTTTTGCCTCTATGATCTTTGCCTCCTTGTCAAGTTCTGTTATGTCTATTTTAAGGTCAAGCATCTTGTTTATGGCTTTTATTGCTATTTCTGCATACTTGGGGTCGACTATGCGCTGGTCCACTTGCACCAACAGATTTGTATCGTGTATATTTTCAGATGCAGAGTTAATCATAAGTAACGCGCTTATGCCTGTCGCAACCCCTTCGCTTATCACGTTTATACCTGCCTTTTTCATCTCTGGCACCATTTCCGGTGATGATACGACAGCATATACTGTTTCTGGTTGGTTTTCCGGGCTGTTCTGCAGTTTTGAGTCGGGGTCTTCAAGCGCTGCAGTTTCGGCAGGGCTTGGCATCCCGCCTATCGATACGACTTCTTTTATTTTGTTTTCCTTTATAAAATCTGATATCTTCTTAGCCATTATATAGGTCATTTCCGTGGGCACGGCAAACTCTGCGAATATTGCTACGAGTTTATATTTTGAGGAAAAGTATATCCTTACTGGGTGCATTGGTATTGAATTGTGTATTGATACGAGCGGCGGGAATGCCTGGCTGTCGAAATATCCGTAATATTCCATTCCGAGTTTTTCTATTATGTAGCTCAGCGCCATTGAACCTACAAGGCCGACACCGGGGAAACCCTCTATAAGCGTATATCCGTCGAGCTTCTTTTGCGATATTACCTTTATGTCTAGCATGCAATCACACACGTAGTTATCGATACTTAAGCTTATAATAATTTGGTAGCCCTCAACAAAAATTGACGACATAATACGGATTTTTGAAACATCGGCAAACCGATCTGCAATTTTACGAGGACATAGCAAAAGTATTCGAGGAGAATACGAGGAAAATTTGCAATAGTTATTTAAACTTAACGATAGTATTAGTTATGGTGAATAAAATGCCACAGCCACAGAGAGTAAGCAGTGAGAAAATAGATAGAGACGATGGATATCTCTACTATCTTGGAAAGGACGGATACGTCTGGAAGACTCCAATGAAAATGAATACAAGGGGCAGGAAGGCGAAGGTAGGCAGCGAAAAGATAAGCAGGGAAGAGGGATTCCTGTACTACATCGATGGAAAAGGCTATGTTGTAAGGACTGCAATGAACAGGGGCGGAAGGGCTCGCGGTTCTGGAGCAAAAAGGAAGGCAGCAGCCAGAAAGCCGGCAAGGAAGTCAGCCAAAAAAGCATCAAAGAAGATGTCTGCAAGGAGTTCTTCCAAGAAGAGAAGGAGATAAATTATCTCCTTTCCTTCATATATTTTTTTCTAGTTCTATTTTTGTTTGTTTGCTAATGTTGTTCTTTTTGACGAATCCCGAATTGAATTCTATAACGTACATGGATTTCGAAGAGGGGTAATATGTTTTGCAGAATATCTTATCGCACGGGGGTAGAGATTCCATTATCGATACGATTTTCAAATCCGAATCAAGCCATATTACGTCGATTGGAAATTTCATGCTTTTCATCCATATGCCCAGCATGCTTTCAGAAGGAAATGTAAAAAGCATGCATTTTCCCTCTTCCAAGGTTTCCCTGTACATAAGGCCTATCATGCGTTTTAGGAAGCTGTCTGCAATTATCGCAGAAAGTTCTACTCCGCCGACGCTAATCTGCCTTTCCGCATAGGAAAGCCTTTTTCTTATAAAATTAAGCATCCGCTAACCCGTGACCGAAAAGCTCTGCTCCCTCATGAACTGCTGGAGATAGAATTTGCTGCCGGTGCCTTTTCCAGTAAGGCTGCTGCCCTTCCATCCCACGAACGTGTGCATGCCTACTATCGCACCAGTAGTTGCGCTTATTGCCCTGTTTACGTATACCGTGCCTGCCTCTATGCGCTTTTCGAATTCTCTTATCTCCACCCTGTTTTTGCTATACATGCCTGCAGTAAGCCCGTATTCTACGTCGTTGGCCATCCTTATCGCATCGCCAAAGTCGTTAAAACTCTCAACAGTTATGAATGGGAGAAACAGCTCCTTATGCACGAGTTCGTGGTCGTGGCGTATTTCGACTATCACAGGTTCGACATAGAATCCATCAAGATCCGTCTTAACCCTTGAACCGCCGTAGAGCATCCTTCCGGCAGATTTCGCTTTTTCCACAGATTCCACATATCTTTTATATGCACCTTCGCTTATAAGCGGGCCTATGTAATTTTCTTTAGCCAATGGATTGCCTACCTTAAGCTCCCTCACCCGCGCTATAAGCTTGCTGAGGAATACTTCTTTTATTGATTCGTGCACATATACCCTTGAAAGCGCGCTGCACTTTTGTCCGGCAAAGCCGAAAGCTGCGCTTATTACCCCTTCAACCGCCTCTTCGATCTCTGCATGCTTTGTTACTATGACTGGATTTTTGCCGCCCATTTCAACGACGAAAACCTTCTGCAACCTTTGGGCGTAAGTACGGGCAGCCATGCTCATTCCTGTGTCCCTTGAACCGGTAAATGCTATTCCATCAACATCCTTGCTCACCGCAAGCTCGTCTCCTACTTCTGAACCTGGGCCAGTAATGTAATTGAAAACCCCGTCAGGCATTCCGGATTCCTTGAATATTTCGTATATCTTTAATCCAGTAAGCATTGACATGTTGTCGGTAGATGAAGGCTTGAATACAACAGTATTTCCAGTTATTAAGGCACCGGTGCTCATCCCTACTGATATCGATATAGGGAAATTGAACGGCGCTATCACCCCGAAGACGCCGTAAGGCTTGAGCTTTATGGTTATTTTCTCTGTTTTTTCCGCTGGGGCGCCCTGGAAACCCGCCTTTACCTTTACAGTGCTCTGGCTTATCAGGTTTTTCCTAGAATAGCCCCTGTTCCTTTCCATTTCAGTTATGTAGTAGTTGATGAAGTCTATCGCCTCGTCCACTTCTCCCACCGATTCATAGCGCGATTTTCCGTTCTCGTAGCTCAATATTGCCGCAAGCTCGAATTTCTTCTCCCTGAACTTCAGCACTGCTTTCTTGAATACCTCGAGGCGCGCCTTGTATTCAAGCAGGCCCCACTGGGCAAAAGCCTTGCGCGCCGCAGATATGGCGGACCTCGCATCTTCCCTGGTACCCTTTTGAAATTTTCCTATTAGCACTTTCCGGTCAATTGGAGACCTCTCCTCAAGGACAGAACTTGCATAAACCTGTTTTCCGCCAATGTACATCGGAAACGTTTTCCCGAAGCCCGCAAGCGCGGATTTGGCTGCCTGATCGAACAGTTCGTCGAATTTTGACTCTTGGCCCGATTCGACCATTTTTCTATAAGTAGACTCGTTTGAAAATGTGCTTACTGGCATATTTACACCTTAGGTTTTAACGATAGTATTTTTGTAACAAATATGTTTATACCTTTATCTGGTTTGCTTCTTTTGTAGGTTGCGTCAGAAGTTTCCGGATAAGGTTTAAATATTATCACAGTTATAACCGAGTTATAATTGAATCATGTTTTGGTGCTTAATAATGGTTGAAGACGAGACGCAGAACGTAATGCAAAAGGAAGATGAATACTTAGAGAGGTACGGCTTCAAGACTAAGGACGATTACGAGACAGTAATTAAGGGGCTTTCTGAAGAGACTATAAGGCAGTTGTCCAGAAGCAAGAACGAACCCGATTGGATGCTAGAAAAAAGGCTTTTGGGTTATAGGATATTCAAGGAAAAGCCCGTGCCAGAATGGGGACCAGATCTCAGCGGCATAGACTATGATGACATATATTATTACCTCAAGCCAAACGCGAAGAAAAGCGATTCCTGGGATAACGTGCCAAAGGACATAAGGGATACGTTCGACAAGCTCGGGATACCGGAATCAGAAAGGAAATTCTTCGCGGGGGCTGAAGCACAGTTTGATTCTGAAGTTGTGTACCACCACGTCAAAGAGGAACTGGAAAAGCTTGGAGTCATATTTACTGACATGGACAACGCGGTGAAGGAGCACCCCGAAATAGTGAAAAAATATTTCGGCAACATAATACCGCCTAGCGACAACAAATATGCTGCATTAAATACCGCAGTGTGGTCTGGAGGCTCGTTCATATACGTACCAAAAGGCGTAAGGCTTTCCATGCCGCTGCAGGCTTATTTCAGGATAAATGCGGAAAAGGCTGGACAGTTTGAGCGCACGCTGATAATAGCGGATGAAGGCAGCGAGGTAGTTTACATTGAAGGCTGCACTGCGCCGATATACATAAGTTCTTCATTGCATGCGGCAGTAGTTGAGCTCGTAGCTCACAAAAACGCCCATATAAGGTATGTTACCGTGCAGAACTGGTCCAAAAACGTGTACAACCTCGTTACGCAAAGGGCATATGTTTATGAGAATGGGAATGTGGAATGGATAGACGCCAACATAGGCAGTAAGGTAAACATGAAATATCCAAGCGTTTTCCTTAAGGAAGAGGGTGCACGCGGCGAGATACTTTCAATAGCAGTAGCAGGGGAAAAGCAGACGCAGGATTCCGGCGGAAAGGCTTACCACCTTGCACCTAATACTACATCGCAGATAATATCGAAAAGCGTTTCCAAGGGAAGCGGCGTCGCTTCTTATCGCGGCCTTATCCACATAGACAAAAAGGCCTATAATTCAAAATCCAGCGTCAAATGCGATGCGTTGCTTTTGGACAGGGATGCAAAGACCAACACATACCCGTATAACGAGATTTACGCAAACGACGCTTTCGTGAGCCATGAAGCCACGGTGGGAAGGTTGGCTGAAGACGACCTTTTTTATATGATGTCCAGAGGCCTGAAAGAGGACGACGCCATTGCTACAGCTGTTCTAGGTTTCATAGAACCGCTTGTCAAGGTTCTGCCGCTTGAATATTCGCTTGAGCTCAAGCGCCTCATAAAACTGGATACGACCAATTCAATAGCATGAAGTGATAAAATGCCATCCGAAGAACAGCAAGAGCAGCGCACATATGCAAAAGGTTACACTGAAGTGCCGTTCGAAAATGATCAGCTTTACAAGAAATATTTTGTAAATTTGGACCTGAAAAAGTTCGAAATTAGAAAGGAGCTAGAGACGGTCCTTAAAGGCTATGATGATAACATAATATCTTCCCTGTCTAAAAGAGTAGGAATAAAATTCGATGTGGTAATATACAATGGAGCGATAGCCAAAGGTTCAAAGTTTATGAGCATAGGCAGCGAAGAGACGCGTTCCGCGATTGAGTCGATGGTGCCTGTTGACAGGCTCGTGGCATTTTCGCACGATTTTTCGTGTGAAACGATAAGGGCAACAATAAATGAGAACGGGAACCTTAACATCCTCTTTTACAATGATGGAAATTTCAATCCACCAGCAAGCATATTTTTTGAAGTTAAGAAAGGGGTTACGGCAGCGTTGAACGAGTTTTTCCTTTCAGGGGAAAATAATGCAGAATCGCTAAACGCCGCAGTGCAGGCTTTTAGGATAAATGAATCTGCGCACATAGAAATAAGCGAGATACATGCCGAATCCGAAAAGACCATTTCTATGGTGACAAGAACATTCAACACTGGAGACAATTCCTCCCTAGATTTTAACGCGTTTTACACCGGGGGAGCTGCCGGAAGGCAAAGGAGCGTTTTTTACAACTCCGGCTACGGTTCTATAATAAATTCAAATGAGGCGGTAATAGGAACGGGATCCCAAAAATTCGATCTTAACACAAGAATGGTCAATCTAAAGCCAAAAAGCGTTTGCAACTATGAAATAAGGACGGTTCTGGCAGACGAATCGTATGGTGTTGTAAAGAGCCTGGCAAAGATGCAGAGGGACGCAGAGGGATCGGAGTCGCATATAGAGGAAAAGGGTCTTATATACGACAAGAATGCTAGGATTGTCATGATGCCAGATATGTCAATCGATGAAAGTTATGTAAAAGCGTCGCACTCAAGTTCCACATCGCCAATACCCGACGATGATATATTTTACTTGTCAAGCAGGGGTATGGACAAGGACCAGGCAAAGTTCCTTGTAGGGAGCGGGCTAATATACGAATTGCTTAAGAAGATTAAGAATCAGGATGCAAAATCGCTCTCGATGCTTATGGCAAAATACAGGCTCGAAAGCAGGCATGTTGGCTTGCCTTCAGAACCGTTGAAAAATTTTGGTGTATGGTATGAATAACGAAGAAAACGGATATGACTATGTGGCTATGAAATTTATACCTATAGTTAAGGCAAGGACGGCGTGGGTCCTGTTTAGCAAATATGGGTTAACACAACAAGCCATATCAAAAATGGTAGGGGTAAGCCAGGCAGAAGTCAGCAAATACCTCAACAAAAGACCCATGCCGGAATCAGACGGCATTAAAATAAAAGATAGTGACATAGAGTCGTTTGCCAAGAGCGTGTTGATAAATGACGAGTACAATGCGCAACGAGTAATATGCAAGATATGCCCAAAGGGCGTTGAAAAATCATGCAGTATAATGATAAGATAGGTGTGATTAATGTTGCTGGAAATAAAGGATTTGAAAGCTGAAATAGCAGGCAAGAAAATACTTGATGGTGTCAGCCTTAGTATTAACAAAGGTGAATTTCATGTGCTTATGGGGCCGAACGGCTCCGGAAAGACAACATTGGCAAAGGCGATAATGGGCCACCCAGGAGTGAAAATAACCGGAGGCGACATACTGCTTGACGGAAAGTCTATACTCGGGCTTAGCCCTGACAAAAGGGCCAAGCAAGGGCTTTTCATGCTTTTCCAGAACCCTTCCGAGATAGACGGGGTGGGGTTCGTCAATTTCCTGCGGTCATCGCTCGAATCGGTTAACGAACAAACAATAAATACCAAGGAATTCATGGATAGTATAAAGGAAAACGCCGAACAGCTTAAATTTGACAGAAACATAGTAGGGCGGTCGTTGAACAAAGGATTTTCCGGAGGCGAGAAAAAAAAGGCAGAGGTGCTTCAAATGGCAATCTTGAAGCCAAAGATCGCCATACTTGACGAACCGGATTCCGGGCTTGATGTAGATGCCATAAAAATAGTTGCAGAAAACATAAACAGGATAATAGAGCAAAATTCTCCAGGGTTGCTTGTTATAACGCATTACAGCAGGATATTAAAGTTCATGAAACCGGAGCATGTGCACGTAATGATGAACGGCAAGATAATAAAGGAGGGTGAGCCCCATTTGATAGAAGAAATAGAAAAAGCAGGTTATGACAAGATAGGTGACTGATTGGCTAAGCTCGATGTTGAAAGCATAAAGAAGGATTTCCCAATATTCGGTAACAAAAGGGACGGAAGAAGTCTCGTTTATTTGGATAGCGCAGCCACATCCCAGAAACCCAACCAGGTAATAGATGCGATAAGCGATTATTATAGGAACTACAACGCCAACATACACCGCGGCATATATGAAATCGCAGAGAAAGCGACCGAGGCTTACGAGGATTCAAAAAAGGAATTGGCCGAATTCGTAGGCGCCAAATCATATGAGGAACTTATTTATGTCAGAAACACGACTGAGGCGATAAACCTTGCGGCGCTATCTTGGGGGGACAAAAACATAAGGGAAGGCGACCATATCCTCGTTTCGGAAATGGAACACCACAGCAATTTGGTGCCGTGGATACTTCTTTCAAAAAGGAAGAAGGCAGAATTGGATTACATAAAGGTCGGAGACGATTACAGACTTAATCAGGAAAGCTTGGAAGAGGGCTTGGGCAAAAACCCGAAACTCGTCGCAATTACACACGCTTCAAACGTGTTGGGAACCATAAACGACGTTAAGAAGATAACAAGAAAAGCCCATGATGCAGGGGCAACTGTTTTGGTTGACGGAGCGCAGTCGGCACCGCACATGCCGGTAGACCTCTCTGACATCGATTGCGACTTTTACGCCTTGTCGGGCCACAAGATGCTCGGGCCAACAGGCATAGGTGCCCTTTACGGTAAAAGAGAAATATTGGAAAACATGCCTCCGATAATTGGCGGAGGCGACATGATAAGGACGGTGGAATTTTATTCGTGCACATGGAACGACATACCGTGGAAATTCGAGGCAGGAACATCCAACATAGAAGGTGGAATAGGCATGAGGCCTGCGATTGCGTACCTTAAAAAATTAGGTATGGAAAACGTTTTCGAGCATGAGGTAGAGTTGACTAAATATGCAGTTAAGGCATTGTCAGAAATTGATAACGTAGAGATTTACGGTCCAGACCCATTAAAAGGGTGGCGCGGCGGAGTAGTTTCATTCTCTATAAACGGCGTGCACCCACACGACATAGCCAGCATATTCGACAATTACAATGTTGCCATAAGGGCCGGGCACCAAAT
>JAMCYO010000041.1 GCA_023473395.1 Candidatus Martarchaeota archaeon | reverse complement strand
TCTATGTACGGCCTGTGCAAGTCGCCGAGCTTTTCAACAACATTCAGGTTTTCCGCCTTCTCCCTGAGCTCTTTCAGGGAGCCTATTACTGCAGTTTCTCCACATTTGTCGCACTGCCATATTGGTATCGGTATGCCCCAGTACCTCTGCCTGGAAATGCACCAATCAGGGGAATTCTTTAGCACGTCAGCCTGCCAACCCATCGCCTCTTTCGGATGCCATATGACCTTGGAGTTTTCCGACAGCAGTTTCTTCTTTACTTTCATTATGTTGAAGAACCATTGCGGCGTAGCTATGAATATGAGCTTCGAATCGCACCTCCAGCAATGGGGGTAGCTGTGCGTTATGCTGCCCTTGTAAAGCAATGCGCCCATGGCTTTCAGGTCGTCCATCACCGCCTTGTTGGCTTCCGCAGGTACGGCAAGCCCTTTGTATTTCCCAGCGTCGTCGTTATACGTCGCATCGCCGTTTACAGGGGAGAATATAGGCAGGCCCTTGCTCTTTCCGAGGCGGTAATCCTCCATGCCGTGGCCTGGCGCTATGTGGACCAAGCCGGTTCCGTCGTCCATTGTGACAAGTTCCTCGGATGCCACAACCTTGTGGTATTTCCTGAGCTCCTTCTGCTTCGGAACGTTTTCCTCTAGGGGGCTTGCGTACTCCATGCCTTCCAATTCCGAGCCGTAGAATTCCTCCAAAATTATCGCGCTTTCGCCGAGCATGGCAGATACCGCATCGAGCCTTTTCTTTGCAACTATCAGGTTTCGGTCGCCGAACTTGGCTAGCTCGTAAAGTTCCTTGGGGTTTACTGCTATCGTTACGTTGGCAGGAAGCGTCCACGGGGTTGTAGTCCATATCAGCAAAGAGTAGCTGCCGTCCTCCAAGCTTATCCTGGCCTTGGAGCTGTTCTTAACTACCTTGAAAGGGACCGCTATGGAAGGGTCGTTGTCCTGCATGTACTCCGCTTCCATAGTGCCCTGCGAAACAGAAGTCTGGCAGTGCGGGCAGTAAAGAGTTGCCTTGGTATCGGAATAAAGCAGCCCGTTGTCGCTTATTCTCTTGAACATTTCCCAGCCTGCCTCTATGTAAGGCATCTTGAATGGTATGTACGGGTTGGCAAAATCGAGCGTTATGCCAAAGCGCTCGAAGTCGTTGTCCATCATCCCTATGCCCTCATCTACGAAGGCCTTGCACTGCTTTATGAACTCTTCTACTCCTATCTTGTTCTCTATGTCCTGTTTGGACTTGAGCTCGAGCTTCTTCTCGACCTTGTTCTCTATAGGCAATCCATGCACGTCGTATCCAGGTATGTCCCTGACGTCGTAGCCACGCATCCTTTTGTATCTCAGCGATATGTCCTTGACTGCCTTTACCCACATCTGGCCAGGATGAAGCTGCCCGCTGACATAAGGTGGCCCGTCCAAGAAATAGAATGGTTTTCTTCCCTTGTTCCTTGCCCTCAGCCTTCCTAGGACATCCTTTTCCTTCCAATAAGCAAGCATTTCAAGCTCGTTAGCATTAAGGTCCAGCACTCAAAGCACCGAAAGGATTAGGGATTAATCCTATAAAAATCCTATGTGCAACTAATTGCCGGTTTGCACTGCCACAAGCCTCTTCGACTTGTAGGCCTTGCGCTTCGGCATATTGCTCCAGCAGTCCTTGCATATGGTGAGCTTCAGTATCTTTGTAGCGGTCTGCGAGCTCTTTATGCAGCTGCTGCAGATAGTCCTTCCACAATAGTTGCACTTGTACTGCCTGTATATCTCCTTTTTGCATCTTTCGCAATATGTAGCCATTATATCTTACCTTTTAGAGCATAAATTATAGCCTTTCACTATAGCATATCTTTTGGCATGGCAAATAATAAATAGGTTCCTTAAGCTGCCAAGCTTGAAGCCGGTGCGGGCTATTTTCTCATCGTTAATGCTAGTTAGCGAACGTTTCTTTGCTTTTCTTCTATGTATTTTTTATAATATGCAAGTGCATAGATTGGCTAAGGGATCTTTAATCTGGTGGTGCCACGGTTTGCGAAAGGGAGGAAATCGCAAAGCCGAGGTGCGCTAACAAATCAGTAAAATACATCTAAAACAGAAAAAACCGCAATGGCGCATGACAGGCTCGCGTAATCATGCGATGTTTGGGGCTTTTGGATACCTAAGGATTTTATATTTTAAAGGGTTAAATCTGTCAGGTGCTCTTTTGAAGGCTTTCATAGAGACGTACGGATGCACTTTCAACCAGGCCGACAGCGAGCTTATTGCCAATGCCCTGCAAAAGGATGGCATAGAGACATGCGGTTCTGCGGAAGAAGCCGATATAATAATAATGAATACCTGCACAGTCAAGGGCGCAACGCAGAACAGGATAACATACAGGCTCGCCAACCTTGAAAGGAAGGGCAAAAAGCTGCTCGTTACAGGGTGCATGGCAGGCGCAAACAGCGACATAATAGAAAAATTCGCTCCAAGCGCCAGCATAGCGACGACCCAGAACATAGCTTCAATGCCATCGATAGCCAGGAATACCGTTTCCGGCAGCAGGGTTGCAATGCTGGAGAAGCGGAAATCCGACAGGATAGGGTTCTACAACCCGAAGGGCTCTGTCATAGCTAAAATACCGCTCAGCGACGGCTGCCTGAGCTCGTGCTCGTTCTGCGAGACAAAGTTCGCAAGGGGTTCGCTCAACAGCTTTTCCGAGCAGGGCATACTCAACGCCATTGCTTACAGCATAAGGAACGGCTCAAAGGAGATAGAGCTTACGGCCCAGGACACAGGCGCTTATGGCATAGACAAAGGAACGAACATAGCGGAGCTTTTGAAGAAGGCTTGCGCGATTGATGGGGACTACAGGATAAGGGTCGGCATGCTCAATCCGGAACACCTCCATAAGTACATGGGCGAGCTCATAGAAGCCTTGCAGAGCGAGCACGCGTACAAGTTCCTGCACCTGCCGCTGCAATCGGGAAGCGATTCCGTGCTGGAATCGATGAGGAGGGCATACACCGTGGAAAAATATCTGGAAATGGCGCGCGAGATAAGGTCAAGGGTAAAGGGCATAACCATAGAAACAGACATAATAGTGGGTTACCCCAATGAAACAGATTCTGATTTCGAGGCAACTATAAATGCCATAAATGAATTCCGCCCCGACGTAACAAACATATCAAAGTTCGCAAGGAGGCCCCACGCTTCGGCTTCGAGGATGAAGCAGCTTCCTAACGAGACCATAAATGAAAGGAGCTCTGAGCTTTCGAGGATTGTCAGGGCTTTGCAAGCGGAAAACAACGCAAAAAAGGTAGGCGAAACTATGCAAGTATTATTCACAGAGGAAAACAACGCTTCCGTAAACGGGAGAAGCGATTCATATCGGCAGGTAGTTGTCCCGAAGCGCGATTCCGAAATCCCGGCAATCGGCTCAAGGGCCAAGGTAATAATTTATAATTCAACATCCAATGCATTGTATGCAAGGCTTGGTGCCTGAACACTGGTAATAAGGAATGTACAGCAAAAAAATAGAAGAATTCTTCAAATCAAACGGGATTTCATTTGGCGACATGATAAAAGTCGAAGCCGAAGGCATAAGCGAGGAGGGAGAGCTCATGCCGAGCACCGAAGCAAATTCCGATGATATAATAATACTGAAACGAAGCAAATTCCGATGATATAATAATACTGAAAATGAAGAACGGCTACAACATAGGCATATCTTTTGAAGGCTCAAAAATAACAAAGCTGGGCAAGGGCGTTCCATCACACGAATTTCCAAAGGCTGAGCTGCCAAAAACAAAGTCGCTGCCCAAGGTAAAGCTTATCTACACAGGAGGCACGATAGGGAGCAAGCTCGACTACAAAACCGGCGGGGTCTACATGCTGCTCAAGCCCGAGGAGCTGCTCTATGAAGTGCCTGAACTCGCTGGCATTGCAGACATTGAAGTGGAGCCATTGTTCAGCATATCGAGCGAGGACATGTCATACCATGAATGGCAGAAAATAGCGGAGCGCGTAGCCGAAGCGCGCAAGGAGGGATTTAGGGGCGTTGTCGTGACAATAGGCACCGACACTATGCATTATGCTTCTGCTGCGCTCTCATTCATGCTGAACGGGATTGGAATGCCTGTTGTGCTGACCGGAGCGCAGAGGAGCAGCGACAGGGGTTCTTCCGACGCGTTCATGAACCTTTATTGCTCTGTTGTGCTCGCGGCAAAGTCAGACATAGCGGAAGTGGGAATCTGCATGCATAAAAATTCGTCCGATGACGAATGCGGTTTTATACTTGGAACAAGGGCAAGGAAGATGCACACCTCAAGAAGGGATGCTTTCAGGCCCATAAATTCGGAATATATAGCTACAGTCTCGTACAAGGGAGAAATAAAATACGGCAAATCAAACTACAGAAAGCTAAATGGAGAAAAGCAGGCAGCGCTAAAAACCGGCTTCGATAAAAAAGTGGCGCTGATTAAAGCTTACCCAAATTCGGATCCGGAAATAATAAGCCATTACGCTGAGAAAGGCTACAAGGGCATAATAATAGAAGGCACCGGGCTGGGCCATACGCCCGTATCTACCGAACACGAGGGTTATTCATGGCTTCCGGAGATAAAAAAAGCGGTTGAAAAGGGCGTAATAGTTGGCATGACCTCCCAATGCCTATACGGAAGGGTCAACCCTAATGTCTACAGGAATCTCAGGCTCTTGAGCGGTTCAGGGGTTGTATACTGCGAGGATATGCTGCCCGAAACTGCATACGTCAAATTGGGCTGGCTACTTGGAAACTTCAAATCGGCAGACGCAAAAAGGATGCTTTCTAAGAATGTTGCGGGCGAGCTGAAGGACAGGAGCCTATACGAGGAATTTTTGGAGTGAGTGATGGAATGCAATCTGAAAAAGCTTTGGGTTATGCCGTATTTATATTGGGCCTAGCCATTCTGCTCGTGACCCTATATTTCGGTTACGGATTGTACGACAGCATAAAAGCGCAGGCTGCATCGCCCCAAGTTGCGGTTTCCGCTTCGCAGAACAATGCAACCGTACAGGCAATATCTTCTGCGGTAAGCGAAGCCATAGGGCAGCACCTTCCGTCAAATCAGGACTTCCTTTACATAATAGAAATAATACTGCTTTTCCTTCTAGCAAACATAGGCTATAAGGTGGCTATTCTTGGGGTGCATATGAATTCTTCAAGAAGGGCCGAAGCCGCGGCAGCAGGTGCTAAGAATGCAAAAAGACAATGATTACGAATATTACAAAAGCCTGGGTTTCATGTGCGGGTTGGAGATACACCAAAGGCTCGCAACCGTGGAGAAGCTTTTCTGCAGCTGCAGCGCAAAACTCGAGGAGCAGACTTCGGGGGTTGAGCTTACGAGGAAGCAGCGTGCTGTCGCAGGGGAGCTCGGGGAAATAGACAGGTCGGCGAAATTCGAAGAGCTGAAGGACAGGAGCTTCAAGTATGTGATAAGCGAGGGGCATGCGTGCCTTGTCGATATAGATGAAGAGCCCCCGCATGAGATGAACAGGCAGGCGCTCAACATAGCCCTATTACTTGCTGCATCGATGAAAATGAAAGTGACTGCAGAATTTGAGCCCATGAGGAAGGAGGTAGTCGACGGTAGCAACCCTAGCGCCTTCCAAAGGAGCACCCTTATCGGCCTCAATGGAAACATAAATGTAAATGGAAACGATATTCTCATTCCCTCTATGTTCCTAGAAGAGGAAAGCGCCGGCATAATATCCAATTCCGAACTATCGACAAAGTATGATACCTCAAGGATTGGCATACCGCTGATAGAAATAGACACGTTTCCGTACATAAAAAGCCCTGCCGATGCAAAGGATGTAGCGTTGTACATAGGCACGCTGTTGAGGCTTACTGGCCTTGTACAAAGGGGAATAGGCTCGATAAGGCAGGACGTAAATGTCTCGATAAAAGGAGGTTCAAGGATAGAGATAAAAGGGCTTCAAGAACTCTACGACATGGACAAGTATATAGAAAACGAGGTAAAGAGGCAGCAAAAGCTAATAGAAATAATAAAGCTTTTGAAATCAAGGGGTGCAAAAGTCAGCCGGGGCGCAAAGGACCTTACAGAAATATTCGCTTCGACAGAATCTAAGCTCATATCAAGCGCATTATCTGCTGGCGGTTGCGTAATGGGATTCAAGCTTTCTAATTTCTCTGGCGTAATAGGGATGGAAGTCAACCCAAACAGGAGGCTAGGGACAGAGATAAGCGACTATGCAAAAATGGCAGGCGTCAAAGGCATAATACACAGCGACGAGGAAATGCAAAAATACAAGATTTCGGAAGGGGAGGTTTTAAAAATAAAAGAGGAGCTTGGCACAACCGATAAGGACTCATTCATACTTATAGCAGGAAGCAGAAATACTGTGGCAAAAGCGATAGAACTCGCAATGGAAAGGGCAAGCCTTGCAATGGAACAAGTGCCCCCTGAAACACGGGCGGTCGCGGATAGGGACCTATACACCACTAGGTTCATGAGGCCTCTTCCGGGAGGTTCTAGAATGTACCCGGAAACCGACACAAGGCCGATAAAAGTTACTTCGGAAATGCTGAAATACGGAAAGGAAAACGCCATAAGCGTTTCCAAGGAAAGGGAAAGGCTCAAGGCCGAACTAGGGTCGGAAGACATGGCCGAAAGGATGATGCTCTCGCCAATGTTGCCGCTGTACAAGGAACTCTCCTCAATGAAGGATGCTGACAAGCCCTTCATTGCTAACATGTTGCTGCAGAAATTTAGGGAGATGCAGCGCGACGGCGTCGATGTGGAAAGCATAGAGCCGAAACGCATGGAAGAGATATTCTCGCTTTTCAATTCAAGGCAGATAACCAAACAGGCTGTCGAATCCCTAATAAGGGTAGCGGCCAAAGACGGCTCTTCAAGCATAACGGACCTCGCGGAAAAGAACTCGCTTTACCGCATAAGCGGAAAGGAACTGGAGCAACTCGTTTCGAAGGAATTGGCTTCTTCCAAAGGCAACGACGCTACTTTTATAAAGTCATTCATGTCGAAGTACAGGCTGAACGTAGACGGCCAAGAGCTTAATGAAGTGCTGAAAAAAGCAAAGCGTTGAGCCTTTGGATTCATAGGAATTTGGAATGCCCTTTTCCGACTAGCACATCGTCCTCGAAACGCGCCCCGCCGAAACCTGTTATATATATGCCCGGTTCGTCGCTAACCACCATTCCAGAACGCAGCTTCTTGCTGATTGTGGTAAGCCCTACTCCATCATGGACGTCTATTCCTATCTGGTGGCCCAAAGAGTGTATGAAGCGCCCTTTGTAAATTCCACCTTTTGCTTTGTTTATGAAATCTGCGACTTCCATATGCGCAGCGCTTCCGTCAGCTCCGTCCTTTATGCGTGACAATCCTATCTTTTGCGCCTCCTTAACAGTATCTATTATAGCCTCCATGCGCTTGTACTTCATGGTTTTCTTGTCTGGTGCGTATATAAAAGTCCTGGTCATGTCTGCGCAGTAGTTCCTGTACCTGGCCCCAACGTCAAGCAGCACAAACTCGTTTTCCTTGAGTTTCGTGTCGTCAGGGGTATGGTGAGGCAGGGCCGCATTCGCGCCGAACGAAACAATGCTTTCAAAGGCCAAACCTTCCCCGCCGTTTTCCCCTAAAATGAATTCAAATCTGGCTCTAAGCTGTTTTTCAGTTATCCCCTTCTTGAAATAATCGCTTATTTCAGTCAAAGACCTTTTTGTTATCTCTACCGCCTTTTTCATCGACTCTATTTCGAATATATCCTTTATTTCCCTGGCTTCTGCCAGTTTGGTTTCGGCGTCGATAATTTTGCTTTCCCCAATGTTTTTCTTAAGCATTTCAGCGTAACTGTACGGTATGAATCCGTAGTTCAAGCCAACATTTCCGCTACCGACAAAGTCTTTTATGCTTTCCTTTACGTCTTTTTCACTTTTGATGCATTTTACTTCCATGTTGTGCGGCGCTTGCCCTATTGCAGTATCGTATTCAAGCTCGCTCGTGAGCAGCATAAGCCTTTTCTTGTCTGCAAGAAGAATCGTGTCCTCGAAAACCCCGCTCGTGAACCCGGTAAGGTACAGGAAATTGCTGTCCTTTTCCTTGGTATTCATTATTATTATGGAATCGAATTTCGAACCTGAAAAAACCTTTTTCAGCCTGCCATCTATATCTGGTCCATTTTTCATAAAATGCACCGCAAAAACTCTTCGCAATTTAAATTTAAAAGGTTTCTTTGGGCCCAAAGCCAAGCGATAAATATATTGAAGTGCAAATGTAAAGCGTGGCATTCGATAGGTATTCTGCAATAAAGGAGATAGGCGAAATGGATATTCCGGTCAAAAGGTCGGCGATAGCCTATGCACACATGCGAGATCCGGCTTTGTTGAGGTATTATTACAATGCAAAAACGATGCACATACTGAAATCTACAGAGATTGTTGGAAGCTCACCTACTGACATATTCATAGGCAGGTTCGGCTATCCAAAGGTATATATCGGCCCAATGGTGCCTCCTGAATTCGGCGATACATCGATAATGGGTATGCCGGAGAGGTGGAGGCCTTTTGACATTGAAAAAGTTGTAGAAATGCGCTCGAAGCTTGTCCGCGGAATGCAGATAGCAAACATCCATGACGTTGAGAAGAGGGGCGTTCCGGAATTAGTGCAGAACCTTGGCATGGCGGAAAAGCCGGCGGATTCGGAGCTCGGTTTTGCAGGCAAGCCATTCATGAAACCCGAAGTGCTCGACGAAGCCCAGCCTTTTGGGCCTAGTGCCAAAATCAGGGATTTCAGGCTTTACAACTTCAAGGCCGACAGGAAGATTGAGTCAATGCATTTCGACACTGATGCCAAGGCGTCCACAGCAATATTGGAGTTGTATAATAAGGGGCTTGAAGTTTCATCAATACAAAAGGCACTCTCTGCAGGGCTTTTCGGGCTTAAGAACTCGCGGAAATTCGTGCCAACAAGGTGGAGCATAACGGCCGTCGATGACACTATATCGAAGAATATACGCGAAGAAGTAAAAGAATATGAAATCATAGACTCGATACATGCCTTCTACAACGTGGCCTTAGACAACAGGTGGCTGATATTCCTGATTCCCGGTTCATGGCAATACGAATCCATAGAAGCCTTCTATCCAAAAACAGTATGGAATGCCGATGGAAAAAGCATTTCCATATATGGTTCCTACGAAGGTTACAAGGGCAGGAAGACATATGCAGAGATAGGTGGCTGCTACTATTCGGGAAGATTGGCTACAACCGAAAAGCTCAATGACATGAAAAAGCAGGCAATGGCTTTAATATTAAGGGAAGTACATGAGGGCTATATGATGCCAGTAGGAGTATGGAACGTTAGAGAGCACGTTCGCGAAACTCTGGAGACAAAACCCACAATACTCCACGACACTACTGAAATGCTACAATTCATATCGCAAAAAATGGAGATAAGCCCAAAGAACTGGATAGCAAACAGCAGGCTGCTGCGCGAAATAATAATGCAGAAAAAGATAAGCTCGTACATTTAGTACGGGCTAATTTCCAATTTAAATTACTGGTAACTGTAATCTCTCCTTAAAAGGGACATTTTATCGTTTTCCATGTAGCTCAATATGTACTCAAAGTCCTTTTCCATGTCATTATAAAGTTCTACAAGCTTTTTGCCTGAGAAACCGTTTTTAAGGAGCTCATCAGAAACTTCCAGAAAATAATCTTTATCTCCAAAGTGCAACAGCATTTCGTTTATCACTCCAAGCGCATCGCTACTGCCCTCAGCAAGCGATTTTATTGTTTTGACTTCATCCTGATCGAATTCAACAACTGCCTTTGGGGTGCCTTCAAGCACTCTTGCCATTACAAGATTTTCTTTGGTGGTTTTGGTTTTCATTTATCTTCACCATAGACGTGCTAATCATTCCCTTAAATCAACTGGCAATTGCGTTACCAAGGCAAAGTCTGCTGGCTGCTTTATCTCTTCCACTATATCTTCTGCTCTCACTTCTTTGCCTACGAAAAACTTGCTATCTGTTTTTCCTTTTATCCCACTTATCAGAACGGTTTTTACCTTTGCTTCGGCCTCACCGTTCTTGCTAAAGCCTGTTTCATAATAAACGTTTATGTGTTTGTCTCCGATCTCCCTGTCTTCCGTTGCCCCTATTATATTCGAATCTTGGTCGAAATGCATAGTGTAAGTTCCTATGAACCTCTTGATTTTACCAATATTATTGGAATCGTAAAGGAGTATGAGCCCATTTGGGCTCGCCATTGCCACCAAGCTTATCATATAACTAAACTTTGAATTGTCTTTGACCAATATTGTCTTTTCTAAATTTTGGTCTCCTTTGCTTATATCTGTATTTTCATCCATCAGTTTTTTTGCAAACGGAAGCACCAGTTCAACAAGGTACTCCTTTTTTATACCAAATTCCCTTAGGTTAAAAAGGTTATTTTTTGAATTGGAAGTTATTTGGGCACCATTATAATCAGCATTCTTTCGGTTGTTGAACGTTTCCATATTTTCACCGTCCCATAAAAGGAACGAATAATTAAACTTCGAACCTAATATTTAAATGTTTCACCCAACACGATTGGCTTGCATCGATTCGTAAATTTCGCTAAAATCTGTGCAGAATACCTAAATCCTTTATATTGTTTTTATTGCTAATAGTCTAATTGCAAAACGTTAGTGGTCAAAATGGAAGGAAAAATCTATCCAGTATCAAAGAAGATTTACGAGCTCACTTTGTCACAGAGCGAAACGCCAGAGGTCCAGCTTGTCAGGCTAAAAGCTGTCGACGGCAGTACCATGGCCTTCGACGCCGGTATGTTTGCCATGATATCAGGTATTGAAAAAGATACTGGCAAAATCATGGTAGGAAGGGCCTTTTCAATAGCATCCGAGCCGAATTCGGAAGAAATGGAATACTATGTTGTAAAGGAACACGGAGGCCACACCTCTTATTTCCTGCAATCAAAGCCCGGGGACAGATATCAGGTAATGGGTCCGTACGGCCAGTTCAAATTCGTACCGGAAGAGAACAAAAAAGTGGTTTTCATTGCAGGCGGAACCGGTTTTGCGCCGTTCATGTCAATGCTCAGGCACATAAAAAAAATAAATGCCGGTACCGATGTAATACTCATTTACAGTGTAAAGTTTCCAACGGAAATAATAAGGAAAGACGAGCTTATGCAGCTCAAGGAAGAGCTTGGCATAAAACTGCTCATAACTGTGACAAGGCCGCAGGAAGGCGATGGCTGGACTGGCAAAACTGGGCACGTAGATGCAAACATGATAAAGGAGGCGGCGCCGGACATTAATGACAGGACTACTTATGTCTGCGGCCCGTTGCCTTTCGTGCAGGCTGTAAAGGATGCGCTCGTCAAGCTCAATGTGCCAAAGGATGAGATAAAGGCTGACGTCTGGGGCTGAACCGATAAACATATCGCCAATTTCGGCGCGGCTCCAGCGCCATAGAAACTATATCAATGCAAACCCAAAATCTATTTGCTACCTGTTGCTCTTATAACGAAACCAGCCGCATTTATTGCGGCACATGGCTATGCCAACTATACCTTGCTGAGCCTTTCCTCTATTTCTTCCATCGACAGCTTGCTCGTTAGCAGCGGTATCTTCTCTATCTGCGCAATCTTTACTGCGAGCTTGTCTATGCTGGTTAGGTTGTGTATGACCACTATCCTTGGCTTTATTGGTGCTACCCTTATCACAACGAGTGGCGACCTCCCAGTGCTTACGTTCTGGAATATAAATACCCTTTCCGTTGTCGAGCCGAAAAGCTTCGGATAATCTGCTGGCTGCATTTCCAGTATGACCCTAAGGCTGTCCATTTTCGTGTAGCCGAAAAGCTTTATGCTGTCGAGAGGCCCTGGATTTGCTATCACTTTTCCCTCTATTATCCTGTTGAAGTCGGTCCCGGTTATTGGCGTGCTGAAATCATGTATCACATACGGAAGCCCCTCGTCCTTTTGCTGGCCTGCGAACTTCTCGAGGCTGGCTTTGATAGTGCTGCCCTTGCTCTCATCTATCTCGAAAAGCGCTCCGACGAACCTCTTTATTATCGCTACTCCTGGGCTTAGCCTCCTGTTGCTTTCGTAATCGCTTATCGTTGAAGCTGATATATCTATTACCTTGGAGAGTTCTGCCTGTGTGACGCCGAAAAGCTCCCTCCACTTCTTCATTACGCTCCCAGGGCTTTCCGATAAAGCAATCTCTCCTGCTATTTTTTCTGCCAACTCGTCCATTGTATCAACTTTGGCTTTTGTCTAACTCTATTTAGACAGAAAACGAATAAATAGCTTACGCCTTTTTCGCGCCCTTTCTGTCATTTACTCTATTGCTTCCGGTGCTTTTGGCAGCATGATGCCTTCCCCTGTCAGGTTTGCCTATGTTTTTGTAAAGCTCGTCTACTACCTCGGGCTTTATATCTTCATTTTGCTTGCTCTTGTCTTGCTTGATTATCCCGACGAGCAATATTACCAGGCTTATCATGAACAATATTGTCACGAGTATGCTCATTTCGCTAAATGACCTTGCCTTTCCTGCCAGGTTTCCTATGCTTATGTTGTTGACCAGAGTCCCGTTGACAACGCTTTTGCCCTCTATGCTTGGGTTGTAAAGCGTGGAAACAAAGTAAAAGCTGCCTTTGCCTAACACCCCCAAAGAAAGGTAGGAATTGTTGGTGTAATATGCCGCACCGCTGTAAGCGGGAACTGTGGCGTTGGTGACGTTTTCGTACAATATCAGTACTCCCTTTCCTTCAAGCGCCTTTGCGGTTTGCAGCTCCTTTGCCGTTCCTGTGGAATTGCCAAGCAGGGCTTTCCATTCGGAATATCCCGAACTGTTTGCAAGGAAGGCGTTTATCCTGGAATGCGAGGTTTCTATATAAACATTCGAAGTGTTGTAAGTAGAATTGAATACGAACACATCGGTGGCGTTGCCGCTTAGCGTGTAGTTATTGTAAACCTTAGTGTAAGCGTTAGGGTATCCTACATAATTAAACGTATTTGAGAATACTGCGTAATAAGATACTATGCTCACTGCGAGCAGGATGAGCCCTATGTAAACTATCTTCTTAATCATTCAAGCACTGCAATATTTATATTCGTTAAAAACCTATTTAAATGTGCTATGAGAATGGGAAACGGCGATGACAATGGATGATATTAACAGGATAAAAACGGGGGTTAGCGGTCTGGATTCGATGTTAGACGGCGGCGTTCCTGAATATAACCAGACCATAATAGCAGGAGGCCCTGGCGCAGGCAAGACTCTGCTCTCGTTCGAGATACTTTACCACAATGCCAAAGCGGGGATTCCCGGGGCTTTCATAGCGCTGGAAGAAAAGCCCGAAGTCCTGTTGAACAACGTCAAGCAGGGAACAACGTCAAGCAGGCATTCAAAAACTTCAAGGATATAGACGACCTCCTGAAGAAGCAGATGATAATAATAGACGGGGAAGACCCCTCTGCAAGGATAAAAACCGAAAGCGATTCGGCCTCGTACTCGTTTGGAAACATGATTGCCGACATGGAAGGCATAATAAAACGCAACAACGCGAAATGCGTTGTCATAGATTCGATATCGTTGCTCAAGCTAATGCTCGTGGACAAATACCACTATAGGAGGTCCATGCTTATGCTTATGTCAAACTTGAGGAGGCTGAACGTCACCACATTCCTAACGGTGGAAATAAACTTCGCTGACAGGGAAAAGCTCAAATACTCGCCGGAATTTTTCATATTTGACGGGATAATAATGCTTTATCAGATGAGCAGAGAGGATAGAAGGACCCTAACTGCGGAAGTGGTCAAAATGAGGGGTACGGACCATAGTTGGGCCCTTGCCCCTTACGAGGTTACCTCTTCCGGCATAAACGTTTACACTGTAGATCAGATGGGTGACGCTCCATAATGCAGTCAAAAGCGCAAGCAAAGGCTCAAGCGGATGCTCAAGCAAAACCTGCCAAGGATCAAAAGCGGGAACAGGAACGAAGTTCAAAAACAGGCAAGGAATATATTAGAATCCTGTTGCTGGTTGGGGTAATAGTGGTGTTGGCTATAATCTCGTCTTTATACATAGGCTCGCACAAGGGATGCTCCAGCATAGCGTTTTCAAGCCAAAGGAATTCCTGTTTCGACAGCGAGGCGCTGTCGTCCGGCAACGCCACGGCCTGCCTAAAGATATCCCAGGTTTCCCTTTCCGATGAATGCATAAGCGCCGTGGCGGAATCGACTGCCAATGTATCCTTATGCTCTTCCCTCCCTGCAGGCCAGCTTGAATATTCGTGCATAAGCAACGTAAGCATAACGGAATCCAATGAAACATACTGCAATTCTATAACAAATTCATCTTACAAATCAGAGTGCCTTTACTCTTTTGCCAAGGCGATGAACTTTAGCAATCCTTCATATTGTTCGGGGATATCAATTCCTAACGAATCTGCATACTGCGATGGGATAAGCTATTACGCGCACGCGTACTCTACCGGAAACGCCTCATATTGTTCAATTCTCAACGCGACCGCGGGCGAAGGGGTTCCCCTCTCCGCACTGTTGAAAGCCGAAGGCCAAAACTCCAGCCTGCAATCGCTATACGAGCTAAGCCTGTTGAATATCTCAGACAGGGGCCTATGCTATTATACAACCGCAACGAAATTCAAGAATGCTTCCCTATGCGGAATGCTGAGCGGCCCAATAGCCTCGTACTGCAGTTCAAGCCTGAATGTAACAACTGCCAAGGAACCCCCTTTAAACCTTACTGAAGTAGTGTCGAAATGCGATTCTATAAGCGTCTATGGCGGTTCGGTTGCTACAGATGCATGCTTCATCGGCTTTGCAATATCATACCATAATAGCACGTACTGCGGCCAGATATCCAACTCAACGACAAGAGCAAACTGCGAATCCGAGGTTTCGCAAACATCAGCCAATTCAACCGCTTGACTGGCCGGAGTTCGCATAAATACAAATATCTAAATCTACAATCAAGTATCGCAATCTATTGGTTTTAAAGGAATCCGAATGCCAAAATTCATAGTTTCAAGTACGAGGAATGCACCAAACAATATGCAGTTCTGTACGCTGTTCGGCAAAGTGCCTGTGCAGTTGTATTCATCTGCGATAGCCGAGCCGTTAGACATAGTTGAGCTTTCAGGGCAGGACTATTCCGACAGTATAAAGGCAAGCAACATTACGGGCTTAAAGGCAACAAAAGAAGAATACCTGAAGGGGCTGCAAAGCTCATTGCAGGGAGTAAAACCTGGAAAAATAAAAAAGCTTGGAATAAACCCCCTTGATTCCGCAATAAACGCGATGTCCGGAAAAATAGGTGAAATCGCAGAAAGCATAACTGCAAGCTTCGTTGCGGGTGCCCCAATTATGTTCAGGTTCCACAATGACGGTGACGGGACTTCTGGCGCTATCGCAATATACAGAGCCCTCGAAAAGCTCGCAAAGGAATTAAGGTTCGATACCTCAAACTGCCTATGGACAATGAACAAGGGCGTAGCCTATACAATGCAGTCGCTGGAATACGACAGGCTGCGCTTTTCCCAGTACAATTCGGTCATGAAGCCCTTGCTTTGCATTATCGATTTTGGTTCGGTCGGGGAAAGCTCCTCCGCATTGAAACGCGCTTCTGGTTCGATAGATGCAATATTAATAGACCATCACCCAGTGCAAGAAGATTTTGATCCATCTATCTCAAAGCATTACCTCAACCCGTGGCTCGAGGGTTTTACATCCGATGTAACTGCAGGCGCGCTCGCATGCGAGATTGCAGCAGTTATATCAAATGCCAAGATAAAGGAGCTTGTGGGAGCGTCGCTCATAAGCGACCACAGCGAATATGCACAGGATGACAAAGCGCAGGTCAAGCTGGCGTCGGTGCTTGATGCCATAACCACGGAGGCGAGCTACCGCAGCGCCAACGTCAATCCCAAGTCAATAGTTGCAATAATGGAAGACAAGCCCAAATACGAAAGGATATTTTCTGAGGCGAACGAGCAGATGGAAGAGGCGCTTGCCACCGGAATGAGGCACGCCAAACCGCGCAAAGTGGCAGGAATAACGCTTGCCGTGCTAGACTATTCCAGCATATCCGATAACCGGTATCCGTACGTGCGCCATGGGAGGTTTACATCAATATTCAGCGACCGCGTAGAGCAGAAATACGGACCTTCGATAACTGTAGTATACAACAAAAGCCTTTACTCGATAAGGGTAAGCAAGGAGCTTTCCGAAAAGCTCGCGCTGCTATCGCTCATATCCAAGATGAAAGAAGAAACCGATTACATAACCAACGGAGGGGGCCACAATGAAGCCGCAAGCATAAAGCTCGATGACGAGTTTTCCGCTGGCGAATTCACCAACATATTCATAAAGGAGATTGAGTCCAGGCTCAGCGCTTGACCTGTTTTCCCATGATGTAATCTATCTGCTTGCGCTCGAGGCCGTACCTGCTTTCAAGGAAGCCCTCTATTTCCTCCTCGCTGGAACCCTTGAGCATCTCTTTGAGCATTGGAATGTAATGCTCCTTTATGGTGAAAATGCTCTCATGTATGCGTTTCTGCATAAGCTTCGCAATCTCTGTTGACGAAGACCTGTCTCCCTTGCTCGCGCTCAGCTCCTTTATCGTTTTCGGAAATTCGTATCTAAGCTTTACCTGTGGGTATGAACTCTTCGAAAGCGCTACGCCGCTGGACATCATTACGTTCATATACCTCCAGTATATGTAATATTGCGACCTTATCGCCCTGGTGTAATAGACCGTCGCATCGGCCAGGTTCTCGTAGGCTACTGCTATGTCCGCAATGTACGTGTAGCGTTTCGTTATGTTCTGGTCTATCCACTTTATCAGCATGTCTCCAGTGTCTTCAGAATTTGTGATCGCCCTTAGCGGCGCGGCTATGGTGTTAGAAAGAAATATCCTATCCAAGGTCTCGAATATGTAGCCCTTCTTGTCCCTAAGCCCTATGTAATCCAGGGCTTCGTCAGGGGCATTTCCGAGTATAAGAATTTGTGATCGCCCTTAGCGGCGCGGCTATGGTGTTAGAAAGAAATATCCTATCCAAGGTCTCGAATATGTAGCCCTTCTTGTCCCTAAGCCCTATGTAATCCAGGGCTTCGTCAGGGGAATTTCCGAGTATAAGCATGTCGCTTATGGCGCTCCTTATATCGCCTCCGGAGCGCCTTGCGATTGCGGTTATCACGTCGGCGTTTGGAGTTATTCCCGCCTCGCTGGCAACGCCTTTCAATACCTCCTCTACCACAAACTGCTTCGGCCTCTTGAACTCAACCGGGGTGGTGGAATTCCTTAGAAATGCAATCTTCTGGTCCCACATGTCGTTCGCAATCATTATTATCGGGTTTTTGGACTTCGTTATGAGCTCCGTTATCGCTGAAGAGGCACCCTTGTCGAACCTTGCGCTGAGCTCGTCCACCTCGTCAAGCAGTACCATATTCCTGCCTCCGAAAAGCCCCCTGGACTGCGATGCCGCCATGAGAAGCTTGCTTATGCTTTCCTTGTCTCTGTAATCGCTCGCATTCAGTTCTATGACGTTCCAGCCGTTTTCCTTTGCAAGCATCCTTACTGCGGAGCTTTTTCCGATCCCTGTGGGCCCGTATACAAGCAGCGGCCTTTCGTATTTGCCAAGCTTGAATGACATGGCAAAGCGCCTGAGCTCGGCTATCGCCGACTCGTTTCCTTTTATATCATCGAGCTTTTCAGGTTCGTAAAAAAGCATTCCTTTTATCAAAAACGTTCACCTTGCCATAGCCTCACAAGTCATAACCGCTGCAGTGCCGGTGCCTGCGATACTGTGCGTAGGATTTGCAACTGCAATTAATATATAATTGCACAAATAAAATATTTACGTGGTTTTAGCAAAATCCAATACACTAAGAAAAGAATTTAAAGGAGTACCAATAAAAAGGTATTAGATTGTTGCGTACCAGGTGCGTTAATGCGTAGAAGAGAACTTATTATCCCTGCAAATGTAGCCTTGATTCCCGACGGCAACAGAAGATGGGCAAAGCAGAACAGAGTAAGGCTGCTAAACGGTTATGGTTTGGGGATTAAGAAACTCATAAAATTCGCCATCTGGCTGAAAGGGTTCGGGGCTAAAAGCCTTACAGTATGGGCGCTTTCTACCGAAAACATACAAAAAAGGACTTCCACAGAGCTTAGCATACTCTATAAGCTATATTTAAGGGCCGCAACAGACAAAAGCATAATAAGGACTCTCGACGAGAACCAGGCCAAGGTAAATATAATAGGCAACAGGAAGCTTCTTCCGAAGGCGCTAGACAATGCGCTTAAGGGCATAGAAAAGCATACTTCCAAGTACAATAGGTTCCAGATAAACATACTTTTGGCGTATGGCGGCCATGACGATTTGGTCTATGCTGTAAAAAAGATTACACGTTCCAAAATATCGCCAAATAATATAACAGAAGCGCTGTTGAATAAATCCCTAAGGTCCTCATCCATAGTAAATCCGGACCTTATAATAAGGACATCCGGGGAGGAAAGGCTTTCTGGGCTTTTGCCATGGCAATCGGCATATTCGGAACTCTACTTCAGCCGCAAGTACTGGCCGGAGTTCGAAAAGAAGGATCTCAACAACGCAATAAACGAATTTTCAAGGCGCAAGAGAAGATACGGAAAGTAACTTCAAAAACGATAAATAATTTGCCTGCCATCCTATCTTGCCACTGTTAGGGTATATTTTCATAATTCAGTGCTTTGAATGCAGCAAAACAAAAGTTATTCAGGTGCGCTTAGCCACGTAAGCCTGTTCGCCAAAAGCCTGCCGAATTCGAAAAGGCTTTACGTAATGCTTGTGCTGCTTGGAATAGTCTCAGGTCTTTTGACATCATACGTAGCGCACCTGGCGCATCCACTATATGGCATAGAATACGCTGCCGTTAGCGGAGCGATAGGCGGCATACTCGCGATAATAATACCTACCACAATAACCATAATATTGTTCAAGGCGCTGCGCAGCTACATACGTTTCAAGTACATAATATTCGTGTCGTTCCTTGCCGAGCTCACCTACGGCATATTCCTGATATTCTCCGGCGCCGTATACTACATATCCCATTCGTATGCGCTTGCGCTGGCGGTAATAATAGTGGGCGACGCAAGCATATTCGCATGGTGGGTTTTTGTAAACAAGCTCATGATGAACAGGTCAAAGAACGCTTCTATGTTCGCGCTCCTGCAGCCAACAATAAACCTCGTGTTCTTCCTTCCGGCCAGTGCAATATTCTTTGGGGTCACGGTGCCGCTAGGCATCCTGCTGGTAAAGCTCTACGCCGCAATATTCGTATTCCTGCTGGTAAGCTACACCATAATATACTTCGTGGATTCGCCGATAAAAAGGAGCCTAGGTTTCAGCGGCATAGACACGTTCTCGCAGATGATGCAGAACTGGCTGTTCAACATAAACGTTTCCATACCTGACAGAAAGACGAAAAAGCAATTCGGCGAAAAGATTGACATAGACCTTAGCACAGTCACGGTCGTTGGAAAATCCGGAAAGCAGATATCCTCTATAATAGTTCCTAACATACATTTCGGCCCGGTTGGAACCCTGGGCAGCAGCAATTTTCCCTACTTGATAGAAAGGCACGTGATTCAGGCTTACAAGTCACAGGCTGTGGTGCTGCACTCTGCCATAAATGAGGACTACAACGCCGTATCGAGCGACCAGTTTGCACAACTCAAGCGCGCAATCGATGAAATGCTCAAGAATCCGAAACCAATGAAGGCCGGCACGGGCCACAAATACGCTTATTACTATGGCGAGAGCAACGGTGCACGTATAAGGCTTATAAAATTCGGAGACTCGGCGATTGCTACGCTGTCAAGGGCCCCTAGGGTAACCGAAGACATAACCCCGGAGGCGTCAGTTCTCATAAAAAACGCTCTGTCCCAAATAGCAAAGAACGTCATAATAGTAGACGCACATAATTCAAGGTACGAAAGCGCCCCGAAAGTTGAGCTAAGCGCTGTAAAATTCGATTCAGCGGTAATGAAGGACTACATGGATGCAATAAAAAACATTTCGGTAATATCGGAAAGCGACAAAATAAGGGTTGGCAAGTCATCATCGAATCTTTTCGACGCCTTTGGAAGGCCGGCAGACATGGCTCCGGGGAACGTCAATGTGCTTGTATACGATATAGGAGGAAAGATGTTCGGCATGATAGAATTCAACGCCAACAACGCAAACCCCCAGTTCCGAACAAAGCTGCTTTCCTACCTGAACAGCAAGTTCAACGCCGACTTTGAGCTGTATACTACCGACACGCACTATGTAAACTCGCTGAGGCATACGGCAAGCAATGTGCTTGGCACCACCACTACGCTAAAGCAGACAGAGAAGAAGCTCGAAGAAATGGTAAAATCAGCCATTTCAGACATGTCCGACGCAAGCCTAATATTCCAATTCTCCAAGGTGAAGAATTTTTCCGTATGGGGCATAAACCAGAGGGAAAAGATGCTCGCGGCACTTGATTCCATGATAGCTACTGACAAAGTGCTGGTCCCTACTATAATAGCAGTGGGATTCCTTATCGCAGCATGGATAATAACATTAATATAAGCTAAATCTACATAAAAATTGCCAAAGCCTCGGGATAGCCGATCCCAAACCCATGCATGGTGTTAAGTTGTACTACTATATTGCATCCCTTGCCCTATTCGCAATTGCCACAATATTGCAATACTATACAAAAAGGGATTTCTCGGTCATCGGGCTCGCGCTATTCATAATAATATCAGCATTCGACACCGCAACTGCGTATAATTCAATCCTGCTTATAGCAATGTCAGTAATATCATTCCTTGCTATGTTCCTATATGCAAAAAAGCGCTTTTCCTATTTTTACGCGATGATAATCGCAGCGGCTATGCTGTTTTCAGTCTATCTCTATTATGGCCCGAAATCCCCATACGAAACAATGGCATTCGGCATAGGCGCAATGTTTGGAATAATGCATTCAGGGATAGAAACGAGATACGGTAAGGCCAAGGTCCAAAACAAAAACATCGCAGCCGAATTAAAAAGGGACTATCTGCAGGTGGCCCTTGGCCTGATATTGGTTGTAGTCATAGCAGTATTCGGAAAATACGGTATATACGCATCGTTCTACCTAACGCTGTTAGGGGTGCTTGGGATAGGTTATTCCCTGAACTCCAAAAGCGAGGCGCTGTCGTTTTTCCGCACGCTTGAAAAGGATGGCGTATTCTTCGGCAGGGGAGCAATATTCCTTGCGGTGGGCTTTACGATTTTAGAATCGTTGTACCCTTCAATGCGCATCGCGCTTTTCGGGATTGCAGTGCTGTTGTTCTGCGATCCTGCGGCGACAATAATAGGCCTGAAACTGGGGCGCCTCAAGCTGCCATACAACCGCAAGAAAAGCTATGCAGGTACTATCGGGTATTTTGCAGTAGGGGCTATATTCGGTGTGGTTCTGATAGGGTACATAAGCCTGCCTATAATTTTTCTGCTAGCGTTCCTTGAGAGCCTGAGCAACAAGATTGATGACAACGTCAGTGTGGCTGTGGTATACGGAATCGTTGGCGCGCTTCTGGCGTGAGAAATTGCATACTGCCGCTATTTCGGATATCTTGCGCCCATTTAAAAACCTTCGTTTTAATAACTATTTGCCAAATTCTTATGGCTGTTTTAAGGGGTGCTTTATTGGTAAAACAAAGGAGTTTCAGTCTATACGACATCGAGGAATTTCTCAAACAGGCGGGTGCGGAAAAGATAAACGAAAAAGCAGTCATATCACTTGAACAGGAGTTAGAGGATACGGTAAAGGAATTGGTCGGCGAAGCGTCGTTTTATGCTAATTATGCCGGAAGGAGCAATATGATAAAGAGCAGTGATTTGGAGCTGGCAAAGGCCAAGACTGGCTCGAAGCACATATTATATGCGCGCAAAATCAAAAGGAGGCGCATCGTGCGAAAAAGTTCCGAATCAAGGATAGTCCTAAGGCGTGTGCGCTTGGAATGAGCTCATGCGTTCAAAGCGGTTATATATCTTGATGTGACAAATCTAATTCTGGTGTAAAAATGAAGATTGGCCTGGGTTTCCTTAACAAAAAACCCAAATACTCCGGGGAAATAACCGGGATAAGCTTATATTGGAAGAATTCTATGCACGGCTTGCCCGGAAGGAAGCTCGACTCCCAAGAATTCGAACTCAAGATACCATTTTCCAACAAGAACTACGAGGAGCTATCGTTCCTGAAAAAGCAGGATAACACGGAAACCATAACCAACATAGAGGTAAGGGAGCCATTTAAGCTGATATCGGTAAATCCGAACCCTCCAGTTTCTGTAAAATCTGGCGAATCAATGGAATTCATTCTAAGAATAAAGGCCCCAGATTACAACTACAGCGGCCCAATGGTGGTAAAATTTGTGCAAAAGCCGGCCGAAATGGTACACATAGAACTTCCAGAGATAATAGCGGTGAACGGCGCCAAAAGGGTAAAGGTAAATGAGCACGGGGAAGTCAAAAGCCTCGAAAAAGGTTCGAACTTCGAGGTGTCGATGCAGATGTACAGGGTTTTTACCTACAACGACACCGTAAAATCGGTAAGGGTGAACAAGCCCTTTGAATTCTTCGGAAGCGATCCGAAACTGCCATTCACCATAGATGACAAAAGCAGCTACGTAGCGAGCTTTTACATAAAGGCGCCGGATTTCGACTACGCAGGAAACCTCGAGCTCACGTTCGAGAAGTGAAGCTCAACCCTTGGATATCAATGCCAGGTTTGCAAGGAACGCCTCGAGCTGTATGCGCTCGTTTGCGCCTTCTACCACCCTGAAGTTGCATTCGCCTATGTAGCTTATGGTCTTCAGCTTTGCCCTTTCGTCTATATTTATCCCCTGTATTTCCCTATAACACTGCGTCAGTATGTCTTCAGCGCTGAGGCCGTGCTTGAGCATAAGGGTGTCAAGCTCCTCTCTTGCCCTGTCGAAGTTGCCCTCTATGCTGTATTTGAGCATGGATATTATTTCGGTAGGGCGCGCCCTTGAAGCTACGTTGTAAACTTCAGACTCCGTTACCTTCTTGGAGAACATGGCTGCGCTCTGGAGCACGTTAGTAAGCTTTCTCATGTCCCCGTCGCCGACGTACACCAATGCCTCTATCGCTTTGTCGTCCATTTCCAAGCCTTCCTCCTTGGCAATCCTTTCCACATAGCTGCGCATGTCAGCCGATGTCAGCTGCTTGAACCTGAACACTACGCACCTGCTCTGTATAGGCTCAATTATCTTGCTCGCGTAGTTGGCGCTGAGTATAAACCTGGTTTCCGATGAGTATTTCTCCATGGTTCTTCTAAGCGCGTGCTGTGCATCTGCTGTCAGCGAATCGGCCTCGTCCAGGAATATTATCTTCACAGGTACCTTGGCTATGGACATGGTCCTTGCGAAGTTCTTAACCTCTCCCCTTATAACGTCTATTCCCCTTGCGTCGCTCGCATTGAGCTCCTTGAAGGCACCGGAGAAATCGTCGCCGTAAAGGTCTTTTGCAAGGGCTATGGCACAGGTCGTCTTTCCTATTCCTGCGCTGCCTGCGAATATCATGTTTGGGAAATTGCTCCCTTTTATGAAAGATTTTAGCCTTTCCACTATGGGTTTTTGGCCTATTACCTCATCCAAGCTTTCAGGCCTGTATTTCTCCGTCCAAGGCAAATCAAGATTCGGCACAATAATCACCAATAACGAGTTCCTACAGCTAGATTTCCAACTAAAAATATTTAACCATGAGCTTACCCTTTACCGCCATGGCATTTGCCGCGCCATAAAGCAGTAAAGTTTTAAATTGATAAACGGATAATATGTGGATGTGCGTTTATGGAATCGCAGAAACCATGCAAGAAAGAACAAACTTCTGATTTGGGAAAGGCTCTTGAAGCATCTAGCAACGGAATTAACGATTATATCATTTCAAAGGAAAACGGCAGTCAAATATTAAGGAAGGATGAAAAAAGCGAACCCCAGCATCTGGAAAGGTGCGGCATGGGTTGACGTGGTGCAATCATGGCAACTAGCAAGGAAAGCATAGGATTCTCCATAAGAAGCATGGATCGGTCGGTAGACCCGTTTGCGGACTTTTATTCATATTCATGCGGCAATTGGCTAAAGCGCAAGAAAATCCCGGAAGACAAGAGCCGTATAGGTTCCTTCGAAGAACTTTACGACAAAAACACAAAAACGCTAAAATCAATAGTTACAAAATGCTCCGAAAAGGCCACCAGAAGCCCAGAAGAGCAAAAAATCGGGGACCTGTATAAATCCCTGATGAACACAACCTTGCTAGAGAAGCTAGAATTCAAGCCCATAAACCCAATTATAAAAAAGGTAAGGGATATGGCTTCAAAGAAAGAGCTGACAAAACTGCTAGCCAATCTCTCAACAATCGGCGTTAGCCCATTTTTCAGCTTTCACGTAAGCCCTGACCTTATGGATTCGTCTACCTATGCTGTTTACCTTTGGCAGGGCGGCCTAGGCTTGCCTGACAGGGAGTATTACCTAAACGAGAAATTTGCAGAGGTAAGGAAGAAATACTCCGAATTCCTAAAAAAGTTATTCCTGCTTTACGGCGCAAATCCCGGGCAGGCTTCAAAGGATGCAGAGGAAATCCTAAGGATCGAAACCAAATTGGCAAGATTTTCAAGGAGCAGGGCCGAACTAAGGGACGACATAAAAAACTACAACAAATTCAGCTATTCAAAGCTAATTGAAACATACAAGGGTTTGGATTTCGAAACATTTTTCAAAGGCATGGGGGCAAAGCGTTTAAGCTACGCCATAGTTGGCCAGCCGGAATTTTTCAAGCGCCTTGAAAACATGCTTAAAACCGAAAGCATTGATTCCATAAAAGCGTATATTGCATGGAACGTTCTAATGGTTTATGGCCATAGCCTGCATGAAGAAATATACAAGTTGATGTTTGGCTTTTTCAATAAAACGCTCCAAGGGCAATCCAAGCCCCGGCCTAGGTGGAAAAGGGGTGTTTCCCTTGTAAACATGTGCGTTGGCGAAGCCTTGGGAAGCATCTATGCAAAGCATAATTTCGGCGACAAATCCATGCATATGGCCGAAAGCCTTGTTTCAGACATAAGGGTCGCTTTTAGGGAAAGGCTCAAGCATTCGAAGTGGATGACGGAAGAAACCAAAATAAAGGCTTTGGAAAAGCTTGATTCAATAAATGTGAAGATAGGATATCCAAAGAAGCCAAGGGATTATTCCAGGCTCAAAATAGACCCGAACGATCTCGTTGGAAATATAATGAGGTCTATAAGCTTCGATTTTGAAAGGGACATAAAAAGGATAGGCAAAAAGGTTGATAAGTCGGAATGGGGAATGACCGCGCCAACGGTAAACGCCTACTACGACCCGTCGATGAACGAAATAGTAATACCTGCAGGAATACTACAGCCTCCATTCTTTGACGAAAATCTTGACAATGCCGTGAACTATGCGGCAATAGGGGGCGTAATAGGCCACGAACTCACGCACGGGTTTGATGACCAAGGAAGCAAGTACGACAAATATGGCAACCTCAAAGAATGGTGGACTAAAAACGACAGAAGAAACTTTGAGGCAAAGGCAAAAGGCGTGGAAAAACTTTACGGCAGCTTGGAAATAATGCCAGGAATAAAAGTAAACGGCAAACTTACCCTAGGTGAAAATATCGCTGACCTTGGTGGCATAAGCATAGCATACGACGCATTGCATAAGGCAATGGAAAAATCGGGCGAACACAAAAAACTTATAGACGGCTTCACGCAGGAGCAGAGGTTTTTCATATCATGGTCGCAGCTGTGGAAGAACCTGACCAAGCCCGAAACGCAAAAGCTCCTTGCAACGATAGATCCGCACTCCCCTGCTAAATTCCGTGCAACTGTCCCGGTATTAACACACAAGGATTTTGAAACTAACTTCAGAAAAATAAGCAAGCTCAAAGAACCAAAGCAAAAGTTGTCGAAAACAGGGGTCTGGTAAAAATAAATCGATTCCGAAACCTATATATAAAAACTGTTAGAATAAATACTGCATTTTTTTAGCGGGGAGTTACGCTAACCTGGCAGACTGCGAGCCTTGGGCGCTCGCGATAGGAGTCCAAATCTCCTACTCCCCATTTGTCTTATTCAAAAATTCCAACTGCAAATTATAAATCTTAAGCTAACAAAGTCATATCGTTTACTGCCTTTGTTCTACTTACTAATTTTTTTCTAATTTCGTGACGACGCCCTAAGAATATTCCAACATCCTCATACTGTGGTTTGGAAGATGGTATGTCTTATATTCGAATGCCTTGAAAACAGGAAATAAGAAACTATAACGAAGTCTATTATTATTGCGCCGTGCATTATCGTGCAATAAAGGCATATCGAATGCACTACAAAGAATTCCAGGTATATTAAGTATGGCACTATTGCTATACCGAAAAAACGCCATACAAATAACACATAGAATATGCGCTTGGCCAACTGCTTGTCTGCAAACGTCAAGATTGACACAAATGCAATGTTTATTATGAACCATAATGCTGCGAGGAAATCAAGCGAAACTCCGAACACGTCCGAATAGCTGCTAGTCAAAACCTTCATGCAATTGAACGGCGTTGAGGCCAACGTTGCGTCTATCGTGCAAAACGGCGGAGGGTTGTGTATCACGTAAAGTTCGTATAGTACTATCCCTGAGGCTATCAACCCTATTATTGACATTGCAGTAAGGATTGCGAATTCCCTCCGCGACATATTGCGCATTTAATATCACATATTTGAATCCATTAAGAACGAGTTTTAAAAATAGGCAAAAGCGCCATGGAAATCCATGGCGCAAAAGATGAGATCAGGGCGGAGACTTCAAGTGCCCGTATATTCCTGCATATCCTATGAAGAGTGCTGCGAATGCTGCCAGTATCAACAATGCCGCAAGCAGGTAATACGCCCATTTTCCATCCCCTTTCGGGTTAAGGTATACAAGGGGCGAAAGAATCGCGGCTGCTCCAGATACTACAAACAATCCCATTGCGCTAATCAGATCTGCCCCGGTTTCAAGCCCAAAGCTCGGTATGGCCACAGCCTCTACCAATATGTATATGCCTAGGAAGAAGCCGAATACTGACAATATCCTGAGGTCCATGTTCCTGTAAAGCATATACCCTCCGATTGTCATGAGCATGCCCAAGAATAACATGGGGTCTCCGAAAAGCATGTTATATGCGGGTGGCAGCGGCCATGTAAAGGACATCAGGAAACCGCTCGCGAAATCGAACAGCCCGAAACCCATCATCGGTACTGCGAGATTGCCTATGCTCTTTTTTTGCTTTACTGCGTACAAGAAATACAGCGCTAACAGGGATGCGCTGGAACCTAGTGCCAGCAACATTACCGCAAGCGAGTCTACAAAAACTGCCATTTAATCACCTATTTGCTTATCTACTAATGCTATGTTGGATTTAAATATGTTGATTTAGGAATTCAAGTATACGATTATTGTCTAAAATATTCAAAAAAGTAAAATACGAAAAGAAAGTTATTAATAATTAAAGTTACGTGGTATATACTTACTATAATGGGGTGCTGCCATGGCCAAGAAACGCACTGAATCACACCTAGTAAAAGGAAGGGATTGCATTATAGAGGGCATGATGAATTATAACGAGCTGCCACCCAAAACACTCAAGTCGCTTATAGAATCAAATTGGCAACTCGTGGTAGTTTCGATAATAAATTCCAAAGAAACAGGAATGTTCTTCAACGATATACTTTCAAAGTCAGGCTTAACCGCCAAAACTCTTTCTGCGGTCTTAAAATCCCTGCAGTCTGATAAGATGGTAAGCAGGAAGGTTTTTGATACAAGTCCAGTTCGCGTCAAATATACTGCCACCGATTTGGGCCGTAAACTTTTTTCTTCCGGATGCCCTATAATAGAATTGAAAAGCAAGATTTGAAATTTACATCTTTTGAATGGCACATCCAACGGTTATCAAAGCATGATTAACGTGCAAAGGCGCGCATGGCAGAATCCTTTACGGTATTTTTATACCATTTTATTGCTTCGCCCAGTTCTTTGCTTGTTGGATTGAGCGTGAATCCGGAAGCCTGGGCGTGCCCGTTGCCTCCAAACGCCTTAGACAGAATTGACGAGTCTATGCCACTATCGCTCCTTACGTGCGCAGCCCAGTCCTTTGTAGTTACAAAAACTTGTACGTTGGCGCCAGTCGCCTCCTTTATGACGCTGCATGCCATGTTGCTTTGCAAATTCTCTGCGAATGCGATTCCGATTCTTATATTGCCTACGGAAAAGCTATCCATCGTTTCCTTTAGCTGGGAGAGGTTTTTCTCTTCGGATTCCTTGTAAATCGCATAAACCTCATCTATAACTTCTCCGGATATTTCCCCTTCAGACACCCTAAGCATCAGCCTTTCCCTTAACTCGTTCGATCTTCTGTCGCTTTCGTCAAGGAAGGCAATGCATTTCGATATCTTGATCAGCTGTCCGTCCAATGCGCTATCATTCGGCCTTATGTTAAAATCGGTAAGGTGGGCAAGCTCGGCTATGCGCTTGGACACCGCGTCATCCTTTACAAGGTTAGTATATACGAGCTCTGCTGCGCAATAGTCCTTGTTTTCACCTGCTATCAGCATTTCCGTAGAAGCCCTGGCCAGCTGTATTGCGCCTTCAGGCCATGGGTGGTGGTCCAGCCAAAATATCTTGTTTTTGTTGCGCCTGATTTCATCTATGCTGTTGCAAATTTCAAGCATTCCGTCTTCAGATAAGGAAAGGTCGGTTATGTACAGCTCCATGTTGCGCATGCCCTTCAATTCGGACAATGCGCCAAGCATAAGCCCCTTATTGGGATTTGTAAAAATGGCCCTTTCGACGCTGCCCCTAAATAGCCTCAATAGCTCTGCCGCGCTCGCAATTCCGTCGAAGTCCCTTCTATGGCTTAATATTACCTTGTCCTTAAAAGCCATTAATCTACACCTTATGGTTTTGGCTCATTCCCTTTTGATTTTGGAAATGCTCTTACCAACATACTCGTTTATTAAGTCAGGCAATTTATTTATTGCTTGGTCCGGGGTTCCAAACGCCTCCAAATCCCTGTAAGGATTCGTTCCAGCCATCAGATTTGCAAGCACTATATTACCAATATAGCCAACAAAAATCTCTTCAAAATATTCGTATAATTCCGATCCCCTCGCGCCATCTAAGGAGACATCATAGATTATCTGGTTCATTACCTCTATCGCATTCCTGTCATTGTCCAAGCTTTCAAGTACTGCTATGGTAGTTAAAAGTAGCAACGATCTGGCATCAATTCCTTTACTGTCGGTACATAGTAACCTAAGCGCATCAAGCTCCCCTTGGTTGAAAATCGAATAGAAGCCCATCACTTCGGAAAACTTGTCTATCTTGGAATCGGAGCCATGCTTATAAATCTCCAAGATTGTTTCAGGGCCAAGATTCAACTTTGCTATCCCGTTGATTGCCGAGTTCCCATACTTGGAATTGCTTACCTGGGCCAGAATCTCGTACGCATCCCTATTTCCCTTTGCAAGCTCCAATATATGGCCAAAACTGCAATTACCATCCTTTTGTTTTTCCATGGAATCATTCTACCTAGTTTTCTACTTGGATTTTACCAAATATTTATCCTTTTCTGGTAAGATTCGCACGTATATGTTTTTAAACCTGGAATCCTACAATACTAACGTATGCACAAAAAAATACCAGTCAAGATACCAGCCAAGAAGGTAAAACCACAATTGCATTATGGACTGATGAGAAGCCTTGCAAGTTCGGAACTTTCATATCTGAAGAAGTCACAGGTGCTTATTTCTGGAGAAAAAGCAGAGGTTTTGGATTCGATACGCTATTTTCAGAATAAAAACAAAAAATCAAAGCTAACAGTACTGACGCGTTCGAAAAAGGAACTAATTTCCATTATAAATTCTACCTCAAAACTGAAAGGATTAAGATACGCGTTGTCTGTGGATTGCTACACTGGCCTTCCTGATGAAGAGTTCGGCCTTATCCTTGCATACGATTATTTCAAGGGTTTTGGCATAAAAAAGTCAATATCGCAGCTCAAAGAATTTTACAGGATAACAAAACCCGATGGCATAGTAATAGTAACGGGAGAAGGCATAGCAGAACTTTTGAAGAAATACGCAGCCACCAACTTTTCCAAGGCGGAAATAATAAAATCAGAAAGGCTCAGCTACCTAAAGCTTGTAAAACTCGACAAGCTTAGCTTGTTGCCACAATGAATTAGGGGGTTATAACTGTCCCTGATTTGCCCCTTGCTACTTCATAAGCATTTTCCAATGCCCCTATTCTTGCAGGCTTTCCAGTCTTTAAAACAAACTCCATGCACGCTTCAAGCTTTGGCCTTATCGTCCCTGCTTCAAGTTTTGGAAGAAGCTTTGACGAATCCTTGGCCGTAATGCTTCGGATTCTGCTGTTCTGGTCATCAAAGTCCGAATACAGGTAGTCCGTATCCGTAAGGATTACAAGTTCGCTTGCGCCTATATTTTCAGCTATGAGCGCGCTTGTAGCGTCCTTGTCTATCACAGCGTTTATGCCTACGTAAGAATTGCCTTTCTTGACTACAGGTATGCCACCCCCACCCCCGCATATCGTTAAAAATCCTGCAGACAGCATCGATTTTATTGCGTCTATTTCAATTATCCTTATGGGTTTAGGAGACGGTACAACCATGCGATAGCTGTTTTTTTCTTTTACATAATCAAACCTTTCCAGTTTGAGCTCCCGCATTAGCTGTTCCTTTGTGTAGTAAGGCCCTATCTGCTTCGTGGGTTTTTTGATTGCTGGATCAGTCCCAGACACAATCGCGTTGGTTATTATAACCGCGGAATTTCCTTTTCCCGCTTCCCTAAGCATTGGGTTCAAAGAATTCGAGATTATCGCGCCAATATAGGCCTGTGTTTCTGCTGTGAGTATATGCAAAGGCAGTTTTGGCATATACTTTTTTGCCCTTTCATTCCTTATGAATTCATCGCCTACCTGCGGCCCGTTGCCATGCGTTAGGACTAATTCCATATTGGTTCCAGCAAGGATATCCATTATTTTTCCTGCGGTATCATTGGCATTTTTTAGGTGGGTCTTAAAATCCGGTTTCTCCCCCTTCTTAAGCAAGGCATTGCCGCCTATTGCAACTAGCATCCTTTTCATTGTATCACTGCAACGTCTATAAACGAACCTCATGGAAAGGTTAAATACCTTACACGAGTCAACGCTTTCCTGATGTAAATGGAGACAGAATCAAGCATATCGGATTCAAAACCTAAAGAAGTCGATGTAGTATTCATAGCATTGTTTACGGGAGACGGATTGGTATACCTAAAGAGGAGAGAAGACGACGACATAGAACCAGGTAAATGGTGTTTGCCATCAGGGCACGTTGAAGCTGGCGAAGCCAACCTCGCTGCGGCAGTCAGGGAGTTGAAGGAAGAAACAGGAATAACTGTGAATGGAAATGATTTGGAATATATACTAGACTTCAGCCATAACCTTAACGGCACGGATTATAGGGTTTGGCTCTACTCAATGCAGGATTCTAACCTAAGCATAAACGATGTGCGCGTATTCCCGGAAGAGCATTCGGCAAAAAGGGCAATGGAGATCGATGCGCTTAGGTCTATGGAACTGATGCGTGGGAAAGGGGAGTTTGTTCTTACTGAAATAGATGCAAGGATAGTAAGGGAGCAAATCAAAAACCTGACTGAAAAATACGCGCACAAAACTGCCAGGGAAAACGCCCAAAAATCCAAAATTCGCAGCCCGGTTCCAAACGTTGATTGAGCATTTCGGTTTATTTTTACTTATTGCCAATGCTGTTAAGTTTTATTCTAACGTCGAAAAACCTAACAAAAACCTAATCCTATAAAAACTCTTAATATAATACCATTTCAATAAATTTTTGTGATAAAATGTCAAAGACCTTCGGAACAAAGAAGAGGATACTAAACCTCCTGAAGAATGGCAATATGAACCTAACAGAAATAAGCGCAGCGCTTGGCCTTTCAAAGGCTACGGTAAGCCAGCACCTTTCAGAACTGGAAGGAATGTCAATGATAGAGCCAATAGACAATTCGCATTATAAGAAGGTAAAATATTACAGGCTGTTGCAAAAAGCACAAGCCCCAAACCAAAACGAAGGAGTACTACGGGGCAGCAGGGCTGCTAGCAGGGTGCTAATACCCATCGTGGTTGCAATAGCTGCAATAATCATAATTTCGGGCATTGCATTGAACGGCAACCATGCGCCAATTAAGCAAATAACAACGACTATCAATTCAACGGCCCACGCAAACATTACAACAACCCCTAGCTTGAATACCAGCGGCTTAACGAGCGAGGCATGCCCTGCAATCATAATAAACAAGAGCGAAAATGTGTCGGATATGCAAAATACGGTTTCTGAAATAGCCTTGGGGGATCCGTGCGCACTTGCCGAGGTTTCGAACGGGCAAATATCGGGGTACAGCTACAGTTCATCCAACGGTACCGTGATTATACCAGCATTTAACTATACATATACCATCAACCAGACTGCAGTAAACAACCTTAAGCAAGGTCTTGACAGCGGCTATTGCACGGACGCGAAGGCCATGCAGTTCTTCGGAATAAATGCAACGGTGCCGAGTGGAGTTGCGTGCAAGAATAGGATTTTTAACTAAATCCTATATTGAGGGAAATTCCCTCATATTTTTTTTAAAACATTGTATGCTTTCCCGAGATTATTTCCTGGGTAAGGTAAGCGATGTTGTCAAGGCCCTGCTCTGCCACGTCATACACTTTCTTTCTCAGGTTGTCCAACTCCTCGGGCTTTTCTGTGCTTATCTTTATATCCAAATGCCTGGGGTCGTCTATTTTCCTTCCTATTTGCGATACTATAGATACGTTGCATTCTTTTACTTGGGGGTACAATTTTACTATGTCTGAAGCTATCTCGTTTGCCAACACATTGTATATCTTTCCTATGTGGTTTACGGGATTCTTGCCTGCCGCAGCCTCGAGGCTCATTTTCCTGAACGGAGTTATAAGCCCGTTTACCCTGTTGCCCCTCCCTACAGAGCCGTCATCTCCTGCCTCGCAGCTCAGCCCAGTTTTTGTCAGGTATACCTTTCCGTTTTTTGTATCTCCATTGTTCACCACTACCTCAACATCCCTGCCTGTGAACTTTTTTGCGAATTCCTTTATATCATGCGTTATCTCTTCTTTCTTATTTTCATAATCCTCGCTGTTGGCAACCTTTCCAGAAACGAAGGCTATTGCCACGGTGAGGCCTATGTCTTCCATATCCCTTATTCCCATTACTTTTATATCCTCTCCAACCTCGGGGTGTTTTTCCTTGTACGCCTTGCCATTGAGCATCCTTTCCGTTTCAAGGACAAGATTCTCTGTTATTGTAAAAGGCGCAAAGCCTATTCCGAAAGAGGTGTCATTTGCCAACGGGACGTCTATGCTCCTATCGAATATTTCACTCAGATCTGCCGATCCTTTGAGTATCTTTGATTGGAAGGTTACCTCGTTGTCAAGGTCCAAGAACCTCGTATTCTCCTTCAGATAATCCCTGGCGGCTTTCAAGGCTATGCCATCCACGTCTATATCGATGCCTTGGTAGCTCCTTGCCGCCCTGCCTGCAAGTATGACTTCTATGGGCTTCATAATCTTCCCTGTCCCAAATCCGACCTCGGAAGCGCCGCCTATTATAAGCCCTTTGTCTACATTGTGATGGAGTATTTTCCCTGTCTTGTTTATGTAAGCGATTGAAAGATCGGTGCTTACCCGTTCCATTATCCCGTCATGTCAAC
>JAMCYO010000026.1 GCA_023473395.1 Candidatus Martarchaeota archaeon | reverse complement strand
ATTATGCTTTCCTTAAGGCGCCTACCGCGTATAATCTCTTCGGCCAGCCCTACGCCTTTTATCAAGTATGGGCCCAATGGGATGTTTTTATCCGCTATTATGTCTAGGTTGAATACCTTGCCCTCCATTCTTTTATCGTCGGAAAACCCCACCCCGACCTGTTTCTCTATCGAGAAATTCCCGTATATGGGCATCCTCGACGTTTCGGAATCCGTTTTCCTAAGCATCGTCTTTATGCTGCTGCCTTCCCTATAAACGATTATGTTCTCGCTTACCTCAACCCTTATCTGCATTCCCCTTTTGACAAACGTGGTCGTCGAATCACAAGAAAACTGAAAACATTAATATATAAAGAGCTTTTGTATCAAGGCTGCATCCAGTCTATTTCATAGTATTCGTATTCGCTCTTTGGCAGCTCTATCTTTTTTACCCTATAATAGGTCACTGCCGTTTCCCTGTCTGCTATTGCTATTATGAGTTCCATATGGTTGCTGTTGGCCTCGTTTATTATTGCTGAAAGTTCGCTTCCCCCTATGTACTCGTTCTCTCCAAGCGACAGCATTCCGAAATGTGGCGCATCCTTTCCTGGTATTTCTATGCCGCCGTTCTTTCTGTGGTAAAGCACGAAATCCACGCCCATTTTCTTCTGCCTGGTTTTGCCAGGTATCGCAAGTATGAATGTTTTCTTCACCGAATGCGCTACCCTTATGACCCTTGCCCATTCGGAAGTAAGCAGTTTTGAGTCCCTTGGAAAAACGTGGAGCACGTGTTTAGAATGTATCCACGACGGGTCGTCCCTTATCGGTTTTGCCCCAGGGAAGTAAACCCTGAAGTGCGTGCCGAATTTGAATCCAGACTTTATGACATAGCCCTTTGAGCGCCAGTCCTTGTATACTGCGTAAAGCTTTGGGGCATCAGGACGTACCTTTGAGGCTATTTTTACTATCTCCTTGGCAGTGTAATCTTTAATGGACAACGAACCGCTCTCCATAAGAAACAGCGTTTCGTATAGGTCGAACTTGTTCAGAGTACCATGGTTGCTCAACTTGTATGTTCCGTACTGCCCCATCCAATACTGTTCGTATATGGCCTTGCCGTTTTCCGGATCGTCGACTACGGATGTGAGGTCATCCTCGAAGAACACCCCTTCCATTTTGTACCCAGATATGTCTATCGATGAAGATGGGTACTTCTTGATTTGAATCGTTGCGTTTTTTGTAGCTATATGTTCTTCCTTTGGGTCCCTTATCATGAGCCCCCTGTCGCGCCAGTCCTTGTAGGTAAAATATTTGGCCATGAACTTGCGGTTCTTCGAAAAGTATGCGGCAAGCTTGTTAAATTCGATTTGCGATCCGTCAGAATACGATTTGCAAGTGGCTTTCCTGACGTCCATTATGTAGAGCGCTTCCTCAGGTTCCAGCTTTAATGCCCCGTTCACCATCGTTCCTATGCTTCCAGACCTTAGCGTGTCTATCGTTGACTGGTCCTTGCAGAAAATCGATTTCCTTTGCTCATCATAGACCATTTCCAAAGCCAAGGTCACTCACGCTCGTACATTTTTATATAATCTGCCTCTATGTCCGTAGGGTTAGAAGGAAATATAAGCGTTGCCATTGTGTAATTCAACCTTTTATTTATTTTGCCAAACTTCGAGTATTCTATGCGCTGTTTTTCGGTGCCTAAATCACATAGTATGCCAATTTTTCTGTCGGTAGTTATAAGGCCTTGTTTATAATGGGATTCTGCGCTAGACAGTATTCCCAGTGCCTCTTGGATGGGCATCGACTCGTTCTTGACGCTATCGTAATCGAGCAGTACTAGGCTGTGCTGGTTGCCAGAAACGTTCTTCGCTATGGTTTCGTAAAACGAAACGGGTTTATAGTGCTCGGACCACCTAGCTATGGTACATATAGGCCCAAACCTGTAAAAATCCAAACCGCTCTCGGCAATTGCGACGGAAAATATAGAAGTGGAATGCATCACCTTGAAGCCGATTTTACGCCGTTTAGCTTCTATGAGGATCGTTTTGTGCGTGGTTGCTATAAGCGGATCTCCATTGGTAACAATCGCTACATCTGAAGATGAAGCTTTGTCCAAAATTTTTGATATGCCTTCTTCCATCGCGTGCCTGTCTAGCATTTCTACCTCTTTTGAAGATATGCTGAGCACGGTTTCCATCTTTTTAGCCGATATGCTTGCGGTGTAGCCGTCAGCCATAACCACGTCGCACTTCTTCAGCACATCCTTTGAAGCCTCTGATATATCAGCATCGCCAAGGCCGAGCCCCACTAGGTAAAGCATTGAATCACAACTTATACTGACCAGTATTTTTTATTCTTTATGAATTGCTTTTGTGCGTCTATTAAATCTATGTAAAAAAGCTTGTCTTCTCTTCTTAACATCATGAGTGCCCTTGCGGCTGCCCTTGGCCCGACCCCATAAGTCGCCAGCGCTGCCGCAGCTTTCCAGCCATAGGAAGAGAACAGGTCCGCTTCTGCCATAGCCTCAGATATGGCCTTTTTTTCAGATCTGTCTAGCTTGGAACCTTGTTTGCGCCTTTCTACCGCCTTTTTAAGCTCTTCAGAATATGTTGCTATCATCGGGCTGGAACAGTTGGGGCATAGTAGCCTTTCCTTGCCCTGCAAATCGGATATTTTCTCTGTAAAATAGAAGCCGCAATATGTGCAAAGCAGTTTTATGCTTTTAGACATAGTATACTCGACAAATGAATTCAGCAATTCGTTGCTTGGAGTTAATGGCATTATCAATTCTTTTGTATAAAACGCCGAAGCCAATATCGCCTTGGTCATTTTGCTTATGGTTGTTATCTCAAAAACCCTTGGAATAAGGCTGCCATTATGCAACGCTTCCAAAAACTTTGACAGGTTTTCTATGTCGAAATAGTTTTCCATCAATTCCCGTCGGGCTTCTGAATATACTGGGCTGTCCTTGAATATGGATATGAGCCTCTTAGTCAGCGACCTTGAGACCTTTGCCTCGCGGTCTATAACCCCAAACATCTTTGCAGCATATATGAAATGGTATGAAAATATTTCGGATTTTTCCAGAAACTCGTCTATAGTGCCCCTCACGGTTTTTGGATTTATAGAATTGAGTATGTTTTCTATTTTCATTTCCTGGTTTGTTTCTATGAAAATCATGTATGGAGAAGACCTTATGTTGACGCTCTTTCCCAACCTCTCGCTTATCAGGTGGCCCATTACCCTTGAAAGTGCTTCGTTGCCCAAAGTGCCCAGATAAGTATAGATTGCGACATATTCCGGGTGCTTTTCTATAACAAAGCTATTTTTGGAAATCGAGTAGTCAGAACACGAATTGGAAAAATCCATTATCTCCGCCAACGATTCTGCGTCGTTTATTCCGTGATGTGTTACCGGTTTTGGGTCTGATATTATGTCAGAAACTTTTCTTGACACTTCTATGCTTACGGGTATATCTTCTCCTGACCAGTCTGGGACTGCGCCCTCGATATCGGTAGAAGGTTCCGCATATATCATGTCATCTTCTATGCTTACCACCTTCCAAGGCAGGCCCTTTGTTATAAATATCGTGCCTTCCTCAAGCCTGCTTGCCACGAATCTCTCATCGAGGCTTGAGATTATCTTGCTTGTTGCTATGTTCCTTACCATATAGCGCTTCGTATCAGGTATTACGCTAAGGTGTTCGTAATAATACATCCTTGTTGCCTTTCCGCTGCTTATTGTTTTGCCATCAAAACCCACCAATCTCTGCGAATTGAGAAATTCAAGGAGCCGCCTAAGGTCCTTTTCCTGATAACCAGAATATACATATGATCTTTTTATTATTCTTAGGACTTCTTCGATCCTTATGGCGCCCTTGTCAAGCGCAATGCCGCATATCTGATTCGCAAGGACGTCGTGCGCATTGAACTGGCAACTGTAATTCTCTAGATTTCCTTCGATCGAATTTATACACACAGATGTTGATTCTATTGCATCCATTATCCCTGTTGCTATTATTTTGCCAACCGGTTTACCGTGAGAGGTGTGCCCGCTTCTGCCCACTCTCTGAATGAGCCTAAGGGACTGCCTTGGTGAACCATACTGTATGACCTTGTTTATCGTTCCTATGTCTATGCCAAGCTCTAGTGAGCTCGTAGCAAGGAGGCCTTTTATTGCGCCACTTTTAAATTCCTGTTCCATTTCTATCCTTTCAGATTTTTCTATGGAACTGTGATGCACCCCTATGCCACCAAACGGTTTTGTCTTCTGTAGGTATAGCATCCTGTTTCCAAGCGCTTCGACTATCTGCCTTGTGTTTGCGAAAATAAGGGTTGAGATTCCAGAACTTATTTCTTCCGAAATTGTCTCCAACCTCGCGACCGAAGCGTCGTCTAGGCCAAACTTGTCTGCAAGGTCCTTGTAGTCCCTCTTTGGCTTTTTAGGCAAAAGCACGCTCAGTTTTGTCGTCTTAGTCTCTTTCGAATTTACCACTTCGCAGTTCCTTGCCCCTGCCAAAAAACTGGATATTATTTTGGTATTCCCCACGGTAGCACTCAAGCCTATCCTTACAAAATTTGGTGACAACTCTTCAAGTCTTTCAAGGGCAAGGGATAGCTGCGCCCCCCTTTTGTTGTAATAGAGCTCATGAATTTCGTCTACGATCACAAATTTTACATTTTTCAGTGCTTGGCCCAGATATTTTGTCGGGAGTATGCTCTGCAGGGTTTCTGGAGTTGTTATTAGCATTGCGGGCGGTTTTTTTGTTTGACGGGCCTTCTCGCTTTGGTTTGTATCGCCGTGCCTCACCCCGAGGGTTATTCCAAGCTCCGCACAAATCTTTTCCATCCTTATCAGCATGTCGCGGTTGAGCGCCCTTAACGGGGTTATGTACAGTATGGATATCCCTGTAGTCGAGCCGTTCTTTAGGATTTTGTTTAATGCTGGCAATACTGCCGCTTCCGTTTTCCCGGAACCTGTTGGTGCTACTATCAAAGCGTTTGATCCAGACTCTATGACTGGAAATGCCATTGATTGTATTTTTGTGAAAGAGTTATGGGTTTTGAGGAAAACAGAATATGCGTCCGTGAAATCACCTGGATTTCTTGTCCCTGAACTGCATGTAAAACCAAAAAGATGCGATTATTACCATAAGTATAACCAGGCCTAAAATCACCCCTGGCGTTAGCATCTCAACCGTTATTTCGTCCGAATACATTGACGAAATTTTTTCTGTGAAACCTGAATATGAAAGCGTCCCGCTCAGGTTGCCATAAGGTACGTTTGGTATTGTTATTGCGCCGTTTGGGCCTAGTTTGCCGTTAATTATTGAACCGTTTTGCAGCTTTACCGAAATGGTACTGCTTATCGGGCTTCCGAATATGTTTTTCGACATTATAGTAACGTTATATACTGGAAGCTTTACGTATATTATACCTGGTTCTGTTATGCTTATGGTAGGATTAGATGGCGTTAGATTAACACCGCCATAATTGAAATTACTTAGAGTATCGTTACCTGATAACATGAATATGCTTTTCGAAGTATAAGTCCTATTCCTATAAGTGAATGTGCTTACATTGAGTACATCACCAGATTGCGATACCGGAACTATTCTTTCCAGATACGCCATACTGTACTGCGCAATAAGCGAATAGCTGCCGTTTACCGCAATAGTCAGATTTGGGGCGGTAGCACCGTTGCTCCAAGATACAAAAACCATGGATTCATTTTTAGTTATAGATTGCGATGTCCTTGATAAGGTTATCTTTGCATTGGAACCGCGATTATACCAACCAGAACCTGTTACGTTGCCGTAAGGTGTTGTGGCGTTTATGTAGTATTGCGTTTGCCATATTGCACTGATGTTGATTGGTGAGATTACGATAATATGTTCGCGCGTGGCATTAACCCCATTGCTGAAACCGACGAAATGCATTCTGGTTCCGTTGTTTATGCTCACGTTTGTTGAGCTTATTGCGATGTTCGCCTGCGTGTCGTTTTGGTACCAACCAGAACCTGTTACGTTGCCGTAAGGTGTTGTGGCGTTTATGTAGTATTGCGTTTGCCATATTGCTTCTTCGGTTATGTTGGAAGAAAGTGTTATGTTAGTGCTGTTGTTCGTGCCAGAATACGAGCCTATTCCGGAACCGGACCAGCCCATAAATCTTTCCCTTATGCCATTCGATATGTAGATGTATTGCGGCTCGTTTATTCTTACTGTGGAGTAAGGAGAATACTCGTTGTTAAAACTGTTCCCATAAATGGAAGACACATGAAGATAATAACCATATGTCCAAAGAGTTGTAAAGTTTGGGATTATTGGAAGGCCGGAGCCGACTTCGAATCTGTTAACGTAAGGGCTTAGCTCCTTTACCCCATAGTCGTTTGGTAGGGAATGCTCGCTTCCCGTGCCGTAGCCTATGTACGAGTACCCGTGCGAAACGGATTCTTGCATGCCGTTTTTGTAGACGCTTAGATTGGAAAACACTACGGGCTCCATGTAAACGTTGTTGTTGCTAGCGTCTGCATACTCCGCAAACACCGTAGGTACGTTGTTTCCGGAAGAATCGGTACCTAGATTTACGCTGCCCACCTGTTTGCCGTTGACATAAATATCCCACAGACCGTTAGAGTACTTGAATGAATAGGTATTAAATGTGCCGTTTGCACCGACACTGTCGTTGGGGCCGAGCGATCCGTAGAAGACAGAGGAATTGTCGCCAGCGGGGAAGTATTCCCAGAACCATGATGGATAGTCTTTTTTTATGTACACTTTTCCAGCGCACGGGCTGCCCTGCATGCAGCCAGTGGGATAGTAGCCACTTTGATTTGGTATTTCGTAACCTACCTGTATGAAAGCACCGTTGCTGAGAATTTCGCCGACCCAAAAGCCGAAAGAACCGTACTGGAGGTTTTGCGGGTATACAGTTTCTATGCTTACTGACGCTCCGTCATTGTTAGAATAATTCTGCGAAGCTCTGGCGCCGCTCTGGAACCAGTATTGTGCGCTGCTAACGTTGGCAATTATGATTAGAGCGACAACCAAAAACACCAGGGCTAGCCTAAATCCTTTCATAATCAATACCAATTTCATTCAGCTTCTTTAATATTTCGTTTCTTTGCGTGGACGTTAGACTTTTCCATTCTATCACGGCAATTTCTGGAACGGGGTATGACATTTTTACCGCTTGTTCTACCATTGCCATCTCTTCGGCGTAATACCTCGGCATTATGTGCGAAAACGCATAGCGTTTTTCTAAGGCAAGTTTGGTGAAACGTGACGCGTAGTGGTTGCCCCCTATGCCAAATACCACCTTTTTGAAATCTTCGCCCATATCCAAGGAATCCAACACTGCCTTTGCCATCAGGTTTGCCATTTCGGGATTGTTTATTACAGCATCGTTGCCGCCGACCTCGGCAAAGAAAGAACGTTTTTCCGTAAACGGGCCGTGGTGCGTAGCCTCGTAGGTTACGCTGATATTTTCTTTTATTTTTGACATGCATGTTAATACGTTGAGCATTTCGGAAGGCGAGGCCATGCTCAACTTGTGGGGTTCGCCTCCAAGCTCGGCTTTTGCGGACCAATTGCCTTCGGAATGCACAGTGAATGATGGAACCTCCTTTGAGCTAACATGCTTGCTCAAGAATATCGCCGGTTCTGGGGTATTTTCAGGGACAATCGAATCGACAAGCCTTACTGACTGCATTACGAATTTGATGCGTTTGTCATTTGGAGCTGAAGACTCTATAAATGCATGCGCATGCTTGGACACAGGGTCAATATCATTATATATTAATGAAAACATTAATTACACGAAGATTATTCGGCTTTAGGCTATTTAGCTATTTTGATATGATAGCATGTCAAGGAACTTTACAAGAAAAATCGAGGACTTCGTATGCGTCAAGTGCGGTGCAGAAGTGCATGGAAACGGCTATACCGACCATTGCACCGAATGCCTTTACAGTTTGCATGTAGATAACATGCCAGGGGACAGAAAATGCGATTGCATGGGGCTAATGAAACCTATCGGCGCGCTCGAAGACAGGCACGGGACCTTTATTATACATTATAAATGCACAAAATGCGGAATCGAAAAGGATGTAAAAGCTTCGCCGAAAGACAACAGGGAATCGCTGCTGAAGATCTCTTGAGGCATTGCATGAAACGACAGTTATCAAAACATATTTAACGATGATAATGTAATTGTTATAGTGGTATTGCAATGCTTTACAATTATATAGCGCTTGCCCTGTTCGCACTTCTAGGCATTTTCATACCTACAGCATTTTTATTCGGGGCAAAAATCTTGGGGCGCAGAAACAGGCCCAACGAAGTAAAGGATGCACCGTATGAGAGCGGTGAGAAATCCGTAGGCAGCAGCAGGGACATAGACAGCGAATATTTCCCATACCTCATGCTTTTCCTCCCGTTCGAGGTGATTGCAAT
>JAMCYO010000010.1 GCA_023473395.1 Candidatus Martarchaeota archaeon | reverse complement strand
GTTTCCTTCTATGTTGAACCTGGCCTCGAGGTGCAAGCGCGGAATCCTAAGCCCAAGCGAACCGAGTATGTGCCTATAAAGGTCGTCAGCCAGTTCATACTCCTTGCTTCTTATTACATCGGTCACGCCATTCAAAGAATCATTTATCGGCGTATTGAAAGAATAAGTGGGCCAAAGCACATATTTGTCGCCCTGCCTGTAATGCTTTGCCCTGACAATCCTGAATATGTTCGGGTCCCTCAACGTTGTATTCTGATCCTGCATGTTCCCCCTATACCTTATTACTGTGTCGTCCTTGGCGTAGGAGTTGCTTACCATTTTTTCGAATATGTCGAGGCTTTCTTCAATTGGCCTATCCCTGTGCGCACATGCCTTTTGTTCCAGCCGCTGTTTCTTCATCTCTTCTGAAGTGCAGGAGCACGCGTATGCTTTTCCGTCCTTTATGAGCTTTCTGCACTGCTCGTAGGTTTTCTCTATGTTGTCGCTGGCGTAGTACTCCTTGTCAAACGATACGCCGAGCCATTCAAGGTCCTTCTTTATTGCGTCCACGTATTCCTGGCTTTCCTTCTTCGGGTTTGTATCGTCGAAATAAAGGAAGAGCTTTCCTTTGTATATATCCCTGAATGCGTCCTCCAGGAACAGGGGCTTGGCATGGCCCACATGAAGGTATCCGTTGGGTTCCGGGGGAAACCTGGTCGCGAAATCGCCTTCTACTGCGCCCTCTAAGACCATCCTGGGCTTCGCGCTCTTCTCGCGCTTCTCCTGCATGCGCGTTTTGAACTCTTCCGAATAGGATTCGTAAGCCTTTTCTAGCTCTCCTTTTTTCATGGAATTTACCTCATCCACGATTGAGGATACTTCCTTTTTGAGCTCGTCCACCGGAATGCCCTGCTTTCTGGCTTCAACGATGACCTTGTTGATAACGCTGTTCGGGTCTGCTTTTCCGTAATCCATGGCGTTTTTTATCGCGTGCTTCCTTATCAATCCGGACAATCCGTCTAGTGCCAAATGGATACACCGTTATGATCAGTTATCGAGTGTTACCTCAGTCTGGTTCGGCGCGAACTGGCCCTTTGCGGTTATTAATGCAAGAACCTTCACGCTTACGTTGCTTCCTATGTATGGTAGGGGTTCAATAACCACGGAATACTCTGACGTAGGCGAGGTCAACACATAGCCGCTTGTGCCGTCGTACATCTTTATGCTCTTGGGCAGCCTTATGTACACTGTGCCTTTTACTGTGGCATTGGATCCAAACCTGCTGGCAATTGCGCTCTGGAGCTGGTAAGCGGTGAAATTGTTTGAGAGCAGCACATTGAATTGGTTGCCGTTAGGCGTGTATGTAACGGCATAACCTTTGCTGACTAAGCTGTTTAGATAATCCGTGACTCCCAAAGCAGTGGAATTGTAGCCTTTCGGAGAGAGTTCAACTACTGGCGAAGAGGTATAGTTTACCACTACGGCGTTTGCCGTGCCTACCATTGGCACTGCCCCGCTGTAGTTGTAGGCTATTGTGGTAGTGCTGCTGCTGTTGTTGCCCCCGCCGCTAGCAGCGTAAGAGGTTATGAACATTATGGCAACTACCAGCGAACCAAGGAAAAGTATGGTGTTCTTGGCTTCCATCTTCTTTTTTTGCTCTCCCATGTTATATGACCAGTTTCAAGCCTATAGCTAAGCTTGTGTTTCTTATAATATTAAGTATTATCCTTGAAAGCTTTTTATAGTTATTCGGCATAATTACACTGCTAGGTGTTAAGATGGCATTCAACGATGGAGATTTCCTAGAGATAGAATATACTGCCTGGAACGATTCCGACGGCAGCATCATAGCTACCACTGACGAAAAGCTGGCTAAGGACAGCGACGCATACAACAAGGACGTAAAATACGGCCCGACGCTTGTGGTGCTCGGGTCGAATGCGGTAGTAAAGGGCCTGGAGCGCGAGCTCAAGGGGATGGAACTCAACCAGAAGAAGTCTTTTGTGCTCGAACCGTCAGAAGCCTTCGGCGAGAGGGTAGCAGACCTGGTAAAGGTAATGCCGCTTTCCCAATTCAAATCGCAGAATATAAGCCCGTATCCCGGGATGAGGCTCAATATAGACAACGTGGCCGTCACCGTGGTAAGCGTAGGCTCCGGCAGGGTCGTTGTGGACGCAAACCATCCGGACGCAGGAAAGAAGATAAAGTACGAGGTAAAGGTGGTAAAGAAGCTTGACTCCGTAGACGAAAAGATAAAGTCGCTTGGAAAAACGTATGACGTGGAGCCGACAAAAGTGGAATCCAAAGGCCCAGAGGTAGAGCTTTTCTATTCAGATGAGGTCAAGAAAAACGCCGATTACTTCGTGAACAGGGCAAGCCTGGTCGCTTCCATCCTTACATACATGAAAAGCCTTCAGAAAGTATACGTTCGCGAGGAGTACGCAAGGCATGAAAATGCCGAAGAGCCCCATGAACACAAGGAATCGGAAAAGGAAAGCGAATAACTTGTAAATGGCGTTCCGCTCAACAATTGCGGATTATTTTTTGAATATTTGCAGGGCGTTAGCCAATGGCATTGTGCAGTGGCCTTCGCCTGCAATAAAGGAATCAATCCTTTATGTTGAGGGCGAATACGCTGTTTACCTTTATGTCGAGCTTCTTTGCTATCTCAGACATGTCGGCATTGAGCACTATCAAGTAGCCGCTCCACCTTCTCGTTAGGTTCGTGTTGCCGCAGAGCGGGCATTTGTCCCCGTGGCTTATTATAATCCTGCAATTTGGGCAAACCATTTCCTCCATTCAATCACTTATTTTTTTGACTTGGGCTTTTTCTGGGCCTTATCCTTGTTCTGCATTGCCATCCATTCAGGCTTCCCGAGCCCGTCGGACTTCATGGTAAGAGCTATCTTCGAATCCTTTACGGAGTTCTTCATGCTTATGGTGGAGATTCTGGCGTAGACTACATCCCCCTTCTTCAAGCTCTTTCCGCTTCTTTTGGACACGAATGCCGGAATCTTTTTGTCCAACGATATGAATTCATCGGTTATCTGCGAAACGTGAACGAGCCCTTCCATGGGCCCTATCCTTACGAAAGCTCCGAAATCTATGAGTTCCGAGACCTCTCCGACAACCACTTCATCTACCTTTGGCATATACGTAAGTATGTCGAAGGTAACCTCGTGGTGCGTTGCCGGATCCCCTGGATATATCATGCCGTCGCTTATGTCCCTGACGTCATATATGGCCATTATCACGCCCAGGTCCTTGTCTATTGTGCCCTCGTATTTGTTCCTAAGAACTTCCACTGCAACCTCTTCTATGTCGTTGTCGAAGTATTCTGGTGGCATCTTGAAGGTATCTTTTATCGAATAATTATAGTACATCAATTCACCGTCTATTTTAGCATGCCGCTTCTTGAAAGCTTAAAGACTGCTACATGTTTGTAGCGCAATTTATTAAAGAGCTCTGTATCGTTGGTTACAACGCAGTAAACATCGTTTTCCTTAGCTCTGCGCAATATCCACCGGTCGACATTGCCTTTATTCTTATCAACTTCAACATTTTTAAGTTTTAGTATATCTATGCAGGAGCGCGCCCGTGCAGCGCGCTTGCCGCTGCCGCTCCCTATCCCAGCCAGTTCTCCTATCAAGCCTGCAGAAACGAGTATTTTGAGGCCTGAGAACTTCCGTTCTACCTCGTCTACTGCGCTTTTCCTGTTCTCCATGGCAAAAAGCATAGAACTTGTGTCTATTATTACGTACAACCAATGCACTCCCAATTAAACTTTAAGCTGAGGACGTTTATGCAACTCCTTTTTAAACATTATTAAACCAAATATAAATAATAGATATATGTAGTTTGGTGTAAAAATGAGCAACTGGTCTAAACTTGCGCCCTATTGGTTCCTTTTGTTTACAATAGGGTTCGGTTGGTTTGTCCTATCTCCTTTGGTCCCTATATTGGGCAAGTTTTTGGGTGTAGGCATTAGCGCAGTGATACTGCTTCTTTCCATATACGGATACACTATGGTTGTGCTCGGGCTTTTGGCCGGTTATATATCTGCAAAGTTCACCGTAAAAGCGGCACTGTATTCATCCGCCATAATATCCGTAATAGGTTTGATAGGCAGGGCGTTATCCCCTAATTATCTAGCATTCATAATAACCGGGACGATAGCTGCGATAGCGTATCCGCTGGCAATGGCGCCTGTCGGAAGCGTGGCAAGCTCGATTTTCAAGGACAAGTCACATACCGTCATAGGCATAAGCGTAGGCATGCTGTTCCTCGGAATGGCATTCGGCGCTTTCCTTGGCCCGGGCATATATGCCGCAGTTGGCTTATCAGGCACGCTATGGACCACCGTGGTTCTTGCAATAATTGCAGCAATATGGATATTCTTCGGCATAAACGGCTATCCAACATTCTACAAGGGCAGGTCGCTCAAGGGCTCGTTTAAGCCAGGCATGATAAAGAACTGGTATGTTGGCCTTTCCATATCTGCAATATCTGTGATGTTTGGCGGCATAGCCTCTACGGTTTTAGGAGTACACAACGTTGCTGGCGCAATAGCATATGGCGGGCTTATGGGAGGCCTGGCTTTCCTCGGTTCTGCATTGGGCGCGATAATATTGCCTCCGATATTCGAGCAGTACAAGAAGTTCAGGCTTGGGCTTGTCTCAACAGGTGTCCTGATGTTCTTGGCGGCATTGCTAATGGTACTAGGCCTTGCGTATACGAGCGCCATCGCTGCAATAGCTTTGGGATTCTTCCTGTTCGGGTTCTTCGGCAACGCATACTGGTCCATGGCAATGACATCAACGACCAACTACGTTTCCGATCCGGCACAGGCCGGGTTCGCGACGTCCATGTACAGCGTGTTCACCAACCTCGGGGTGGCTTTCATACCTGTTGCACTTAGCGGGTATTTTGCAAGCCTATCTACGATAGCAATCGGTGTGACGGTTGTGCTGGCTATAGAGTTCGTTGCGATGCTCGTTGCTCCCACGTTGCTTGCACAAAGGGCTGCGGAGCGCGGATCATCCGCTAGAGCCAGGGGCGCTGCAAGGAGAAAGAGGAGAACAAAGCGTTGAAGAAAGCAAACAATTAGGTTGCGGTGCAGAAGCACCGCACTTCTTTTTATTTTTTATTTTAGGCTTAGCGTAAGCCCGCCAAAGAAGATTATAATACTGCCCCATTCTTTTTCAGTAATTCCTGCAGTGCTTTTACCGGAACATTCTTTGCGGCCAACTCGCCTTCTATCGCTATTTTTGCAGCGCTAGCGGCAGCCTGGCCCATTGCCATTGCAGTGCCTGTAACGCGCGCGCTTGCCTGCGCATAGAATTCTGCGCTAAGGCACCTTCCTATAACGAAAAGGTTGTCTATGTCCTTTACGACTATGGACCTATAAGGTATGTGGTACCATGAGTTGTCGCCTCCCTTAAGGTGGGTGTATAAGACTCCCTTCTTCGGGTCGTGGACCTCTATAGGATGCCCGCATTTCGCAATTGCGTCGTCGAACCTTGCGTTGTTAAGGACATCATCCTGCTTGAGCACGTATTCCCCTACTGCCCTCCTTGTTTCCCTAAGCCCTATCGACGGCGCAGAATCTATAAGGTATGCCTCCTCAAAGCCGTGTACCTCGGAAGTCAAAAACTCTACGGAAGAAAGTATCTGTTTCCTTGCATCCATTATCGCGTTCGCCATTTCATTTCCGTTTGTAAAGTCGTTGATGTCAACATGGGTCGCATTGGATACGAATTCCTTCTCCTTGCTTGTCCCGAACATGAACTCCGCGTTTGCATGAGGGAGATAAAGGCCGTATTTCTCCTTCGCTATTGAAACCAATTTTGGGAGTACCCTAAAACGTTCGAGCCTGCCGTTCTCATTCACTTTTACCGAAACCATATCTGGATGTTCTACCGAAAACAGTATTACGTCCTCTTCGTTAACATTGCCGATCCTGAACGGGATAGTGGCTTCCTGGTGCCATCCCTCGTTTTCCTTTCCTGCCATTGTCTTTGCGCCGGAATATAACGCAATGTCGGCATCGCCGGTAGAGTCAACGAAAAACTTTCCCTTTATCTCTATGTTCGTTTTACCTGAAACATAAAGCGATTTTATCCTTTTCCCGTCCATTTTTGCCCCTTTGACAAGGCTTCCATAATAAACGTCTATTCCCTTTTTCTCCGCGAGGGTGCCTAATGTCATTTTCATTTCGTCCGGCCTGAATGGCACAAAATTTCCAGCCTGCCCCTTCGTTCCGCCGTTGGTCTTGAGCTCAGCGACTACTTCGTCAGCAATGCCGCCTACTATTTTTTCACTGCCGTCGTAGGTATACATGCCCAATACCGAAAGTACATACCCGTGTGTCCAATTGCCGCCAAGCATGAAATGTCTCTCAATTATGGCCGTTTTTAAACCTAAATTGGCAGCCGAGAACGCCGCGCCTATCCCTGCAGGCCCGCCCCCGCAAACAACAAGATCGTAATCTTCCATATCCTCACGCATATATTTGCAAAGCAAGCTTAAATTGGATTTCGGATAATAATTTAACCTTAAAAATCCAATACTATTTGATTGCATGGAAGGCAGAATAGACAATGTAGACGAAATCGCAAAAGATATACTTTCAAGGTTCAGGCTCATCGCGGTGGTCGGCTGTTCGAGGAACGAGGGCAAGCCGAGCCATGATGTACCGGAATACCTGCAAAATGCCGGGTACAGGATAATACCTGTAAATCCAAGCGCAGATTCTATACTCGGGGAAAAGTCCTACAAAACGCTATTGGACATACCATTCAGCATAGAGGTTGTAGACGTTTTCAGGCCAGCCCCGGAAGCGCCAGAAATAGCGAGGCAGGCGGTAAAAATAAAGGCAAAAGCGTTATGGCTACAGGAGGGCATTTTCAACGAAGAGGCCAAGAAAATAGCCGAGGATAACGGGTTGCTTTTCGTAATGGACAGGTGCATGATGAAAGAGCACTACAGGTTTTTCTGAATTACTGTGTTTTCTTTATCTTTTCTACCCTTTTTTCCAGCATCTTGAAGAGCACAACGCCGTTGTTGTGCTCCCTGTCGCTCGCGGCGTAAAGCAGCGTTATGGGATCGGTGCTGAAGGCTATGTCGACGAGCTTTTCAAACGCAGGATTTTCCTTGAGTTCGGCCTCGTACCTCCTTTTGAATTCGGGCCATTTGTCCTTTTCGTGGGCGAACCACTTTCTAAGGTCATCGCTTGGCCCGACGTCCTTGAGCCATAGGTCTATGTTGGAGGTGCTTCTCCTTACTCCCCTCGGCCAAAGCCTGTCTATAAGTATGCGCGTACCGTCCCTAACGTCGACTGCGTCATAAACGCGCTTTAGATAAATCATCTGAATAAGAATACAAATACATATTTTTAAAGCTTATTGCTAATCTGATATAAATATCTTTCATGGGATTTCAACTGGCTAGCGATGACAAATCCCTCGACATAACTGCGGTATGATTACAGAAAGATTTAAAAGAACTAACATTGAATAGCTAACAGAAGGCGATTAGCAGATCTGATAGGTGACTAAATGGGTTTCTTCGACAAAATTGGAAAGAATCTTGGTACTTCAAAGGAATTGGACATAGAAGAGTACATGAATTCCGACGAAATGGCCAATGTGGACGTTATGAACGAGCCCGCTGACTTTTACGTCAAGCCGGTTATACTGAAGGATGAGGAGGACATATCTTTCATAGAAGCCGAACTCGACAAGAGGAACATAATCATAGCGGACATATCCGAGCTGATGAAAAGGGAAAACACCCGAAAGGAACTCATCGCAAAGCTCAAGGAGTACATCACAAAGATAAATGGTGACATCGGCCAGCTAGGCGTCGACAAGGTAATGCTTACCCCTGCAAAGGTTAAGATAATAAAAACAAAGAAGCAGCCTCCGAAGTAAGGCGCTTCATCTTTTTCTATTCTTTTTTATTCCAAAAGCGACAAGCAAAGTAGCTATTTCGCTCTTCGTTGGGTTCGACCTTCTCAGGACGTGGGAGAATGCCCTCTTTACCATATCCTTTTTCCTTATGTTTCCATTTCCGTCAACGAACCTAGCGAAAAGGTTTTCCAACATCCTTACTTCTGAATCATTTGCGTAAATATTGCCGAAATTTTCCTTTGCCGCATCGCTGACGTTTCCCAGAATCTCATAAAGGAGCACTGCAAGCGCGTGCGATATGTTCAACGTTGGATACCTATCATCAGCCCCTATGTACACTACGGAATCGCATTCAGACATCTCCTCGCTGGTTAGGCCAGTAGTATCCCTGCCTATTATCAGCGCCACCTTTCCCGCCTTTGAAATCTCAAACTTTTTCTTGAAGTCTGAAAGCTCGTAGACGTTGTTCATTCCGGAATAGGCCTTCTGCCATATTGCTGTCGTGCCGACTTTTGTGAACCCCCTGCAGGCCTCGCCTATGCTTTTGCATATGCGTGCATTTTCAACCAGCGCGTGTGCGTGTTTGGAATATTTTATTGCGTTCTTGCCGTTGTACTTGCATTTCGGCGATACGATGTAAAGCCTGCTTATGCCAAAGTTCTTTGCTATTCTGGCCATATAACCTATGTTTATCTGGTAATGTGGTTCTACTATTACAAGCCTGAATTGCATGGCATCTACCTGTTCAAACCAGCAAGGCGAGTATGCCAAGCGCGTTTACGAGGATGTGCGGTATTATGCTTGCATAAAGGGATTTCGTCTTTTTGAATGCATACCCTGCTATCAATCCGAACACGAACGCCGCAAAGAATTCAGATATCGAAGCGTAGCTCAGAAAATGCAGGATTCCGAATATGAATGCGCTCAGTATTATCCCTATCCTTGGCACAAGGAATCCCCTGAAAAGGATCTCTTCGTCTATTGGTGCAACTATAACCGCAAACGCGAAGAAATATGCGGGAAGGCCGCTGAACAGCGCCTTGACATTTGTTGGAAGCGCTATGTGCGTTACCTCCTGGAAAACGCCCAGCCCCAATTCAAGCAGCAGTATCGCGAAAAATACCAGTATGGCGTAAAGCAGCGCCTTCCTGTGCATAGCCCTCCTAGACAGGCCGAGCTCTATTACTATCTGCTTCAGATTTTTACCCTTTGCCATTAGGTATGAAAAGACTATGAGCGGGAAGAAGAACGATAAGCCCATGCTGGAATCCGCATTTGCCGCATTGATGCCTATAACCCCTATTGCGTAGAGATAAGGGAAAAAGAATATCGATATTATGGACAGTGCAAAAAAAGAATATATTGTATAACGTATCCATGCCTTTTCCGGCACGCTTTTTTCAATGCGCTTTACTGCATGCCGTTTTACTGTTGCAGGTTTTCTAATAGCCCCATTGCGTTTTTTGACTCTCGTTCTGTGCGTCCTGCCCCTGGCCAATCACGCACCGCTTTTCTTTTGGCTCTTGAATTCCGTGTAGCTGCACTTCCCACAAGAATATCTGTCACTGTGCTCCGCCATCCTGGAGCCGCACTTCGGGCACATCTTCCCGGGCTTGTAAGCCTTGGCCTGCTTTTTCTTCTCCTTCTTTTCAGTTTTTTCAGCCATAAAAATCACTCTTTCTTCTCCTCGCCGCTTCCTACCTTAGCGGCTGCCTTTGCCCTTCTTTCTATCTTGTGCTTCTGCTCGCTTTTCTGCATCGCCTCGGCGCTTTCGTACGAAACCGCCATGCCTTCACACAGCCTTTCGCCGAACGCCTGGTATAGCTCCTTTATGAGCGTAGCGTCAGGGCTTATGTTTAGCTTCTTGCAAAGTTCCTTCTTTACCTCGGCTGCCGACGGCGTTTTCTCTTCTCCTACTACCGCAAAGCTTATCTCCCTTCTCTTGAAGAGCTTGTTTTCCTTATCATTTGATATTTTTATTTCCATAAAAATCACTCGTTGCCTCCCATTATCCTTGAAATCGCCCTTTTTCCCATTGCTTCTATCACTTCTACGCTAGTTGTCGAATCAAGTTTGCCTTTCAGCTCTTCAGGTATTGGCAGGTCGAAGACCTCGTAGGTTTCAGGGTCCATCAACTGCGCAGTAGTGTCGGTAGCGGAAACCACCTGCATCTTCTTCTTCTTTATGACAGGTATCTCCGCATCGCCGTCGCTGGGCTTCAGCAGCGTTTTCTTTTGGCCATCAAATATGCCTATTGCGGTTACTCTCATCTTAGCCGATCCGTGTTTTCCAGGGGAACTGGTTTCTATGTCCACTACCTTGCACGGAATCCCATCAATTACCACAAACCTTCCTACCTTGACCTCTTTCATCGAGGCTCTCAAAATCTCTCCTTCTGTCATTAACATTACCAATAGCAGTTGTACATAGGATTAGTATACAAAAGTTATATAAAGATGATAATTTTACGTTACAAATACAAAGGTGCCGGGGCTTTCGCCCCGAAAAAATTCAATAAATCCTGTCAACTCCGGAAAGGAATTCAGCATTGTATTCGGTGCTGGTGCTCTTTCTTGCGCTCCCGTCCAGATTCGGCGTAACCCCTGTTACTATGGACATTACCCTTATCTGGTCGTTCATTTCTGGGGACAACCTGGATCCGAATATTACATTGGCCTTTGCGTCCATTCCTTCTGTAACTCCCCTGCCTATTTTTGTGGCTTCGTCTATTGTCATAGAGGTGCCTCCGGTAACGTGTATCATGGCGTTCTTTCCGTTTGTTATGTCAACGTTCAGCAACGGGTGCGAGAGCGTCGACTTTATCGCTTTCTGCACTCTGTCAGTTCCGTTTCCGAAGCCGAGGTTTATCACTGCAGTGCCACCGTCCCTAAGGACTGCCCTCAAGTCTGCGAAGTCTATGTTTATCAGGCTCGGCAGCGTTATCACGTCGGTTATTCCCTTGACTGCGTTGTAGGCAATATTGTCCACGAGCTCGAACGACTTTTCCACAGGCAGGTTTGGTGCGTAGCTTAGCAACCTGTCGTTTTCCACTATTATCGTGGTATCGGCATACTTCCTAAGCTGTTCCAATGACCAGTCGGCCTTTGACTTCCTGCTTCTCTCGAGCGCGAACGGATAGGTTACGAATCCGACAACGAGTGCGCCTTCCTCCCTTGCGAGCTTTGCTACAACCGGTGCCGAACCTCCTCCTGTTCCTCCGCCCATTCCTGCAGATACGAAAACCATGTCGTAGCCTTTTATGGCCTCAAGGATTTCGTTTTGGCTTGCCTCTGCGCTTTTCATTCCTATTTCAGGGAATCCTCCTGCGCCCAGCCCTTTGGTTATCTCTTTGCCTATGAGCAGCTTCTTGTCTGCCTTTATCATGTTCAGGTGCTTTGCATCGGTGTTTATCGCAATCGTGGTAGCGCTTTTCAACCCGTTGTTGTAAAGCCTGTTGACCAGGTTGCTTCCCTGGCCTCCAGCTCCTACAACCGCTATCTTCGCCCTGAATAGGTTCTCATCGTCCATATCGAAGTTGTTCATTCCGGTCACCCTATCATTTCCAAGTCGGAGTACGAGCTCTGCTTCCTCTCTTCAAGCTTTCCGACTATGCTCGAGCCTTTTACTCCAGTGACTATGGCTACTATCTCTATCTGGTCGTCATAACCTGGGATAAGCCTTGCTCCCCATTTGATGTTCGCCTTCGGGTCCATCCTGTCGGTTATTATCTCTCCGGCCTTTATCGCATCTCCTATGGTAAGCGAAGCGCCTCCTGATATATGTATCAGCGCGCCCTTGGCGTTTTCGAAGTCCACGTCCAAAAGCTTGTTTTTCAGCACGGATTCTGCCGCTATGTTGACCTTGTCAGTGCCTTTTCCGCTTCCCACCGCTATGAAGCCGACCTGCCCGTTGCCCATTATGGACCTCACGTCTGCGAAGTCTATGTTTATCAGGCTCGGTTGCGTTATGGTCCATACAAGGCCTCCTATTGCTTTTGCGAGCACTTCATCTGCAAGCGCAAACGCTTCGTTCATAGGAAGGTTTGGGACAAGTTTTACCAGCCTGTTGTTGTCTATGATTATCACGCTGTCGCAGTATTTCCTAAGCTCCTGTATTCCTTCCTCGGCTTTTACTTTCCTTATGCCTTCCAAGTCGAACGGGTAGGTTACCATCGAAACAACTATAGCACCCTGCTCCTTTGCGATTTGGGCCGCTACCCTTATGGATCCCGTTCCTGTTCCTCCTCCCATTCCTGCGCATAGGAATGTCAGCTGCGCGCCTTCGAACGCCTTTTCTATCAATGGCCTGTCTACTTCAGCGGCCTTGGCGCCCAACAGCGGATCGCCACCTGCGCCCAGCCCCCTCGTGAGGCTTTTCCCTATCAGTATCTTGTTGACTCTATCGTCTATTATTTTGAAGTGCTGGTAATCCGTATTGAAAGCAATGAATTCGGTTCCCTTAACCCCTGCTTTCACAAGCCTGTTCACTATGTTGTTGCCCCCTCCGCCAAATCCTGCCGTCACTATTTTTATTTGGGAAGAGCTCATTTCCTGCGTATCGCTTGTCGAAGCGTTTCCACCCAGTATGTTGTTAACGAAGTCGCTCATTCAGATCGCCTATTGGTCGAAAAAATTTATCTGACAAGCTTTAAAAGCCTTTTGTTGGTGCATATATTTGTTGTAGTGCCGGATTGCCAAAACCGTATTGGCACAAACATGAACTATAAAATACTTTAAAAAAGTATAAAAAATTATATTAGATTCCTATTAAACTCACTAATGTATAAATTTATATACTGAAGTAATTATGTGGTTCTTATGCTCAGGAAACTTGCGGTTTTATCTAGGTGCTGTTGGCTATAACGGTTTCTATTATGCTCCCGTTGTTGCTCATCCTTGCGTAAAGTTCCTCCTTTGCATTTGCCGCTTTGTAGCTTATTATCCACGAATCCGTGGAGTTTATCCCAACGGAAGAAAGGCTCGGGGACGCGTTCCTGTAAAAATTCGCGTAAACATAGGTATTGTTGTATCCGTATTCTTCAATATAATTTCTTATCGAGGAGTTGTCGCTGTCGTAGGCCCTGACAATGGCTATGTACGGGTTGGATATTATGTAGTCCGGCGCCGCGCCGAAACCGTAAAGCTCGCAGTTGGACGAATACAAAATCTCATCGCTCGGGACAAGGTTGACCGCAGGGTAATCGAATCCCTCTGTCATAACTTCTGGGCATGCCCTCGTATAGTTGTAGGCAACATTAAGGACGATGTTCCAGCTGTCCTTTGTCAGGTTTGACTTAGATACGCTTATTACGTTGAAGGTGGCGTTTGGATAGGCTTGCTGCATGTCCTTCAGTACAAGCCCCTCTGCTTCTGCCGAGGTAATGGGCTTCGCGCCAGGGTGGTAGACTAACAGCAGGGCTGCGAACACCAAGCCAAGGACAAAAACCACTGCTATTGTGGTTATTGCTATTTTAGCGAAAAGATTCATAATATGATATTCTAAGTGAAATTTTATAAATTAGACTTTATTTCTTACTCATGCTGCATGGAAACAAAAAGCAGTATCGCCTTTGCCAGAAGCAGCTTGTTTTTTGCCTGTTCCCATACTATGCTTTTCGGGCCGTCTATAACCTCGGCAGTTATTTCTTCCCCCCTGTGCGCAGGAAGGCAGTGCATCACAAGCGCATCGTCGCTTGCGTATTCGAGCAGCTTGGAATTGACTTGGTAGTCCTTGAACATCTCCTTCCTTTTATCGGCCTCTGCTTCCTGGCCCATGCTGACGAATGTATCAGTATAAACAATGTTGGCACCGTCGAGGCCTTCTTTTATGTCGTCATAGACGTATACGAGGCCGTGCTCCCTTGCCTTGTTAAAATAAATGCTGTTCGGCATATAGTCTTTAGGCCCTACAAGCGATATCCTGCTTCCTAGCTTTGTCGCTGCCAGCATGAGCGAATTGGCCGTATTCGTTGCTATGTCCCCAACAAACGCTATCTTGGCCTCCTTGGGGTTTTTTATGTGAGAACTTATAGTGTACATGTCCACAAGTGCCTGTGTTGGATGCTCTAAATCCGTGAGCGCGTTTATCACGGGCACGCTGGAATTCTCTGCGAGTTCTATGATGTCGTCGTGCTTGTAAAGCCTGGCCGCTATGAAGTCGCAGTAGCTGCTTAACATCCTGCCAATGTCGGCGAAGCTCTCGCCCCTGCTCCTCTGGGAAGTGTTGGAGTCAATGTATATCCCCTTTCCTCCGAGCTGCGAAATTCCCGCTTCAAAAGATGTCCTAGTCCTGGTGGAAGGCTTTTCGAAAAACAGCGCTAGTACCGAGTTCTCCCTCAACGCCGTCTGTTCCCTGTTTTCCTTAAGGTTGTCCGCAATCCCGAATATCTTAAGCATATCGTCCTTGGAAAGGTCGTTTATGCTTAATATGTTCATATGCATTACCCGAATATCGCACCGAACCCTGCGTTCGCCTTGTCCTCCTCGTCGTGTATCGCCTTTATGACTTTTTGCGAGGTTTCGGCATCTACCTTGGCAAAGCTATCATATTCAGACTTCAACCTCTCTTCAGCCCTTGCGATGAAGTCGTCGTTTGCCTTCAAATACAAATAGCACTTTTCCGGATCTAGCCCAAAGGCGCCGCCTTCCCTTAAGCTGTATTCCTGCCTTGTGAATATCACGTTAAGGCTCTTGTCGTTTTTCAGCTTTTCCTTGGCTTCTTCTATGCGCTTCTCCATCTCCTTTTTCTTTTCTTCCATTTCTGGATGCTCCGCCATGTACTTTTTGTCCTCAAACTCCTTTGGCATGTCAGGCAGCAGCTCCTTGTCCAGATACGGGTCGTAGGAAAGCGCTTTCGAAAGCTTTTCCATTGCCGATTTGTCAAAAGAATATACGCTCTCCGTCATCGGATCACGATAGCAGCTTGGCTATTACTGTGCCTTCCCTGCCGGGCCTGTTAATGACAACAGCCTTCCCCATGTCGGTGTTTATTATCGTCCCTTTCGTTATTATGTTCTGCCTGGCGAAGTTCCTGTTGTCCTTGGACTCGAGCACTCCCTTTATCTCAAGCTTCTTGTAGCCTTCTTTAGTGAGCACGCTGACACTCTTAGAAGCCTTGAGCTTTACGGTCTTGCTTCCTCCGCGCCTCCTGACCTTTTCCCTGACGTCTTTTGCAGCCAGTTTCGTTGCGCTGAAGTAATTTCCCGCATTGCTCCTCCTTTTGTCCTTGAACTTTATCTTTCTTTTTCCATTGCCGGAGCCCTTCGTTTCCGAAGGCCCGTGCACTTGTCTACTAAACTGACTCATAATATCACTATATCAAGCATTGTCCTAAGCAATAGAAAATGCGCTTTGACGGATTAATATGCATCTATAAGCTTTTAAAATTTTGTATTTAAAGCGTTGGCAGGTTCATCTGGACCTGCTTTTCCTTCCTGAGCATTTTGGAATCGCCGCTTTCCTTTATTATTCTCAGAACCGTGTCCCGCGGCAGGCTGAGCCGTTCAAGCACTATATTTATTGTTATATAATTGGGCCCGGTTCCATTGGTGTAATATCTGTACGGGCTAAGGTAAAATATGTTTACATTTGTGCTGTACATCGTCCTGTTTCCTATGAAATCGTATGTGCTGCCCCCAGAAACCCTGAAGTGTATGCCATTTTCGTTGCTGTCCTTTTCAACGTTTGCGTACAGGGTCGGCGCCTCGTTATGCGCGGACACGCCGTTCGCCTTCATCGTTGCGTAGAGGCTCACGAGCGTGCTGTTGTCCATGCCGTTGTTCTCGACTGCAAGCCTTTTCACCGCTTCCATTGCCGGCAGGGAATCGTAGTTGCCGTAGACGCACAGGTTTACGTATTCGTTTTTTCCCGTAGCTGCCTGCATGCTCAGCCCGAATCCTTTTCCAACCTTTTCTATGACGCCGACCAGATCCACGGCAAAAGAGGCAAATCGTCCCTGCCCGTTTCCCCTGAGCAACACTTCCGGCGAAACAGCCGCTGTTTTTATCGGCTTGGTCCCATACTCCCAATAAGTATTAACCGCCATGGTAATACCCCTGCGGTCACAATATTTAGACTTTATGTTAGGCTTCTTCGAATCTTTCGAGCATCTTCAGTTGGGCCTCGCCAAGCTTGCTGAACACCGGCTTGAGCGCTTCTACGTTTATTTTATTGGAGTGCTCTCCCAAGCGTTTGAGCCCAATTTCCCCTGCACCGAATATTTCTATTACCTCCTTGGATGCTTTGGGTGCGAATGGCCATAACAATATTCCGATATCATGGACGATCCTGACAAGGCTTCCGAAAAGCGCTTTTGCCTTTTCTTCACTGCCTTCCTTTATTTTGCCCCCTGCTATGAATTCCCAGGGCTTTTCGTTGCTTATTGTTTCGTTTCCCAAGTCCGCAAGCTCAACAACGCACCTCAACGCTTCCCTTAGCTTCAGGTCTTCGAAATCATCTATGTACTCCTTCTCGAGCTTTTCTATTTTATCCTCGAGCTTCGCATCGGTTCCAAGCTCCGATGGCTTCATCCCGGAGTTTCCGTATAAGGTAAGCATCCTGTGCACGTAGTTGCCTATCTTTCCATTCATTATCTTGTTGACTATGTCCACGAAAAGCGCAATCGTGAAGTCGTTGTCCGAGCTTTCTGGGGCGAGCCACATTAGTGCGAACCTCCAGTAATCCGCATCTGCAATTTCTAGGGCGTTTTCCATATTGAGCCCAACGCCCCTGCTCTTCGAAAACTTCAGGCCCTTAGCGGTAAGGTATTCATAAGCATATATCGTATGCGGCAGCACATAGCCTAAATTCGAGCCTATTAATATGCCGGGCCACATCATCGTATGGAACTCTATGTTGTCTTTTCCCATGAACTGTATAAGCTTAGTATCGGGAGTTTTCCAATATTCCTCCCACCTGTCGGACCATTCGCGGGTTATTCCTATGTAGCCTATTACCGCGTCGAACCAGACATAGAACACTTTGTCCTCGAATCCCTTTTCAGGCACTTCGAAGCCCCATTTCATGTCCCTGGTTATCTCTCTTGCCTCCAATCCCTGTTCGAGGTAGCTTATTGTTTTGTTGGCTGCGTTCCTGCTCCATGAAGACATCCTTTCCTTTACGAACTCCTTTATTTCCCCCTGTAGCTTGTCAAGTTCGAGCGCCAGGTTCGCTGTTTTCTTGAACGTTATGTCGCGGTTGTGGCATAGCCCGCAATAAGGATCTATTAGCTGTTCTGGGGTGAGCAACCTTCCGCAATTGTCGCACTGGTCCCCGCGTGCGCCCTCGAATCCGCAGAAAGGGCATTTGCCCTCTATATACCTGTCAGTAAGGAACCTTTTGTCTATGTTGCAGTACGGCATCACCGATTCCACTTTCTTTATGTAGCCGTTGCGCTTCAATGCCCCGAATATTTCGTAAACGCTTTTCTTGTTGCTTTCCGAATTGGTCTTGCCATAATATGTGAAACTGCAGCCGAATCTGTTGCATACGCCTTTTATCTTTTCATGGACCGAATCCGCAAGCTCCTCTGCGGTAACGCCCTCTTTTAAAGCCTTTATCTCTATCGGGGTGCCGTGCTGGTCGGATCCGCATATGAATATGGAATCGTACCCTGCCATTTTGGTATACTTGTAAAACACGTCCGCAGGGAGTATCGAGCCGATGAAATTGCCGATGTGCGGAACGGCTTCGGAATAGGGAAGCGCAGATGTTATTATCAACTTATTCTTTTTGTTCATGGTAACGCCATTATGTCGCAGGTTCGGCTTTAAATGATCAGTGTTATAAATATGCATAGAAGCTTATAAATAATTTAAACGAGAATCTGTCTTGAGCTGTTTCTGTAATGCGGCTTAAGGTGCTTCTAGTGGAGGATGCTGTCATATCTGCAATAAAATCGCGCTTTGATGAATTCCTTGAATTATATTATAGGGAAGGCATAGACGATATCATAGTCGCGTTTCCTGAAAAAAGGAGCCTAAGGGTTGAGATAGCAGACCTTGCCAAATTCGATCCGAACCTTGCGAGCGAACTTGTCAACAACCCGGATGTGGTAATAAGGGCTGCGAACGAGTCCTTGAAATACAAGCTCTCTGACGTACAGCTCGGCACCCACGAACCTCACGTAAGGTTTACCGGGCTTACTATAAACAATCCGCTCGTGCAGGACGTCGGCTCCTCATTAATATCGAAGCTTATAACATTGGATAGCCTCATAGTAAAAAGATCTGAGATAAGCCCGCGCGTGCGCATAGGCGTGTACGAGTGCACCTTCTGCGGCGCCAGGCAGACTGTGCAAGCGGACAAGGACCCGGTCCCGGAAATCTGCAGGGAGTGCAAAAGGAAATCGCTCAAGCAGGTGCCAGAGGACTCGCAATTCATAAACCTGCAGAAGATAGCAGTACAGGACCCGCTCGAAAAGCTCAGGGGAAACACTCCAACATGGCAGCTGGAAGTCTGGCTTGAGGACGACATGGTCAACACCGTAATCCCTGGTGACAGAATAGAACTTACAGGGGTTCTCAGGATACGCCCCCGCAAGAATCAGCGCGGCAAGACCGAACAGAACCTATATACGATGTTTGTTGAAGCGGTTTCGGTTGTCCCAAAGCAAAAGGAATTTGCAGAGCTTTCAATAACCGAAGAGGAAGAGCGGGAGATAAAGGAGCTTGCAAAGGACCCGCAGATATTCGAAAAGATTGCCAAATCCATAGCTTCTTCGATATACGGCCACGAAGAGATAAAGAGGGCTGTGGCGTTGCAGCTTTTCGGAGGCACAATGGGAAAGACCCTTGTTGACGGGGGCATAATAAGGAGTGACATGCACATAATGCTAATAGGCGACCCCGGAAGCGCAAAGACGAGGGTGTTGCAGGCAGTCTCCCAGCTTGTTCCAAAAGGCATATATGTAAGCGGCAAATCCGTAACTGGGGGAGGTCTCACCGCAGTTGCGGAAAGGGACGATTTCTCCGAAGGAGGTTGGACCTTAAAGGCTGGCGCCTTGGTCCTTGGAAGCGGCGGCATAGTTTGCATAGACGAATTCGACAAGATAGGGCAGGACGACAAGGCAGCGCTGCACGAGGCCCTGGAATCGCAGACCATAAGCGTGGCCAAAGCAGGCATTATAGCTACGTTCAACGCAAGGGCCGCAGTGCTCGCAGCTGCCAACCCGAAGTTCGGCCGTTTCGACCCGCACCAATACCCTGCAGAACAGTTCGACATACCGCCGACGCTGCTTTCAAGGTTCGATCTTATATTCCCGATAACCGACGTTATGGATGAGGATACCGACCGCAACATAGCGAGGCACATATTGGTCCAACACGAGGCTGCTGGCGCAAGGCTTGCAGAAATGAAGGAATTCGAGCAGGTGGAAGAACCGCCAATAAGCCACGAATTGCTAAGGAAGTACATAGCATACGCAAGGAAATACGTGGCACCTAGGCTCAGCCAAGAGGCCAGCGAGCACATACAGAAATACTATGTCGATTTAAGGAAGACCGGGCAGAGGCAGGGCGCCGTACCGATAACTCCCAGGCAAATAGAAGGTCTCGTGAGGATGAGCGAGGCCAGCGCAAAGACAAGGCTTGCAGACGTGGTGGAAGTCTCGGACGCCGAATTGGCAATAGAACTCAGCAGGTTCATGCTCAAGTCGCTCGCGCTTGACACCGGAGGGCGCATAGACATAGACACCATACTTACGGGCATGCCAAGGGAGAAAGTAGACAGGATGAATTCTATACTAAACATAATAAAAAAGCTTGAACAGGATGACAGCAACATAAAGATGCAGCGCGTAATAGAAGAGGCAGAAGCCGCTGGGATAGATTCCGCCACTGCAAGCAAATACCTCACCGAACTCGAGCGTTCCGGGGACATATACAGGCCAAGGCAGGGTGTCATAAAGCTGGTCCACCACGAAGCGGACTGAACAAGGTGTATTTTTGGAAAAGAGGCTCATCGAGAACAGGCAGCTTGTTGGCATACTTACTATGTTCATGCTCGTCCAATTCAGCGGCATAATGCTCGCAACGCTATGGTTCAACGGCGCCACATATTCCGAAATAGCCAGTTCGCAGGTGGTAAGCGGCCCTACGAATGCGCTGCTGCTCCTAGGGTACATAATAATACTCGCCGTAGGCATGGTCATACTTTTCAGGTTTTACCACGGCGCAAGGCTTTTCAAGGTGATAGAGGGCGTGGTGATATTCATAGCCTCTTTCTACGTTTTCCTTGTGCTGCTTGCTTACGCAACGCAAAGCACAAACATATCGACCATAGGTGCGATAATACTCGCCTTTGCGCTTGTTGCAGCCAAGAACAAATGGGTCAAGCTTAAGAACGTCGCTGCCATAATAGCAAGCATCGGCGTGGGTGCAGTTTTGGGTTTCGGCTTCAGCTTTTTTGCAGCAATAGTCTTCATGGGGTTGCTGGCTATCTACGATTTCGTGGCCGTTTTCATAACAAAGCACATGATAACACTTGCAAATGTGGTGACCGAGAACAACCTCGCCTTCATGGTAGACATGAGCGAGATTGAGGGGGTCCCAAAATCAAGCTTCAGCAAAAAGGAGCTTAACGAATACAACAAGGAGCTAAAATCCGCAGGGCAGAGAGGGAAGCGCATAATGTCCGCAATGAAAACTACTGCGGCAAAGGGCATGGTACCAATATCGGCCAACGTCGCATTGGGCACTGGCGACCTTGCAATACCGTTGATGGTTGCAGTATCTGCATACAAGCTCACGCTTAGCTTCGTGCCTAGCTTTTTTGTGGCGTTCGGCGCGGTGCTAGGTCTTATAATAACCATGTTCATACTAAGAAAATACAAGAGGGCATTGCCGGCGATACCGCCGCTATTTATGGGAGTCCTTATTGGCCTTGCCGCTTACTACCTTGTCTACTACGTCGTTTAAATCCCAGAAAAACCTTATCGATTTGACGTAGTCCTTCGATTCGCTTATCTCTATGCTGTTTGATATCGCTGCCCTGTACATCCTCCAAGAATACCTCTTGTCCATGAAAATCAGGACTGCCCTGTCGTTCTCGTTCCTTATTGCCCTGCCCGCAGCCTGCACTGCCCTGACTACCGCTGGCACTATATATGCGTAATCCATTCCCCTGCCTTCGAACCTTTTGTCAAAGTAGGCAATCTTGGCCTTTAGTTCAAGGTCGGGTGCGGTAAGAGGTATGCCTACTATTACTATGCCTTTTATTGAATTGTTCTTGTAGTCCACGCCTTCGCTGAGGCTGCCTCCCATCACCGCCATTAACATGGATCCATCGTCTTCCATGAAGCGGTTGAGCAGCGCCTCTGTCGCAGGGCTCGCCATGTCCCTTCTTTGCACGTGCTTTTTGGGGAAGTTTACATGCCTTGAAACGCCATCAAGCACTGTGAAGCTCGGGAAGAAAACCGCGACGCTTCCAGGTATGCTCTCCTTTATCTCCTCTATCCTTTTTGCCATTTTTGCATACTGCTCGTTTGACCTCTGCGAAAACTTCGTAGTAAAATCTCCGTCGACAAAAGCAATCCTGTTCGGCTTTGGGAAAGGGGAAGAATAGCTTTTGCTTTCCGAACCTGTAAGCCCGAACATCTCGGAATACATGCTCATGGGCTCCATCGTAGCGCTCATGAATACGTTAGCATAAGCTTCTTGCAGTATCGGCAATGCCCTGTCTGGATACAGGCAGCTCACGTTCAGCCTTATCCTACCGTTCCTGTTTGTTACAATCTTGGCCATTGAGTCGTCCGCATCTAGGAAACCCCTAAGGAACTTGGCTATGTGAAGTATCGACGAACGTTTCGCGTTCTTAGCTTGTATATATTCCAGCCCTGCCTTTTCGAGAACATCTATGAGCTTCTCATATTCGCCTTCCATGAACTCTGTCATGTCGCTCTTTTCCACGAACGCCTCGTTCATGTTCGCATTCAGTTTTTTGGCAGCCAGTTTTTTTATCGCAAATTTTAGGTAGTCTAAATCTATGCTGCTGTTTATCGCCTTCAGCTCCTTTTCCGCCGCATCTATTCCGGCTTCGGAAACGGCAGTGCTGAAATACGCGTTCGCTATGTTTATGAGGTTGTGGGCTTCGTCCCAGATTATTATTGCGTTCTCTATGCTATGGCCTATCTTCTTCAGGAAAGTGCCCCTGTTGAAAGGGTTTAATAAGTGGGAATAACCTGCGATTATCACCCTGCTGTTCTTTGCGTACTTTGATGCGATTTCGTACGCGCATACGCCGTTATCATAGGAGTAATCCAGCAGGGCGTTGTGGCCGCTTTCCATCGCATTCGCCATCTTTGCATTTGCGACATCGAAGTTCTTTGATTTTGAAAAGTATGGGCATTTGCCGGATTTAACAAGGTTTTCGCACGCGCTGTAAAACGCGTCGCTTTCTATGGCATTTACCTTGTCATTTATGCATATGTTCCTTTTTCCCACTATGTCAGCAAATCCGAAATCAAGCTCAAATTTTTTCTTTATTCCGGATACTGCCTCTATTGCTATCTTGTGCTGCGAAATCTTCGGGGTAAGAAAGAATACGTCAAGCCCCCTTTTAAGCGCGAAAGTAAGCGCCGCGCCTATGGACGCGTCGGTTTTGCCGGTTCCAGTGGGTGCGTTTATGAATATGTCGTGCCTCTGCTCAAGCGCATTGTAAATGTCGCTAAGCATCGATTCCTGGTTCTGCCTTGGCTTTCCGAACCTGAACAAATAGTCCATAACAAAATATGCTCATGCAACAGATATAAAGCTGTGCTCGAGCCTTTTGCCTGAGCTTTGTTATACAGCTAAAGCTTAATTTCTTAACCCCAAATTATGTATATGGCATCAAACGCCGCTTCCCTGGCAACGCACAGGAATATGGCTTACATTGCCCTAGTAGCCGGATTCGTAGCTATGCTTTCGAACTTTTATTACGTACAAATACTTTCTTACTCTGTAGGCCTTGTTAAGGGAATAACTACTACGATAAACGCTTATAACATAACCCCATCTGCAAGCCTGCTTGCGTCGCTCGAAGGCTCATCGGCGCTTGCGATAGCGGTCCATATAACATATATAATGCTCCCGTTTTCCCTTATCATGTTCGCGATAGGCGCAGTATGGCTCATAAGCAGGCATGGTTACAGGGTATTGAGCATAGGCATGCTTTTTTCTTCAATAATATTCGCCCTGCTTTTGGCTGTGCTTGACACCGACTTCTACCTAGGCCCGATAATAGGCTTGGTCCCTTTCGCTGCGACAGCCCTTGGGATCTTATCCGGGCTGGGCGAGCTTTCCATATCAAATAGGGCTCAGAATTCCAGTTCGCTGAGGCCTATAAGTATAGACCCGGATACCCCATACTCGAACATGCTTCTCCTTTCAAAGAAGTTCTTCTCAAAGCTGGAAGGCGACATTCTCATTCTGGACATGCATTTCGATAGCAAAGCGATAGAGAACCTATTGGTGCTGCTCGAGCAGAGCCAGAACAGGCACGCCTCTATGCGCATACTCTCCAGTTCCAATAGGCTTGGAAGCCATTTCGACAGGAGCTATTTCGATTTCAAGGAGGAAATGGCAAACAAAGGCATATCTATAGAGCTCAGGGTAATGTCAGGCAACGATGCACAGCAACAGCATGAAAGGCTAATAATAGACGCAAACAACGCTTACAAAATACCACCAATAAACATAATCAACAGGAAGAGCGAGCACATAGTCTCGATAAATAGGGGGGAATCCTTGGCGCGTTTCGAGGAAATATGGCAAAGGTCCACGAAATACGAGAACTACAACAAAAAGTAGCAAAGAAAATAAAAATAAACCGCAAGCTTTATTACGGTTGGGCTTCCAAATAATTTCGATTGCCTTGTATTGCGTATTTTATGCGCCAAACGCACATGTGCAGGCACGAAAATAAGGGTGTTTAGACGGGTATAAACAAGTTCATTTTAATCTCTATGGTTCTTGCCGCGATGATTGCAGGCATATCATCTGCAAGTTTTGTGGGCAGTGCATCGATACATGCACCTGCGGTAATACTGCAGACGAACAATGGGACTTTGACAACAATAAAGCTCGATGTGACGACAGGTAACGGCGCAATAAACATAACCGGACCTGCCAGTGTTGCCGAATCGACCTTGAATTCGTCCGAAGCTGCGGCGCAGGTCGCATCGTCGTACCTTGGGCTTAATTACAAGGATTACAATTTCCACTACGAAATATTTGACGGCGGTGCCAATGTCTCGGGTCCAAGCGCAGGGACTGCCATGACGCTGCTGGCATTGTCATCCCTTTCCCACAAGCCCCTGCTTAGCAATTTTACTGTAACTGGGGTAATCAACTACAACGGCACCATAGGGGAGATAGGCGGCGTGTATGATAAGATTGGCGCGGCGAAATCCCATAACATAAGTTTTATTATGGTGCCTTACGCGGGCAACGGCTCGCTAGAGACGGAAATATACTATTTAGCATCAAAATATTACGGAATCCCTGTTATACCTATAATGAACATAAGCGAGGCTTTTTCGTACGCAACCGGCGTGAAACCCATTTTTGGCATGAACGTTAGCTTCAACGTATCCGACGGTTTAAATGTATCTGGGGTTCCACAAGCTAATCTAAGCTGTTCAAATCAGTGCAACCAAACCATATTGGCAGAGCTCGCAGGTTTCACACTGAACTTCACGAATGCATCCATACGTAACGTTTCCGCTTTTCCGGGCTTTGCCGCAATGGCCGCAAACCTTAATCTAAACTCAAAGGCAGCCTCTGAGCTGCTGCAAAAGGGTTATTACTACTCGTCCGCGGATGTTGCGTTCCTTGATTTCATAAACAGCTTCATGTTCCAGAATCCGAATCTGAGCATATCCGGAGGCCTCAACCTGCTGGATTCCGTAAGCTACTACTGCAGCTCACTAACTCCTCCCCCTCTTACGCGTTCGAATTACGACAACGTGCTTAACGCCGAACTTAGGCAGCTTTGGGGCAATACTACAATAACTGCACTGATAAGCAACTACAATTCCACGGCGATAGACTCGGATGGGGTGCTCAGGAATGTGTATTCTGCAGCCGAGGCATACGCCTGGTGCAGGGCTGCTGGACAGATATACTCGTTGTCAGAGCCTTCCAGCCCTGCCGATTACGTGAATGTAAGCCCTGCAATTTCCACAGTGGCAAAGTCGCAGGTCTCAAGCGCCCTTTCGGCTGCATCGGCATCTGTACCGAGCATTTATACCATAACCGCAAGCGAAGCCCTAAACAGCGGCGATTACGCATTGGCGCTTCTGGATTCCGATTACATAATGGCTGACGAGCACCAATCGCCTGCCAGCACCGCTCTTATATATAATGAAACAGCATCTATGGTTAATGGTTCAAGGTACGGTTCATGGGCAACACAGTTCGCCGACGAGGGGCTTTTCTATCTCAACGAATCCAAAATAGAGCCCCAAAATGCGAACAGAATGGCGTCAGACGGGTTTTACGCGGTCCTGCTGGGGAATTACATAAGCAATTCAACCAGAGAGATTAATTCAATGCTTACCCCAACGCCAGTTCAGAAGGCCGTTACCAGCACCCCAAGCGGCAGCAACTTATCCGCAACAACGATAAATATAATAATTGCAATGCTAATAATCATAATCGCTCTTCTGGTTGCTACTCTGGCAGTCATGTTTATAATAATGCAAAACATAAGGGACGAGCTTGACGATTTGAGCAATGGCAGGAAGAGAAGGTGAATAAAATGACAAACGATTTGCCAGGCAAGGTATGTGTTTCATGCGGCAGGCTTACGCACGAATACAGCGAATTCAAGTGCCCTAATTGCGGGGAAACCGACATAGTAAGGTGCTCGCATTGCAGGGAGATAGCCAACATATACAAATGCAAGAACTGCGGATTCGAGGGACCATAATGTCAAAAGTAGGAGTAATATTCAACGTATATGCGGAAGAGGGAAAGTTTGACCAAGTCTCGCAGGGGATAAAGGCAAAGCTTAATCCAGCCAGTATGGATGCCCAGGATGTCGCCTTCGGCATAAAGATACTAAAGGTATTTTTCACTTTTGACGACGACAAGACTAGCTCTTCCAAGATAGAGGATTCGATAAAAGAAATCCCGGGAGTGAGCCAGGTAGAAGTTTCGGAGGAAAGCCTGATATAACGCAAGCACATTTCAGGCTGCTTGTTTTCTTTTCTTATGCAATCTTATTCTTAGCGTTTGCTTTCTGCCGTAATTATACAAAAGGCTTAATACCCTAACTGTGCACTAATGATTTCATAAAATCGAATCGGTGCAATGATGTACAAGTCAATCTCAGATTTTGAAGTCGACAGCAAGGGCAGGTTTGTAATACAGATACCGCTGAAAGCTTCAACAAATTCGGATTATGAGGATGCAAGGAAAATAGCAAACGATGCCGTAAGAAAAACACTGAACGGCGTTCCACGCGCCACGATATCGATAAGTAACAATCCGTCGGATCCCAAAAGCCTTGTAAGGGTTGAAAAATACGGATTCACGGTCTTAGGCGAGGCTGCAGGCAGGGTCTCATTGCTCATGCGCGCACTGTGTGAAGACCCTTACAGCGTTGAGGAAAAGGGGGAATTCGCGCTAGTGGCTGAAAACGTAAGGAAGGCGTTGGGCGCAAACGGTTTCTTAGCCTGAATTCAGACGCCTCTTAAAGTGCGCCTTTCCTGCGAATTGTTTATATACTTAAACTGCTTTTTAAATCTGCTTAATCTAAAGTCAGGGCGCCTCTAATGATAAAGTCAATAAGGCTCGTAAACTGGAAGACACACGGGGATACCTATCTGGATTTCCAGAAGGGTACTAACGTCATAGTCGGGCTTATGGGTGCCGGTAAGAGCTCAATGATGGACGCAATATCGTTCGCACTGTTTGGCACATTCCCGGCACTGGAGCACAGGCGCTACAAGGTTGAAGACATAATAATGAATAGGCCTTCCCAAAAGGATTCGGCGAGCGTGGAATTGGAGCTTGACATTGGCGACGATTTATATAAAATATCAAGGACGATAAGCAGGAGCAAGAAGAACGACGCAAAGATAGAAAAGAACGGCAAGTACCTGCAGACGCAACCGGAAAGGGTAACTGAAGAAGTAGAATCAATACTAAAAATAAACTACGACGTTTTTTCAAGGGCTATATATGCGGAACAGAACAGGCTGGATTACTTCCTAGAGCTTAGGAAGGGCGAGCGCAAAAAGCAGATAGACGAGATGCTCGGCCTGGACAGGTTCGCTCTTGCTGAGGAAAACGCCACGTCATTGGTAAACGCCCTAAAGACCCTTACCAACGAGGACGAGAAGTTTATACAGAATTCCGATTTACCCTCTATGAAGTCCAAGCTGGAATCGCTTTCTAAGGAGCTTGAGAAAGAAAAGGATAGATCGCTAGCTATTTCCGAAGATGTTAAAAAGATGCGGGATGAGCTCTCGGCAACGAAGCAGTATTACTCAGAGATTAAGGCGCAGAACGAAAAGAGGCTCGCGTTTTCCAAGTCGATTGCGGAACTCGAAAGCAAACTCTCCACGCTCAAATCTCAGCTCGGGAAAATAGAACTCCCAAAGTCGAGTGCCACGGTATTGCTATCTACTCAAAAGCAGAAGTCCGAAGAGCTTAAGGCATTGGATTCGGAGATAGACTCGTATAGGAAAAAAGAGAAGGATTTGATAAGCAAGCTCTCTTCACTAAAAGCTGAATTGAAAAGGAGCCTTTCCGATGCAGAAAAGCTCGCTGAGGCAAAGAAAAAACTCGGGTCAGCAGACCCAGATTCCATAAGAAAGGAAATAAGCGCAAAGCAGGCCGAAATAAAAGAATCCGTATCACAAGCTGCGAAGTCGAGGAGCGAGCTTGCCGAGACAAAGAAATGGCTCGATGAACTGGCGAAGCAAGAGGGCAAATGCCCCATATGTGAAAGGCCCTTGAGCGATGATCTTAAGAAGCATATATCATCGGAAAGGAAAAAAATGATAGAAGTCTACGAGCGCGACATAGAGCTAAGCAAGCAGAAATACGAAAAGGCCGAGAAGGAGCTTTCCGATCTGAATTCCAGGCTTGCAGAGGCCAACAGGCTTGCAGCAATGATGGAATCATATTCAGAATCGGCGTCAAAGTCAGGTAAGCTGGAGCCAGAGATAAAGGGTTTCGAAACAGAGCTTTCCGAAATAAGCCTGAAGATAAGCCAAAACGCCCAGAAAAGGGACGAGATTGCATCGCAGATGGAAAAAATACGCAACGATATAGAAGCTATAAAGCGTGCGGATTCAATAAAGGCAGAGATGGCATCTTCCGAAGCAGAGAAAAAATCAAAAATGGAGGAAATGTCACGTATAAAGGTAACCGACTCGGACATAGAGGCGCTCAGGGAAAAGTACAACGAGCTCAACGCTGAGTACGCCAAGAAGGGCACAGAGCTAAACGCGTTGAAAGAATCATCCTCAAAGCTCGAATCCCAAATATCCGAAACAGCGAAGTCCATATCGCAGATAATGGAGATGGAAGAAAAGGTAAATGAAAGGAGAAAGCGCTCGCTGGAGGTTTCGCGTTTCAAATCCGCGCTGATAGACACCGAGTCGCAGCTAAGGACAAGGCTTGTCAGCTCTATAAACGAGCTGCTCGAAGGGCTTTGGATAGGGCTGTATCCCTATGGTGACTATTCAGGGATAGCGCTAAAGGCATATCCGGACGATTACGCGCTAGAAGCTGAAATACGGATAAATGGCAAGGATTCATGGCTTCCTGTCGAGGGAGTAACAAGCGGAGGAGAAAGGAGCATAGCGTCGCTGGCGCTTCGCATAGCGATGTCCATGGTGATAGTTCCGAACCTGAGGTGGCTTATACTTGACGAGCCCACACACAATCTTGACGCGCAGGGAATAGCAAAGATGATTGAAGTATTTAGCAATTCGCTTCCAAGCATTGTCGAGCAGATATTTGTTATAACGCATGATGATGCGCTTAAGCAGGTCCATAACGCAAGGATATACGAATTCGACAGGGACAAGGCTTTGAACGGCCCTACGGAGATAAACACCGGCTGAAGCGCATATCATATATCATATTTAGGTGAATTTTATGGAAGAGAATAAGGACGGAATCATAAGTTTCGGAAAAGATGGATGGAAAACCCCGGACAATCCCACAATACCTTTTACGTACGGAGACGGGATAGGCCCGGAAATAACTGCCGCAGCCAAGTCGATAATAGACGCTTCGGTTGAGAAGGCATATGGCGGCAAGAAGAAGATAAACTGGTTGGAGGTCGCCGCTGGGGAAGAAGCGCAGAAGAAATACGGTACTGGTCTTCCTGACGATACGCTCGAAACAATAAAGAAATACGGTATAATATTCAAGGGGCCCCTCACGACTCCGGTCGGCTCGGGCTTCAGGTCCCTCAACGTGACGCTGAGGGTTACTATGGATCTCTACGCCAACATAAGGCCGGTAAAGTACATAGAAGGCCTGGATAGCCCGTTGAAGTACCCGCAAAAGGTAGACATGATCGTATTCAGGGAGAATACCGACGATATTTATACAGGCATAGAATGGCCCTACAACAGCGCCGAAGCCGAGAAAGTACGCGAATTCCTGAAAAGTTCGCTTGATATAACGATAGACCCTGATGCAGGGATAGGCATAAAGCCAATAGGCAAGGCAAAAACACAGAGGATAACACGCATGGCGATAAAGTATGCAGTAGACAACAACAGGAAGTCGATAACTGTAATGCACAAGGGCAACATAATGAAATACACTGAGGGGGCCTTTAAGGATTGGGCCTACGAAGTGGCAACCAAGGAATTCGGGGACAAGATAATAACCGAGGAGGAGCTGTATTCAAAGCACGGCGGCCAGATGCCCGAGGGGAAGATACTTTTCAACGACAGGATAGCCGACAACATGCTGCAGCAGATAATAACAAAGCCCGAGCTTTATGATGTGATACTTGCGCCCAATCTCAATGGGGACTACGTTTCGGATGCATGTGGCGCGCTTATAGGAGACATAGGCGTCCTAGGCGGTGCGAACATCGGCGACAACGGTGCAATGTTCGAAGCGGCCCATGGCACTGCGCCAAAATACGCCGGCAAAAACGTCGCAAACCCCATGGGAATATTGAAGGCCGGAGAGTTGATGCTCACGTTCATGGGTTGGACGGAAGCAGCGGATCTCATTTCAAAAGCGGTGGAAAAGGCGATGAAGGAGCGGAAGGTAACTTCCGACATAGCAAGGTTCATGGGCGTTGACGCACTTGGTACAAAGGAGTTCGCCCAGTACCTCGTTGATGCGGTAAAGTCGGCATGAATTCTTCATGCCGCCTCTTTCGCGGAAGCCATGACGTAATTTAGGAATACCTCTTCGGGCTGTGCTCCTTCGAATGAGTATTTGTCGTCAATTACTATCTTCGGCACGCCCATTACGGAATATTTCTGCGCGAGTTCCATGAATTCCGAAGCCTCTATCATGCTGCTCCTTATAAACTTGCTTTCGATTGCGAACTGGTGCGCAATCCTCACTGCCTTGGGGCACCACGGGCACGTAGGGGTCACGAAAACCTTTATGTCTACGTGTTTGTTTATGCCGCTCAATGCCTTCTTTGTCTTTTCCGACAGGGAGGTGCTATTGCGTGAGGCGTCTATCACGTCTCCAACAAGGGATGAAAATTCGTGCCCAGCAGGTATACCCTTGTAAATAATCCCGTATATGCGTTTTCCTCCTATTACCGTCGAAGGCGCGGCGTCTACGCCCAAGAGCTTCGCTTCCTTCGCATTCTTGTTTATGTCATATACTGTCAGTTTTATCCTACTATCGAGCGCACTCAGCTCCTTCAGGATTTCCATGTTCACATCGCAGTACTCGCAACGTTCCCTGCTGTCGGTAAAATAGATAATTGAAACATCGCCCTGCATATCTTTTTCTAACGTCTCCTTCAAAACTTTCCTGTCTCCGTCGTTTAGCATCGCCATTGGTATCACCGAAACATGATTTTGGGGATTAAAATACTTATTCCTTGCGCTATATCTCCCCTATGCCATCGAAATCTCTGGGCCTGTCGGCCTTTTCCTGGTCGTAGCTGTCCCCACTGCCCAATATAGAAGGGCTTTTTACCCCGGTAAATATCGCTATGAGCTCTATTCTTCCGTTGTATTCCGGGTCTACCCTCGCGCCCCAAAGTACGTTCGCGTTCTGGGATATGTGCTCGGTCAGCTTGCGCCCGATTTCGTTCGCTTCTCCTAACGTGAGGTCCTCACCCCCAGTTATATGCATGAGCACTCCGGTGGCGCCGTCGTAGTCTACGTCCAAAAGCTTGTTGCGCAGCGTGTCTTCAACTGCCTGTTCTACCTTGTTTGTCCCCTTGCCTTCGCCTATGCTTATCATGGCAAGGCCACCGCTGTTCATTACTGCCTTAACATCCGCAAAGTCCAGGTTTATGAAGCTCGGCGTATTGACGGTTTCAGTTATGCCGCGCACTGCCCTATAAGCCACTTCGTCTGCAACCTTGAAAGCCTGTTCCAATGCAAGGTTTTGGTAAAGGCTCACGAGCCTCTGGTTATCTATGACTATTAGCGTGTCGACGTTTTTCCTAAGCTCCTGTATGCTTTTCATGGCCACTTGCAGCCTTACTTTTTCCAGCCTGAATGGGAACGTGACTATGCCTATCACTATCGCGCCATTCTCCTTCGCTATGCTTGCCGCTATCGGGGCAGCCCCGCCTCCTGTTCCTCCGCCCATTCCTGCGCATATGAAAACGAGGTTGAACCCATCAAGAGCCTTTTTCAAATCAGATCTGGAATATTCAGCTGCGCGCGCACCCATTTCCGGGAATCCTCCTGCGCCCAGCCCCTTTGTCAGCGGCCCGCCTATCAGGATTCTGTTTATCGACGGATCCAAGCTGTTTAAATGCTTGGAATCCGTATTGACTGCTATGAAACTTGCGCTTTTTATGCCCTGCTTTACCATTCTTTGCACTGTGTTGCTGCCTCCGCCGCCAAGCCCGCAAACCGCTATCTTGGCCTTGAATAAACTGTCATCAAGATCGTTGTTCAAAGCACTATCTACAAATTCCATAAAAACACCTTTTATCACTAATCTCAATTAAAGTTTATATGGATAATCCTAAATACTGCTCTATTTCCAAATCTTTTTATAGGTTTTTGTGCAAAATTAATATCGCTAATCTCTTTTCCTAAAGAGCATTAGGTAATATTGCAAAACGTGTTTATAATGACAAGGCTAAGACCCGCAAGGACATTCAGGTACATATTCTCCCAAGCTTGGGCTAGGTATTCCCAGAAGAAGCCAAGAAAGAACTACATAAGGGCCAAACCGCATACTAGCCTTTTGGTATTCAACATGGGCGTGGACAAGCCTGATTTCGACACGGTTTTCACGCTCAAGACCAAGCAGGCGATACAGCTGCGATCCAATTCAATAGAATCGGCGAGGCAGATGATAAACAAGCACTTGGAGCTTACTGCGCCGGGGGACTTCTACTTCAAGGTCCTTGTGTATCCGCACATGATAATAAGGGAGCACAGGATGGCTACCGGAGCAGGAGCAGACCGTATTTCCCAGGGAATGAGCCATGCATTCGGCAAGCCGGTAAGCGTAGCTGCAAGGCTTAGGGAAGGCCAGCCGCTGTTCATGGTCAAGACCAAGGCAAAGAACGCCCAGCACGTAAGGGAATCCTTCAGAAGGGCGTCCTCGAAGCTCTCGGGCCTTTATAAGGTAGACGTGGAGCAGGCACAAAAAGTGCAGAACTGATTAAGCGTCGGGCCCTTCAAAAGGGCTAAATATTTCTTTTTCTTAATTCAGCGTGCAGTGTTATTGATGAGAATACTAATACAGTTTCCAGAGGGGCTCAAGCAGAAAGCCCTCGAATACGCAAAAAGCCTAGAAGCCAAGGGCGACGAGGTAATAATATCTGCATCTCCTAACTTCGGGGCCTGCGACCTTGCGTTGGATGAAGCGCGTAATCTTAATGTAGACAAGCTCATCCATTACGGCCATGCGGAATTCAACAAGGTGGACTTCAACGTCGAGTACGTACCGTATGAAATAGACGCACCATTAGACCTTTTGCCAAAGTCCCTAGAGCTGCTCAAGGATTTCAAAACGATAGGCCTGGTCACAACTGTGCAGCATCTTCACCAGCTGGAAGCAATCAAACGCTTCTACGAAAGCAACGGCAAAACGGTTCTGATAGGCAAGCCATTTGGTTTTGCCAAGCACCCAGGGCAGATCCTGGGCTGCGACATAGGGAGCTCTTCCTCCGTGGACAGCAAGGTGGACGCTCACGTCTACTTTGGGGGCGGCATATTTCATCCGTTGGGTGCAGTACTTAATACAAAAAAGCCCTTTCTGGCAATAGAGCCATTCGATAACAAGGTTGAATTCATAGACAAACTAAGGGAAACATACCAGAAAAGGAGCAAGGGCAAAATACTCTCTTCGCTAAAAGCAAGCTCCTTTGCAATTATGGTTACCACAAAGAATGGGCAGCACAACATGAGGCTTGCCGAAATACTGAAAAAGAAAATAGAAAGCGATGGCCTGTCCGCAGCGATAGTCGTCGCAAACACTTTCGACTTCGACTCCCTCAATAACATGATGGAGTTCGACGCGTTCGTCAATACCGCATGCCCACGCATAGCGATAGACGACGTGGACAGGCTACGAAAGCCTCTTTTAAGCGCAAACGAGCTAATGCAAGTATTGTCAATGAAAAAAGAACTCACAGCTTTGCAGAAATGACTTATTCGGCCATCCCATAAGCGAGATTTCAGGAAATGCATTCGCCAAATAAACTAATTCTGAAATTACAGCGCAATAATTGTACGGATTAAAAGCTTTTGGCATTTGAGAATAGCCAAAGCTAATTACCTACGATAAAATTAAAAGAAAAAGAAAAAAAGAAAAGCTGAGTTAATCAGCTTTCCTTCAGAGTTGTCGTTGCTATCTGCGAGAGCAAATTGCTTGCTGATGGGACGGTATACTGTACCCACAACGTGCCTGTAGTCGATGTTCCCGGTGCTGTTGGGAATCCGTCTGCTCCAAGGTTGAATGTAAACGACTCTGTCTGGCCGCTGCTAAAGCTTGACGATCCAGGTGTAAACCCTGTTGATGTTCCTACTATGTAGTTGCCGCCTGTTGCTGCTATCAAAACATTGCCGCTACTTGGCGGAGTTAATGCTGCAGTAGGGCTAGATACCCCAGCAGGTACAAAGAAGAACATTACATCAGTCCAGCCTGTTCCTGTGCTCTGTCCCAACGATGCTATGAAGTTGCCGTTAGTCCAAACCGGAGAGCTGCAAAGGAATCCTGAGCTTGCTATGCAAGTCGTTCCTGTGAAGCTGCTGCTGCTGAAGATTCCCAGAGAGAACAGTGCCGCCAGCACTATCGCAATAATCAGTATTGCCCAACCGTATGTCATTAGGTATTCCATAGCGCTTTGCGCTTTCTTGTTTTTCATTCCCATGTCCTAACACCTTATAAGTGCTATTAAATAGATGAACTCATAATATATATAAAGCTTACTTGATTAGCGGAATTTTTGCAACTGGCGTATTTTGCAAAATATGACCATTTACTGAGATAGAAATAATAAGCCTGATTTTTTCGCCGATTCAATATTTATTTTCATAACTTCATAACTTAAAAGAAGTTTATATAGTTTTCTGGAAAAATAGATTAGGAGAAACTACTCCTATTCAAGGTGTAAAAATGGCAGAAGAATTGAATCCTTTCAAGATAGCGCAACAACAGCTCGACGAAGCTGCATCGGTAATGGGTTTGGACGAGCAGGCTCACGCAATACTAAGGGAGCCGATGAAAACGCTTGTAGTAAACATCCCGGTAAGGATGCATGACGGCAAGGTAAAAGTATTCACAGGTTTCAGGGTACACTACAACGACGCAAGGGGCCCGGTAAAAGGTGGTATAAGGTTCCACCCGAAGGAGACTTTGGATACGGTAAAGGCGCTTTCCGCATGGATGACGTGGAAAGTATCGCTAGCAAACGTTCCTTTCGGCGGCGCTAAAGGCGGCATCATATGCGATACAAAGACGATGACGCAGCAGGAGCTCGAGGCGCTTTCAAGGGGCTACGTAAGGGCTATAGGGAAATTCATGGGCCCAGAAATAGATATACCTGCTCCTGATGTATACACAACACCGCAGATAATGGCTTGGATGATGGACGAATACAGCAACATAGTAAGGCACAACGAATTTGGGGCAATAACAGGAAAGCCTTTGGAAGTATGGGGAAGCGAAGGAAGGAACGACTCTACTGCAATGGGCGGGCTTTTCGTAATGAGGGAAGCAGCCAAAACCCTAGGCATAGACCTAAAGAAGGCAAAGATAGCCGTGCAGGGATTCGGGAATGCTGGGATGTATGCATATACCTTGTCAAAGAAGCTTTACGGCTCAAACGTCGTGGCCATAAGCGATTCGAACGGCGCAATCTATGATCCCAATGGGCTTGACCTGTCAAGGCTTGAAAAGGCAAAGAAGGAAACAGGCAGCGTAACTGGATACGAAGGAGGGGAAAAGATGACAAACGAGCAATTGCTCGAAAGCGACGTAGACATACTCATACCTGCGGCTATAGAAAACCAGATAACAGGGGCTAACGCAGACAAGATAAAGGCAAAGCTGGTGCTTGAGCTCGCCAACGGCCCAGTCACACCTGAAGCAGACAAAATACTGCACGAAAGAGGCGTGTTTGACGTACCGGACTTCCTGGTGAACTCTGGAGGTGTCATAGGTTCTTATTTCGAATGGGTGCAGAACATAGGAGGCTATTACTGGAGCGCCGATGAAGTATACAGCAAGCTTGACAAGATAATAACGAAATCCTATTCCGATATGATGGCAACAAAGAAGGAATACGACGACAAGGGCACAAAGATAACCCCAAGGACTGCAGCGTACATAATAGCAGTTTCAAGGGTTGCGGCAGCAATGAAGGCCAGGGGCTGGTACTAAAGGTGCAATCGATGACCGGCAAACAAGCGGAATTCGGAGTAATAGGTGGCTCAGGTCTATACTCCCTTTTTGAAAACCCAGAAGAACTAGATATTGATACGGAGTACGGGAAGCCA
>JAMCYO010000002.1 GCA_023473395.1 Candidatus Martarchaeota archaeon | reverse complement strand
AACCATAAATGGCCTAGAAATGCTGGTTTACAACCAAGCAGTCGCATTCAAACTGTTTACAGGAAAAGAACCTAACATAAAACTGATGATGGAAGCCGCAGAAAGGGCCGTAAAACATAAACCAAGTTCTAAATAATCTCGCGCAAAAACGGGATTATGGAGAAATGGCTGACGCGTGACGTACTGCTAATCTCGCTTTCTGCTTTCTTTGCGGATGCGGGGTATCAAGCCTTAATCGCAGGGTTTCCTATATTTCTGGTGTTATACCTAAAGGCTCCAGTGTACTACCTTGGAATAGCGATGGCGCTTGCCTATGGGGTCGGATCCATTTTCGCTTACTATGGAGGAAAGCTTGCCGATAGATATGGCAAGAAAAAGATAGCAATCTTAGGAAATGCGCTGATACCGATATTGTCTTTTACCGGATTCGCATCCTTCGCTTCTGAAGCGACGGCAATATTCTCTGCAGGGTGGTGGTCAAGGAATTTCAGAACCCCTGCAAGAAGGGCAATGATAGGAGATATATCTGCAAAGCTCGACAAAGGCAAGGTTTACGGTTTTCTCAATGCCCTTGACGTAGGTGGCGGAGTTGTAGCAATCAGCTACCTTTCCATAGGTATATATCTGGGCATTGCGCTAAAATTGATTTTCCTTGCCACGGCCATACCCATACTTATATCATCGCTTTGCCTGTTCCTTGTAAGTTACAAAGGATTGCCAAAAAAGCAAAATTCCAAAAAAATAATGAAAGGCATTAAAAAATTGGCAACAGGCACAAGGGCTAAAGCCAACGCGTACAGAGGGGTGCTAGCTGCGACGGCAATTTATGGGCTGAGTTTCTATAGCCTTAGCTTTCCAGTGCTTACCATAGCCCAGGAATCCAACGGCGTTTATGGTATTTTATCTTACCTTGTTTTCCTTTTGGTATCTGCGGTATTCGGTTATGTTGCAGGGGTAATGTTCAAGAAAGTGGTGAAGAATCTGTCTATATTCGGATATATGCTCGCGGGTGTTGGTTCCCTCATAATAGGGGTTTCCTATGCGTTTGGTTTAGGGCTAATCTTTTCATACTTCGGCATTTTCCTTTTGGGCCTGGCAGCAGGAACAATAGAAACGCTGGAGCCCACCATAGTTTCGTTGATAAAAAGCAGGTCTAATTCTGGCAGCGCAATGGGGGCGCTTACTTCTTCAAGGAGCATTGGCCTTTTCGTAGCAAACCTTGCCTTGGGATTCCTTTACGTTGCCGGGCCTTTGTATGCATATGGTTTTGCTGCAATCATGGCATTTACTGCAGGGATAATTATGCTATTTTCAGGGTTAAAGTCAGGCATTTGAGCCATTTGGCTATTTTTCTGTCTTATGGGCTCTTTATTCATATATGAATTTTAGCCGCAAAAATTTATTTATACTATTTAATACAGAAAATTCCTGTGGTTAAATGACTAATGAAGCACAGAAAGATGGAAAGTATTCAAGCGTGAAGTCGCAGTACATAAGGGACAAGATAAAAGAATCGTCGTGGTCCAGGGACCGCAAATACGTCGATGATTTGATTTTGCTCGAACGGTATATTGCCGAAGGGCCAAAGGGCTTTGCCGACGCCTTGCACTACAGTTCAATAAAGCAAACCTACAGAAAGGAATATGCAGAGTTAATGAAGGAATTCAAACCGGAAGAGTTTGAAAGGCAATTGGCAAAGGAAAAAAAGTCTATCGAAGAATCGGAAAGGCAATCAGCACTGTTGAGGAAAGAGATTGAGGAAAGAGAACGGCAGCTTCACAACGAATGGCTTGAAATGGGTGGCAGGGAGTAATCCCTTGCCTTCGGGAAAAATTGGAATTTAAGGCAACTGTTGATGTGGAAGGTGCACAAGCCGTGATTGTTGAAATTAGTGCATTTTAAGCAGTTAGCCGTTTACGTCACCAACGGTTTTCGTGTCCAGGTAATTCCACATGAATAATGTCACTATGGAGCAATAAGGGTGCCATTTCTTTGACATTTTCAGGATTCTTTTCTTGTCAGGCAGCTCCTTGAGCCCGTAAGCTTTCTGTATTCCCTTTCTTACGCCTAAATCATCCATGGGCATAACGTCTGGCCTGCCTAGGCTGAAGATAAGGAACATCTCTGCAGTCCAACGGCCTATGCCCTTTACCGAGCTAAGCTCTTCTATGACTTTTTCGTCGCTCATTTTATCAAATCCCTCAAGGCTTAGCAAGCCTTCGTGCAACCTTATTGATAGATCCTTCAAGTACGAGTATTTTTGCGGGGATATGCCTGATGCCCGTATCTTTTCTTCGCTTGTTTTTAAGAACTCTTTCGGGGTAGGTATCCTGCCCTTGTAAAGGGCCTTGAACCTTTTCAGTATCGCTTCCGCGGCTTTTCCAGCAAGCTGTTGAAATACTATGGATTCTACCAATGAGCCATAATAATCCGAATCCAGCTTGAGTTCTTTGTAAAAATCGGAAGGCATAATCCTTGCAAGTACATTATCGTTCTTCCTTAAAGCCGAAACTCCGCTCTTCCAATACCTGGCATCTGAAACTACATTTGTCTTTTCCATAATAACGATTTGGCAACCGCTAATTTATAGCGTGTTGCCTGATGCTATCAAATGCCATCTGTGCAAATACTGCATGTCTAAAAGGGCAATAAATAACTATTTTAATTATAACATTAAAGTATAACCGGTAAAATGGGAGTAACTTCGGGGTATATAATAAAAAACATCGGCGAGATATACAATCGATACAACATAATGCCGCAGCTAGGGCTCCATATGCTAAGGGTAGCGGCTGTCGGGTCAATGATCTGCGACAACTGGATGGGGCCAGAAATACACAAGGACGATATAGTTGCGGTGCTTTTGATACACGATTTGGGAAATATCGTGAAGTTTACAAATCTAGATCCATATTGGGAAGGGATTAGAAAAGAGACAATAGACAAATACGGCAGCGACGACCACGAGGCTACAAACAAGATTGCGCAGGAGATAGGGGTGGAAGGCAGGATATATCGCCTGCTCGAAATGCAAGGCAATCTTTGGGGTTATAGGGACAACGTATTGCATTCAAAAGACTATGACCTAAAAATCTGCTGCTATGGTGACAGCAGAGTAGCGCCTTATGGCATAGTGAGCGCCATGGAAAGGATGGACAACTTAATAGAGAGGAAAAAAGGATTGCCGGTGGAAAAGATTTTTGTTGCCCTGAAGGATGTCATTAGTGAACTAGAAAAGCAGGTATTTTCCCATACTTCGATAAAGCCGGAATATATAACCGATGCAAATGCCGAATCCACGATTAAAAGTTTAGGCTCTGAGTGGCTTAAAGGCAAAACAACAGAGGATAACAAAGCTAAAGGCAAATCCCACTAGAATAAGGCATTGCAGTAAAGACTAAATCTTTTATCCCCTATTTATACCAATAAAGTGGTAATAATGCCAGTAAAAAAAGGAGAATACAAGGGATTTGCAACGATAAGCCTGCTTAAGGATGAAAACGATTCAAGGCCTTTTACCTTCGGGCTTGGAAAGGCAAAGCTAATAGTAGACAACATAGAGGAAATCAAGAAATTTGTGGAAGAAAACGCAAAATAAGACCTAGCTTATTCGCTGCTGTTTTTAGCAGCGAAAAGGCATAAGCGGATAGCATAGCTTAATTCTATTAGGTATGCAATGGTTATCCGGCAGAGTATTTTATGGTGGTATTTTTATTTATCCGATAACATCTTTTCCGATCGTACGAAGCCCGACCACTTTCCACTTTGAAGATATCAGAAATCCAGAATATGGCAGCTGCTTTGAACTTTCTCCTTTTCGCAACTGCAAAAAGCGCGGCAGCTTTCATTTCGACTGTTTTTATTCCCTCTTTTTTATAAAGCTGTGTATAAGATTTAATACTTTAAATGCAATACAAATTCATGCACGTCATAATAATAGGCGTCGCCGGCACAGGCAAGAGCTACTTAACCGGTAAAATTACGGAAATGGGTTTAAACGCCCTGGATTTAGAACACCGGAAACGGTCGTTTAGGCCATTTCGTTGACGAGAAAGGCAACATGGCCGAATACAACCCAAACGGCGGCGCAGAATGGTGGAGCCACGTGCATTACGCGCTGGATATTGGATTATTAAAGCAAAGGCTCAAAGAATACAGAGAGCTATATTTTTTCTTCGACGATTATCAAGGCCTTAAAGAAGAGGTCGTGAGCTTATTCGACAAGGGATATTACCTTTTCATAGGAGAAGAGCTTATCAAGGAAAGGCTGCTCACCAGGACGAGCAACAACTACGGCAAAAATCCAGAAGAATTGAAGATGGTATTGGATAACAAGCCGAAAGCCGATAGAAGGGCAAAGGAGCTTGGCTTTACGTTTATAGACGCGTCATTGCCAGCAGAAGAAATAATAAAAATTATAACAAACTGAACAAAAGCAAATGATGGCAGAGTTATGGTTAGAGTATTAAAAGTAAAAAAGGGGAGTAAATACATTTCAGATGCGCTAAAGATAGCAGAAGGATTGAACGAATAGGTATTAAATGGGCAATAATAACAACAGATAGTGAAAAACCCCAAAGGTTAAAGTTTTATTAATGGTAAATCCTTTAAAGAACCTTTAATAAGCAAAATGAAAAATCCGATAGGTAATTTTATGGAAAATTGCGTATTCTGCAAAATAGCCGAAAGAACGAGCAAATCGTACAAGATATGGGAAGATGAGAAGTACGTTGCTTTTCTAGATATTTATCCCAACATAAAAGGTGCTACAATAGTAATACCGAAAGAACACACAAATAGTTACATATTTGATCAGACAGATGAACAAATTGAAGGAATTATGGTTGCTGCGAAAAAAGTGGCAAAGATCTTAGAAAAAGGGCTTAAGGTAGGCAGAGTGAATATTGTATTTGAAGGCCTGATGATAGACCATCTGCATGCCAAGCTATATCCTGCGATAGGAATTAGTAAAGGATTCAAAGAGGTCACCTCAAATGAGAGAGTATGGTTTGAGAGATATGAAGGTTATATTTCCACGCAGCTAGGTTTCGCCGTTAATGACGAATACCTAAAGAAGCTCCAGGACGAAATAATCGATTCGGGCAGAAGCTGAATTTGCTGCAAATATCATATATCCTGTATTTTTACCAATCAAGTGACTTCTATTCGGTCTACGATTTATAAAATTAATAAGTTATATATACTTATAGTTACATATATAGTACTATGGAAAAATTAACCACAGTTCAGCTCAGGATAAATACAAAAAAAAGATTGGAGGAGCTAAAAATAACTAAAAGGGAATCTATAGATTCAGTTGTATCAAGGCTTGTTAAAATGGCAATTGACGATTCTCCTTTGACAAAAGATGAAATAGCTGGAATAAAGAAAAGCTTGGATGATATTGCCAATAAAAGAGTATATAAAATGAAAGATGTTGCAAAGGGCCTGAACCTCAAATGATGGTCCTATGGTTTATGATATATTGATAACCGAAGATGCAAAAAAATCATTTAGCAAACTTGCAAAACCTGTTCAGCAGAGGATTTACAATAAGCTAAAGGAGATGTCTACTTCTAAAGATCCCTTTGCTTATGCAAAGAGACTCAAAGGTGTTGAACTTTTTAGTTTGAGAGTTGGTGGGTATAGGGTAATATTGGACATAAAAAGAATGGAGCTTATCATACTCGTAATTCGTGTTGGCCCAAGGAAAAATGTCTATGATAAGATTTGAGGGGTTTGCATGAAAGTTCTTTTCGTGTGCAAAGCCAATGTTGGCAGAAGCCAGATGGCCGAGGCCATATTCAACAAACTTGCAAAGGGGATGGCAGTTGCAACTAGCGCAGGCGTTGACCCGGGGAAATTATGAAGTTGGATAATCTTATATCAATCCCGTTAAGAGATTAAATAATATTAGAATTTCTATTAATATATTAGAATAGTTAGATATAAATACCACATTCGGCGCGTATATTTAATGGTTTTTATGGTAGAACAGTTCTTGAATGCGGACAATAAAGCGTACATAGAATTGAAACTAGGCAACACAACGATGCTTGCCAAAAATACTGATAAAAGCTAAAAGGAAATCTTGCCATGCTTTCTCTCTTCGGTCCTGGCGAGGCCATAGGCAACCGCATAGATTTCGTGATAGAAGAAACAGAACCAAGGGAAATTGATCTTGGCAAGCATAAGCCAACAAGTTGCTAAGAAAGACAAGCCAATACATAGGTTACATTGTTCGCAATACGATAGAAACTAAAACTTTGAAGATGTCTTTTAACCTAAGCGATGGGTACGGGCTTGCAGCCGATATGGCAAAAGCCAATGAAGCGCTTGACAAGGCCCAAAAAGCATTAGATGGAATAAAACCTTGGTACAGGCGCCATATCGGCATAGGATTGGAGGATAACAGTTTAAGCATATCGATAAAGGAGAATATGCTTACAAAACCTCCTAAATCAGAACCCCAAGTTGTATAAATACTGCAAGCGAACTGGGTCGTAAGGCACTAAATCAGAAATAAGGCCAAAATATTTGGGTGGTGTTCCATCTAAATGAAAAAATGGCAATCAACAAGGCAAAATATAAGGTTTCCATATTTCTGAAACAAAACAGCGTTGCAAAAAAAGCTTGCATTCCGGAAAAATGGAAAAACGAGGTTCTGGGTTAAGCAACCCCCATTGCGCGGCAAAAGAGCTTGCAAAACATGGCCTTTCTCTCGAGAGGCGATTTTTAGCTCAAAAATATGAAATAAAAAATGCGCTTTTCACAATTATGGAAGTACCAAAAATAGCACTGAAAAATGCTAAAAACACCCATTTTTTCATGAAACTGCCAAAAAACATGCCTCTTTATTTGCGTTTTAATGCACAAAATAAGCCTTTTCCATATAATTACATGCAAGCATGCTAGCGCACGAAATAAGCTAAATATTAGCAATAATTAGATATGCTAATAGTATATTAGATATTCTAATATATTATTATAATGTTAAATGAGCCAGTTTTTTAACTTTATTAAAATTTGTCATAGCGATGTTTTTTACAATCTAATTAAGTACGCCACTCTTGCTTTGCCTATTATTTCCTGAAATATTTATTTGGTTGTTTGCTGGTTGTAACCATTTTTCACGTAGAGTCTTTTTTATATTGCTTAACTGCTAGCATTATTGGCTTCGTTGCGCAGCTTTGACTTAAGGCTGTTTACCTGTTCCTGGTATTTTGGATCATTGTCCTTAAGAAACCTTCTCCTGTTAAATGTTACCGCAACGGCCCAATTTATGGGTGCAAAAAGCAATACAGTAGATGCATACGCAAGAGGCGAAGCCCCTGCCGAGACTAGTGTGCCTACCATAATCGAGTCCATAAATAATGTTGCAGATGCTATAGCCATATCGGCGTAGAGCGGTATTTCTCTGGGCTGCAATGCTTTTACACTCACGTATTTTTCTAGGGATTTCATTTCCTTATCGGAAAGAGTCGTAGGCACCCCGTTTATCTCTACGGTTACCTCGTTGTGGGTGCGCAGATAATTCCTAACCCTCTTAAGCTCCTCTTTCTCCTGCTTTCTGGCAGCCCTTTTATCAGACCTTGATACTGTAGCAGTAAAACCATCATTCGAAACGCCATTTGACTTTGTTCCAGCCATGATAACCACAAATATAATATTTATTTTTCCAGATATTTATACCTTTACGGTTACTTTTATAACTAAAAATATATTAGATATTCTAACATATTATTATAATGGGCTTATTTGGTTAAAATGACTTAACCTATTAAACCGGAAAATATTTTTTATCTATGCCGTTAAAGTTGTAAAAAATAGCAGGGGCGCATGCCCCTGCAAGAAATTTGTCGGATTATTTCAGCTCGACGGAACTTGAGATTCCATTTGCAGTATATGTTATTGTGACTGGCTGTCCCTGCGGTTCTGGAGCCATATTCAATTGATTCGCCGTGTTTGCCGGAAATGCCATGCCGAAGTAGCTCGATGGTATTGGACATGAGCTTGGATAGCACTGGTTTTCCATGAATGTAACCTCCATGCCGACAATCCATCCGCTTACCGATGGTTGGTATGATGCATCGGGGAACATAGCCAGTACTTCAGACGCCTTAGATTTCGGAGCCTTGACTACTTCCCAGTTCACATACGTACCATTCACAAAGTCGTTTTGATTCGGTGACATCCCGCCAAAGTTCAGTTCCCCTCTTTGGTAGAACAACATCATCAAGCCGTTGCCAAGGGAGTACGGCGTCACGCTCGGCGTCATTACCCATAGGCCGTTGGACTGCAATTTGAACTTATAATGATATGTCGAATTCTGCAGCATGCTGCCATTCATAGACAATATTCCAAAGTCTTCGGATATTCCTAGATTTGCATAACCATTTGTACCCAAAGGCGAGGCGCATATTCCAGTGCCTGGAACGCTAGCATAGCATCCTTCTGGAGTCGCGGACCATGTCCCGAACGGCGAAGCAGGCGCATAATAAGTATTAACAGATGTCCAAAGGAAGTCATTGTCCGTAGTGTGCAATGCAAATGGCGCGGAGTTGTAGGATATGTGCACGTTTTGCGCCGATGCAATGACAACTACAGACATCAAAGCCATAAACGTCCCTATTATCAACAGACCTATTAGAGTTTTCATTTTCGACACCTACTGTAAATTCACTTCAGTGACCCATCTGCGCCACGCATACAGTTGACGCACCGGAATTTGCAGAACCTGTACTGCCTACGCCATGGTCTGCTACCGCATAAGTCGATATCCAGCTAAAGTTTCCATTGATGTTGGCGAATGCACCGTGTATGTTCCCGCATGCACTTATCGGGAAACTCGGTCCGTACTGGTTCTGACCTGCAGCTACTGCAGTGCTCATAAGCAGTGTCAGCAACACTGCGCTTATACCTACCACTCCCACTTTGGTTGCTTTCATTCGAACCACTAAAATGTCTATTCAATATAATGTATTTACGTCTTTCTATTGTAATTGACAATCGCAAACAGGCATTAGGGAGGAAATAAACAGAGTAATCGCCGATGCAGGGTTAAAGCAAATGGGAGCGCTGTGAATGGGCATTGCCATTTACAAGAAGGCTTAAACTGCTTGGGACATTGCTTGTCGTAGGTACTGTGTTAAAATTCCTGAAACGCGTAAGGTACGGATACTACGACCAAGCAGAAAGGAACCTCCTATCCTTCGGATAGGAGAGGATGTCAGTTTTGTACATATTCGTTGTTGAGATACTTCGAAAATTTGGGGCTTTTTCTTAGATACTGCTATATATTGGGCTTGCATTAGCTAATGCTTGACAATTCTTATGCGTGCTTTGCCATTAGCTGCTTCTATCTCAGCAATTCCTCCTATCGGGAAGGTTGCCATCGGGCTAGTGTGCCCGAAATCGGCGTTGAATATTACGGGGATATCATTCAGTTCAGGCCTGTCAGTTATCATCTTCCTTATAAGGT
>JAMCYO010000019.1 GCA_023473395.1 Candidatus Martarchaeota archaeon | reverse complement strand
TTACTGCCTTGGCAAGGCAATGTCCTACCAGGCTAGACTACGATCGCATTCTAAAAAAGCATATCTATTTAATGGGCTAATAATTTAACCCTTTTGCTGCATGGAAAAGGCCAACAATAAGGCAAGTGTTATAAGTATTAAATCGAAAACACCAATGGTGTTGATGTGATAAACGTTGGATTGTATTACAGGATAAAGCATGGCCATGAGACGGAGTTTGAAAGCAAATTCAAGGAGGTAAAGGATTACCTTTCGAAGGGAAAGGGGTTCAAGACGGCGAAGCTTTACAAGGAAACGGAAAACCCGAACGAGTACATGATATACAGCGAATGGGATAACACCGAAAGCTTCATGGATTTCGTAAGGAGCGATGCCTTCCATTCTGTGACAAGCTCTGCAAAGGACATAGTTGAAGGACAGCCAAGGCACAGGATTTTTTACGAATCGGAAAACCAAGGTCACTGAGATGTCTTTTTTCAACAGGGAGCAGAAGCAGGTAGATCTTGCAATAGATTCGTGCTACGACTACCTGAAAAAGATGTTCGACAGTTCCATTTCTAATTTAAACGCAAGGTGTACCGCAGTCACCACAAGGCTCGTAAATTACATTGAAGAATTTTCGACTGCGATAACAAAGTTCGAAGGTGTCGAAAAAGACCCTGACGAGGAATTTGCAGGCAGAATGAGCGTGAGTTTCATAAAAACGCAGAAGCCTAAATATGTGGAATCGCTGCGAAACGCAGTAACCTCTTTAAATTCCGAAATAGCCGCAATAAGGTACGATACAAGGTACGAAGAATTGAGGGCATTCCAGCTTTTGTTCGCGGATTTTGTTTCCAGGGTGCTTTCTATAAACTCCAATTTCAGAGGAGTTGTTATGGGCTACTCCGATGAAATGAAATTCTTCAAGAAACCGTTCTCCAACATAGAAAAGGCGCTGAAGGATTTGGAATACGAATTGGCAAGAGGGGAACAGGGCTTTAGGTCTTATACTGCATTGAAAGACGAGATAAACAACGTGATTCGGCTCGGAAATGAACTGCATAGCATAATTGGCGTAGGCAATATTGAGGATTCCGAAAAGCCGTCGGGGCTTGACCATGAGATCGCAAAGATAAAGGGAGAAATAGCGGAAACGGAATCTCGGATAAACGAGTACGACAGAAAGTTGCATTCGATAGCCGCAGAAATTGAGATTGTGCTAAAGCCGCTTGAAAGGCCGGCGCGCAAATACGACCACTTGGACACCAAAAAGCACAGGCTTTCACAGCAACTGGGAGCCCCATTAAAGGAGCTTTCTAATGAAATCTCATATTCGGGATTCATGGCGGCGTTGAAGGATATGAGATCTAAGATAGCGGACAAGACTATAAGCGTTGACAACGATGCCCAGATATTGGAACAGATAGACGATGCAATAGATTCTGGTATAGACTCTGCTATAGCCGAAGCAGGCTCGATAGAAGAACAAAAGAAGGAAGCTGTACAAAGGATGGCGGAATACAAGAACGAGCTTTATGGATTGCAGAAGAGGGCGAGCAGCATTGAATCCGAAGCGAGAACCAAGAGGCAAAGGGCTGAAAGAGAAGCAGAGCTCAGGGCAAGCTTGGAAAGCTCAAAAAAGGCAATTGAGAAAATGTTTATGGATTATTTCAACTCAAAGGTCCATGTTACTTGATTGGTGTTGGCTTTGGCAGTGTTAGCTAAATCTGAGATACTTAAAATGGTGGAAGATGGCCGCCTAAGGATTTTACCATTCGAAAAATCGCAAGTGGGTGCAGGGTCTATAGACCTGCACCTTGGAAACGAGTTCAGGGTTTTCGAGGAGCAGAAAGGGATTCTCGACGTATCCGAAGAGCTCAGCCACAATACGATAAGCTCTGTTATGACCGCAGATAAAAAAGAAGGCATAATCATGGAGCCCGGGGATTTCATAAACGGCATAACAGAAGAGGTGATAACGCTTCCGCAAAATGTATCCGGAAGGATAGAGGGGCGCTCCAGGTTCGCAAGGATAGGCCTGCTCGTACACGTAAGCAGTGGGTTTGTGCAGCCAGGGAGCAATGGAAAAGTAGTATTGGAAATAGCAAACCTCTCGAAGGTAAAGCTCAGGCTCAAGCCAGGGGTAAAAATCTGCCAGATAATATTAGAAGAAGTGAAAGGCAAAGGGAGCTATTCAGGGCATTACTCCAAGCAGGAACATCCCTAATGCGCATTGACCACAGATGGTTTTGCATCCAACGATTGGAAACAGAATTGGTTGGTGCTTAAGCTTGATTATTGTTTTCGAATATGGGCTTTAAATCTTTTTGCAAAAATTTCAAATATTTGCTTGACATCGCCGAGACTACAAGCCTCGACTCGGATTTTATAAACTTCTCGGGAGAGCCATAGAACTTTTTTACCAGTTTGCATATGTCAATCGCGTCCTTTGACCCTAGATTTCCTGAACCCCTTTTCAACCAAAGGTTGTACTTGAGGATTATTTCTATTGCTGGCGAAGCAACATTTATGCGTATGCCGTTGCAATTCACAATTACAATGTTTTCTATTACCTTGTTTATTGGAATTCCTATCAGCGTACGACCTTCAGGTAACGGGCCAACCTTAAGTGTTATGCCTTCCTTAATTTCCCTTTCTTTTTCATCGCTTACGTCAGAATCTATGCTTACATGGTATTCCTCGTCAAGTAAGGCTACTGCCTTGCCTTTGTTTTTTACAATAGAGAAGCCTGCTTCTTTCATTTTTTTCTCGTCTGCAGCTTCTACGGCGCCTTTGTCCAGGATTATTACGTCTATATCCTTAAGCTTCCTTTCGGGATCGCACAATAGAGTTATGGCTGAGCCCGAAAAGACTATAACGCCATCGTATGATAATGCACTTACGAAACGCTTGTAAATCTCTGCTATGGTTTTTGTGTTCTTGCTCTCTTCGGCCTTAAACTCATCCACTACATTCGCCAGTGGGCCCGCGGAGAATCGAACTCCGTGTCTTTCCCGTGTGAGGGGAACGTCTTACCAATCGACTACGGGCCCGTGCAGTGAGTATTATAAAACAAAAATTAATATTCTATGCTCTCAAAAAGGCCCAAAGCTATTTTGCAGCCTTGAGTATTAACGTCGGTATTAACGTCGTTGGTTTATTTCTTGTCAATCCGCAGGAAAGAGCTGCTTGTAATTGCCACTGCCGAACCTTAACACGACTTTCAACCTTCCCAGCATGCCCTGCATGTTGGGCCCAGCTCCTGCGGCGACTACCTCATTGACATTGTGCTCTTTTATGAACTTGGCTATGGACGCATGGTGCAGTCCTTCCTGTTCTCTTTCGTGGGATTCGCCCCATTTTACATCTATCTCTTCTATGCTTTCAACCTTCCCATTGCTTTCTTTGATTATAGCGACTTTGGGGGCGCGCCCTACACCAGTAAGGGAACCTTCATCGTCTATCGTAGCCATTATTATCTTTTCAGCCATTGTAAGACCCCTTAGTTTTGTGCGTTTAAGTTTTTATACCTATGACAAATTGGCAAAGTATTATTTTGTATTATCTTGCTTTTAAACCGTAGTTATCGTAATCGAGCCGATGCTTTGCCGATATGCATTCGCATGTTTGGATGATGGTTTAGATTGAGAGCATATCCTTGACCATCGACTTTATTTTTGCTATTTGCTGGGCATCTAGCCTGCCTATTCCACTGCCGATTAGCCTATTATAAGCTATGGCCCTTAATTGGAATATCAGGGCAACGCTTTCTTTGTCCAGATTTGTGGTGTCCGTCCTTCTTATCTGAATTGTATAAGGAAGCGCAAGGCGTTCCAGATTGCTGGTTAGCGGTATGACCAAGCACATCCTCAGCTCGCTTATGTCCTTAAAGATTATGGCAGGCCTTGAATAGCTCTGCTCATGGCCCTCGCCCATGCCGAAATCAACATTGTAGATGCTGTATTCTTCCACCAACTCACTGCTCGAGCTTTTCCAAAGTTTCGTTGCTCAATTTGTCCCAGTCGCGCGTTTCATTTTTCAGCGAATCCATTATCGAGGCCCTTAGCTTTTCATTTAATAAAAGCTTCTTCAAAGTGTTGGAGCCTTTCCATATCTCTTCCATTTTTAGATAAGGCTTCAGTTCGTGAAGCTTGTTTTCTGACTGTGTTTCGTCGAAGCCCTTCTCCTTGAGCCAAAGAAGGCTAGCCACAACTTCCAATTCCTTCGGATCCAATCTTTTGAGCAGCTGTATAGCATGGCTTAATTTGTTAATATCCCCTTCGCTTAGCTTTTTTTTGCTTGACCCGTTTGCGAAGTCTTCTTTGCGGTCAAAATATTCTTTAGCCAATTCCGGCGAATACGGGCCCTTTATATAAAAGTTGAAGTCAGGATATAGCTCCTTGCCCACTAGCTTCTGTATTATATAAGCCAGCTTTTGGGCCTTTATCCTATGCTCGAAATTGCTGCTGTCTATCTTTATGCCCAATAGGTTTAAGTACGCTATAAATTCTTCAGTTCTACCCTCCATGCATATCCCATGTTTTTAATCTTGCAAATGCAGTATATTGTTCAGCCACGATTTTATTTCCTTGTAAGCTTTCGAGCCCTTTTCTTCGATGTAATAAGCGGTTATTTGCTTGTTTTCCACTTTTACCTCTTCGGACTTGATATAGTGGTTATTTTTGAGCCATAGAAGATTTGGGGCCAATGAGCCGTCTTCAAGATTCAGCGCGCCTTTTATGTCTTGGTAAGACAAGCCGTCCTTGCCGTAATAATCTAGCATTGCCAGGGTGCTTATCCTTGCATACAGCAACAGGCGCCTGTATTTCTTTTCCAAGGAATAAGGTAAATCATTGCTACCGTTAACTGCGATTCCCATCATGTATATAATTTTAGTGCAAGATATTTATACTTTTCTACAATGTAAATATTAATATTTATATTACTATAACTTTTAGGTTTCTATTTTATGGCAATAGAAATTGGAAAGTTATTAATACCATTAGGTTGAAAGGTAAACATTGATCTTATGACTAAACTAAAACAAATATTCGGTTCAGTTTTCATAATAATAGCTTTAGCCATTTTTACCTTATCTTACATAACTTACCTTAACAGCTACCACAAAGCCGTTTCAAGCGTTTCCGATTTCGGTTTCTTGTTCTCTGGCATATTTTGGTTCTTCGTTGGCATAATAACAGGGGCAGTATTCTTTGCTTTAGGTCTGATTTGGGTATGGCCAAGAGGGGCTAAATGGTTGGTTGATAGAGGAAAAGGATTTTATAAGTGAGAATATGAATACTGTGCCAAACTATCAGAACCCAGAGGGAATTAAGAAACTTTTTGGATTTTATTTGCTTGTGCTTGCAATTGAGTTTGTATTGCTTTTATTTTTAGGGCTTTTATTAAGTGAGAATATTCTTATTTTAGGAAATTATTCTTATTATGCATATAGTTTAACCTCCTTTTTACCATTTGCAGTTTATGTAATAAAATTTCGAAAAGCTATATCGGATCTTTATGAAGAAATTTGGGTATCTTTCTTTTTAAAAGTATTATTTTTCACTACAATATGGCTTCTGCAATTATTACCTTTCCTTGTTTTCGAGTATGCACTACCTTATGTTCATTTAAACTATTATATTCCTACAACGGTGCTATCAGTTATACTGACGCTTTATCTGTCTTACACAATAGTTATATACTTCGTTTATGTGCTTTTTACAAGACTAGTTTCTGGTAATGTAAAGTTACTTTTAATTGCTTTATTTGGGGTTAGTATTGCATATCTATTCGTAAAAAGTAATAATCTCGCTTCGGAATTTGGATTTATTCTAGAATTTGATGGTATTTTTGTCTCGCTAACACCTGTGCTTTTCAATTTTATATATGAAATTGAGAAAAAAGATGAGTATATGGCTAAAGAGATAATTCGTCGATTCAAACTCACTGAGGCTTATGGCATTTTTTCCATAATTTTACTACTGATGGCTTATCTAATTAATAATGCAATACCTGAAATTCAATTTATTGTTTTTGGAATGTTAGCTATTTCTATATCATTTTTGTTTTCGATACTAATTTCAATCGTAGTTACTATGTATAAGTTAAAGTTTTAGTAATATGCAGAAGTAACCAGTTGCTAAAACTTTGTTGGAAAAATGGGACATTTCTCGTTCTTATATATAACCCCAAAATCGTTTGCTCCCGCCGGGATTTGAACCCGAGTTTCAGACTTGAGAGGCCTGCGTCCTTGACCGGACTAGACGACGGGAGCGCATAAGTGTTTATGCGCTTAACTATTAATAAATTCTGCTTTTTTATTTCCTCATTGTCCGGAAGTTCCTTATTCCGTATGGCGCAGTTACAGACTCGACCAGCGCCTCGACTGGGAAACCCGAAGTTTCGCCTATCTCGCACATTTCATTGACAAGCTCCAGCTTTTTGGCTTCGACCAGCTCGTAATTCTTCAAAAGCCCATGCATGTTCTCAATCATCCCGTCGATTTCTTGTATGCTTTTGTTGAGGCGGTCAAGGTTTATTACCCCGTTCGAGCCCATAGCTGCGGAGTTCCTGAAGAGCTCTATGCTTGCAGAAGACTTTATGGCCTGCTTTATGGTCATGAAGGACTTCCTATGCACTCCGGTCAATATGCTGAACGAGGCCTTGCCTATCGGCACGCCGTTTTCCGCCAGCATTGACGGAAGAAGTATTATGTTGTTGGAAGGGCTTACGGACTTGCCGAAGCTGTCGCTCATGCACGAGGACATGAAGGCTGCCCTGTCCACCTTGGTGGCACCGTAGAAAAGGTTCACGTAGGCTATGGCGGCGAGCCTGAGTTCCTTGTAAAAAATCTCCGGGTCTATGTATCTATCGGTATGCATCGAATCCGAAAGGGCGCTGAGCCTCGATATGTAGAGTTTTATCCTCTTTATCCTGTTCTTGTTTCCTGGGGAATTTGAAAAGACTGCATCGGCGTATTTCAAAGAAACCTGCATAGCCATGAGAATAGACTTTACGGAAGTCAGGTTCGACATGTTCATTATTCTTGTCGTGGTAGTTGTGGATACCGCCTTGGCCCTTCTCTTTATGGCTGTGCGCTCAACCTTCCTCATCTTCGCAGTTCTCAAATAATCGCCTTTAGCCCCACACGTTCTTTTTGGAAAGCCTGTTTGGTTTCTTGTTCGCCATAGCCTCGCTTATCGAATACTTCATAATTACCTTTGAAAGTATTTCATCAATATCTGCCAGGTCCTTTCCTTTTGCTTTGTGTTTCGCCTGTTTAAGCTTATTAGCATAATAATTATAAGCTTTTATCGCTGCCACGTAGGCGTCCCTCTCGTGCGGGTCCTTTATCGACTTCATGTGCGCGAACTGGCGCTTCTCGACAAGCATTATGTTTTCTTTTGGCATGAAAAGCACTGCGTTGAAGGCAGAGCCTATCTTCCTTATCATCTCGCCCCTTGTCCTTTTGTCGCTAGCAATTATGCTCGGTATTCCGGTTTCCCTAAGGCTTTTTATTATCCAAGCCTCGCCGCCGCTTTTCATGTGGTTTGAATATATGAGCGAGCCGTTGAGGTCTAAGCATGAGACCGCAACGGTCTTGCCCGTATCGACTCCGGCAATTATATGCAATGCATCTTCCCCAATTAGCCCTTCAGCTGGCTTAGCGAATAATTCAGCAGCTCGTTCGCAGTTGCAGGTATCGCCTCATACTTGCAGTTCGCTATGAATACAGGAGTTGTTGTTATGCCGTAGAAGCTCGCAAGCTCTGCTTGAGCAGAGAGCGTTGCAGGCGCATTGACCATACAGTCGCCGAACGAGCTCATATTGAACCCTGCCCCTTGGGCCATTGAGTACAATGTGGTGTTGGATATAGGCTCGCCATTATAGACGTTGCTAAGTATGCCCATGAATTTTGTGAAGTTTTGCTGTACCGATCCGCAGGCGAGATACGCGCCAAGCAGCTGGGTCTCCTGCTCGCCGTATGTCTTGTAGTGGCTTATCGAATAGCCGGAGAAAACGAACTTGTAGCTCATGTTTATTTCCTTTGAGTAGTTCCTGCTCATGTTTATGGCCTGCATTATGCTGCTAATTGCACCGGGAGCATAAGGGTCCGTTATAAGGTAAACCGGCTCTGGTGTGTTTGAAACGCACGTAGTCTTGCCGTTTATACCAAGGACGCCCTGGGCTACTACGCTGTTGTTTGAGATTATCTTCGGCTTAAGCATCTGTATGAAAGGAGTTTCAAGGCTAAGGTTCGAGCCGTAGAATTCCATCGAAACGTTAAGCGTAGTGTTTGTATAAGGGTCGCGGTAAGGCGTTATTACAGACCAAGTGTTCGTGGAAGGCTGGTAAGAAACCTTTGACTGGTTTATCAGCGAATAATATGTTAATATCGAAAGCGTTGAGTTTATGTACTGGTAATTTGCGAGCACCTTTGCAGCAGCATTCAGCACCTGCGACTGATTGTATTTAGGGGTTATGCACGTGCCGTTGACAGACATCCCGTACTGGCAGACTATCACCGATTTGAAATTGGCCAAGGAAAATGCCAAAGCCACAAGTACAACTACCAAAACTATCAGCGCGATGTGGAGATAGTCCAGCCCCCCGAATCTTGAAGCCTTCTTTACCAGGAATACAGGCTCCTTTTCCGCATTGCCGTTTGCCCTTGCCTTTTTCTTGCTTTCCATAAAAACCACACTCCTTACGCGGGCCCGGCGGGAATTCCATGATACGGATATTTCCGTGAAAATTTTGAACCCGCGACCTTCACCTTAGGAGGGTGCCGCTCTATCCAAGCTGAGCTACGGGCCCGCACATTATTCATGTAAGGCAGAGAAAATTTATAATTAAATGATTTATAACTTTGTTTTCACATGCGGCTTACGGGCCTTATGCCCAATGCCTCAAGCAGCTCGGCGCTCAGCTTTGCAAAAGCCATGGTTATTGCAAGCCTCGAATCCCTTTCAACGCCTTCCTTTGCTTTGAGTATAGATACGTTCTCGTAGAACTTGCCGAAATCGGTTGCCAATGACGTCAGGTATTCGACTATTGAATTTGGCCTGCATTCCCTGGCGCTCTTTTCCAGGACTTCTTGTGCATATGATATCCTCTTTACGAGTTCGAATTCCACATCAGATATGTTATAGTCGGGGCTTGGGCCATTTATGTGTTCTTTGCTTGCGTTTTCGAGTATGCGCTGGGCCCTGGCATGCATGTATTCGCAATACGGCCCCGAATTGCCCTCGAAGTTCAATGCGCGTTCCCAAGAAAACACGAGGTTTTTCTCGTTAGAAAGCTTAAGGAACTCGTATTTTATCGCAGAAAGCGCAACGTTTAACGATACCGTTGATTTCTCCTCCTCGCTGAGCTTGAACCTGTCGGTTATTAGCTTGGAAGCCTTTTCTTCTGCCTCCCTGAGCAGGTCGTCGCAAGTGTAACCAACCCACGTGCCCTTTCTCCCGGAAAGGGAGGCGCCTTCCAGGTCTACGACTCCGTAGGCAACGTGCTTTATGCTATCGGAATATGCAGGGCCGCCTAGCAGGGTTATTGCGAGCCTGACTATGGACTGCTCATAGCTCTGCCTTGCGTCGATGGTGTTTATGGCTATGTCGGCACCGCCGAAATCCATGCTCTTTCCTGATGGACCTGTAGAATACAAAGGCCTTTTGCCCTTACCCTGCTCCGAAAAGAGGTCATAGCTAAAC